>NZ_UPHQ01000060.1 GCF_900566055.1 Mycobacterium innocens
CACACCAACGTGATGACAACGCCGCGATCAACCTCGCACGCTACGAGGACACCATTAGCGTCGTCGGCCCAGTTGGGGCCGCCGTCAAGCGTGGAGCCGACCGTAAGACCGGGCCTGGCCCGGCCGGTGGCTGTGAAGCGCGGAAGGGACGCAGCCGCAAGGCTGCCGAACAACCCCGAAATGGGGTGCGAGTCGCGTGACCACTAAAGATCACTCACTCGCAACGGTCTCCCGGTCGGCACTAGGATCGAGCCCATGACTGCTGCCGCCCGGGCTTCAGGGGCTGACCTGCTGGACTTCGACGACGTCGTCGCCCGCTTCGATCCGGTTCTCGGACTGGAAGTTCACGTTGAGCTGTCCACCGCGACCAAGATGTTCTGCGGCTGCGCTACGGCGTTCGGCGCCGAGCCGAATACCCAGGTATGCCCGGTGTGCCTGGGGCTGCCCGGTTCGCTGCCGGTGCTCAACCGGGCCGCGGTCGAGTCGGCGATCCGCATCGGCTTGGCGCTGAACTGCGAGATCGTTCCCTGGTGCCGCTTTGCCCGGAAGAACTACTTCTACCCGGACATGCCGAAGAATTACCAGATTTCGCAGTATGACGAGCCGATCGCCATCAATGGTTACCTGGAAGCGCCGCTGGAAGACGGCACCACCTGGCGAGTCGAGATCGAGCGTGCTCACATGGAGGAAGACACCGGCAAGCTGACCCATATCGGCAGCGAGACGGGCCGCATCCACGGGGCGACGACGTCGCTCATCGACTACAACCGTGCCGGCGTGCCGCTGATCGAGATCGTGACCAAACCCATTGAGGGAGCCGGAGAACGTGCGCCGCAGGTCGCCCGCGCCTATGTTACCGCTTTGCGAGACCTGTTGCGGGCGTTGGACGTATCCGACGTGCGGATGGACCAGGGGTCGATGCGCTGCGACGCGAATGTCTCTCTTAAGCCAAGGGGCACAACCGAATTCGGTACCCGAACCGAAACCAAGAACGTCAATTCGCTCAAAAGCGTCGAGGTCGCGGTGCGCTACGAGATGCAGCGTCAGGCCGCCATCTTGGTGGCCGGCGGCCAGATCACCCAAGAGACCAGGCACTTCCACGAGGCCGGCTACACCAGCCCCGGCCGCACCAAGGAGACCGCAGAAGACTATCGGTATTTTCCCGAGCCCGATCTGGAGCCCGTCGCACCCAGCCGCGAGCTGGTCGAGCAACTGCGCCAAACCATTCCTGAGTTACCGTGGTTGAGCCGCAAGCGAATTCAGCAGGAATGGGGCATTTCCGACGAGGTGATGCGGGATCTGGTGAACGCCGGCGCGGTTGAATTGGTCGCCGAGACCGTCAAGCACGGAGCCTCCAGTAAGGAGGCGCGCTCGTGGTGGGGGAACTTCCTGGTGCAGAAGGCCAACGAGGCCGGTATCGGGCTGGACGAACTGGCCATCACGCCTGCCCAGGTCGCGGCCGTCGTGCGGTTGGTCGAGGACGGCAAGTTGTCCAACAAGCTCGCCCGCGAGGTCGTGGAAGGTGTGCTGGCCGGAGAGGGCGAACCCGAGCAGGTGATGACCGCCCGCGGCTTGGAGCTGGTCCGCGACGACTCGCTGACCAAGGCCGCGGTCGACGAGGCACTGGCCGCCAATCCCGATGTGGCCGAGAAGATTCGGGGCGGCAAGGTGGCTGCGGCGGGAGCGATCGTCGGCGCGGTGATGAAGGCCACCCGCGGGCAGGCCGACGCGGCCCGGGTGCGCGAGTTGGTGTTGGCGGCCTGCGGGCAGGGTTAGCCCGGCTGCCGGTTCGCCGACTGGTCTCTACGAGTTCGCTACGAAAGGTGTCGAAAGAGGTCGTGGCGATTCATGATGTTGAGGTGATCGATGAATCGTTCGACGACCTGATGACGATGCTGGATTCCCCGGTATTCGTGGTGACAACCCAGGCAGATGGTCACCCCTCAGGTTGTCTGGTCGGCTTCGCCACTCAAACGAGCGTGCACCCCCCGAGTTTCATGATCGGCATGCCCAGGAGTAATCGCACCGCCGAGGTGGCCGGCCGATCTGACCATGTGGCGGTGCATTTGTTGGCGCAGCACCATCGAGCCCTGGCCGAACTGTTCGCCACCCAAACGGCGGACGACACCGACAAATTCGCTCGCTGCCCATGGCGCGCCGGCCCGTTTGGGATGCCGATTCTCGATGACGCGGTGGCGTGGTTCGTCGGCAGGACAGTGAGTCGCAGCGATGTCGGCGACCACGTGTGCTACCTGCTGGAGCCCGTGAGCGTCTGGGCTCCCGAGTGCTCCGACGAGCTGCTTTACCTCTCTGACATCGACGACCTCGACCCCGGCCACCAGGAACCGACGGGGCGGTTCTACGAACCCACTGAGGTGACGCGCCGATACGGCGTGAGGTTCACCCTCGATGTGCCTTAAGCTTAAGCACCTGCTGATCACATCATCACCTCAGTGACATCGTCAGCCACATTGGCCACTCTGGGATGGGGCGGCGCGCTGAGCGACACGTTGCGGCGGTATGGATTTGTCGCTGATAGCCGGCCGCGACTAGTACCAGGAGCCCCAGAGGCTCCTGTGGCTCCTGTAGCTGATGTGACGGCCGTGGTCACGTCCCGGCGAGGGCGCTGCGGCGGTCCGGCCCGCGACGGGGCTAGGTCTTGTCGTCGTTGTTGCGTGGGAATCCGCCGCCCTGCGGGAACAACGGAAACACCACATCGTCGAGCTTCTCCGCATCACCGGCGGTCTTGTTGACCGTCGCACCCCAGACGTTGCCGTCCGGCGACATCCGCAGGGCCCAGGCATGTGCGTGCGTGTCCTTACGGACGACGTCGGGTTCGCCCGTCACGGCGCCGGTCGACGGCGCGAGCCGGACCGCGACCGTCAGCTTGGTATTGATCAGGTTGACCAGCACGGTGCCGTCCATGGCCGCACACCCGGCCACGCCGGGCTTGTCCGGCCAGGTCCACACCGTCGAGACCTCCGACTTCTTGGTGATGCGCTGTAGCCGGTCTGCCCCGGGCGTGCGATCGACGACGTAGAGCGAGCCGTCGACGGGATCGATGCACATGCCGCCGGCCGAGCCGATCCCGGTCAGCGCCGTCGTCGGCGGCGCCTGTCCGATGGTCGTGGGCTGTTCGATGCGCAGCACCTTGCCAGCCAACGAATTGGGATCGGCAGCCACCGCCGGGTTGCCCGCATCGCCGGTCATGACAACGAGCGTGGTGGGACTGGTGAAAATCAGCGCCCCGGTGTTACCGATGGCACCTTTGGGAATGCCGGTCAGGATGTCCTTCGGGACGTCGCCGTCGGCTATCCGGATGACGCGATTGTCGCTAGGCGTGCTGATGTAGGCATACATCAGCCGGTCCTGCGAGTAAGTGGGCGACAGCACGATATCCATCAAGCCGCCGTCACCGGCCGAGTCGACCGGGATGACCATCTTCACCTTGGGCTCGGCGCTGATCGAGATTTCCTTGACGGCGCCGGTGATGCGCTCGGCGACCAGGGCGGTCTTGCTGTCGATACCCATGATCAGGCCGCTGGTGCTCTCCAGACAGCCCTGCATGACGCCCGGCGCCGGACATGCCTTCGGGAATGGCGTGGGAGGCAGCGGCGGCGGCGGGGGAGGCGTCGAGCTGGGCTGCGGCCGAAGTTCGGGATTCGTGGTGAAAGGCTGCGACTGGGCATCGTCGAACCGCGCGCAGCCGCTCGCGACCAGCATCACCGCACACAACGCGGTGAGCGCGCACCGAACCGACCGCCGTATCCGCATGACCGACAGGCTACGGACTTTGGCTGCGCCGCCGCCACCTGCCACCGCCACCTGCCACCGCCGCATCGCAGGCCCAATCAACCATGGGTGGTCTGCCGGAGCCCGATTTGGGGCCTCCGGCGGGGCTCGCGGCGCACGAACTGCCGACTCAACAGGCGAAAGCGCCGCTCAAATCCCAAATTCAGGACTAAATGCCCTTACCCTGGCACGAGTGACCAGTTCGAATGATTCACATTGGCAGCGGCCGGACGGTTCTCCCGGGCCAACCGCGGGACGCCCCGTTTCGGCAAGCCTGGTCGACCCCGAAGACGATTTGAGCCCCGGCAGCTACTCGGGCGACTTTGGAAATACCGGTACCACCACCGTCATCCCGCCCTATGACCCCGTCAATTCCGGTGTCGTCAACTCGGGATACCACCTGATCGAGGCACAGGAGCCACTTCCATACGCCCAGCCGCAGCCGTCCGTGCGGGCGATGCCGTCAGCACCCGCGATCGACATCGACGAGGACGACGAGCGAGTACGCGCCGCTGGCCGGCGCGGCACGCAGCATCTGGGTCTGCTGGTGTTGCGCGTCGGGCTGGGCGCGGTCCTGATAGCCCACGGATTGCAGAAGCTGTTCGGCTGGTGGGGTGGCTCCGGGGTCACCGGATTCAAGAACTCACTGTCCGACGTCGGCTATCAGCACGCCGACATCCTCGCCTATGTGGGTGCCGGCGGCGAGATCGTCGCCGGAGTGCTGTTGGTACTGGGCCTGTTCACCCCGCTGGCGGCGGCGGGAGCACTGGCCTTCCTGATCAATGGTTTGCTCGCGATGGTCTCGGCCCGGCCGCATTCGCACTTCACCTACTTCCTGCCCGACGGGAACGAATACCAGATCTCGCTGGTGGTGATGGCTGTTGCCGTCATCTTGAGCGGCCCCGGCCGCTACGGCCTCGACGCGGGCCGCGGCTGGGCACAACGCCCCTTCATCGGGTCATTTGTGGCGTTACTGGCCGGCATTGCCGCCGGGATCGTCGTGTGGGTGTTCCTCAACGGGGTGAACCCGCTGGCTTGAACGCCCTTACCGGTAGGGGTTGGGAACCCGCCCCGAGCTGGCCTCGGTCAATTGCGGCAGGGTCGAGAACGTGACCGCGGGCAATCGCAGCTCGGTACCGTCCTTGAGTCGGGCCCGCGCCCACGAACCCCGGTGGAACCGCAGGCCGTCGATGTCGTCCCAGCGCACCGTCCTACTACCCAGCAGCGTCCGCACCGTCACCCCGTCGTCGTCGGCGACGGTGCGCAGCCTGACGATCAATGCCGATAACAGCACCGGGATGAGCAGCAGCAGCGCACTCGGCGGCCACGCCAGCACGGGTATGAGCAGTCCCAGGGTCGCAAATCCCACGGCCAGGTGCGCGATCGGTGACACCCTGATCACCACCGGTGAGCCAGTAACCACCCTCGTATCATTCCACCGTTCGCGCGCCATGCCGCGGCCGCGCGGTCCCACCCACACGCGCGGCCGTGTGACGGCACCGGATTTGACGGTTGAGCTGTACGAAGGCTACCGTCAGACGCTATGGATACCGCCGGAGAGCCCGGAATGCTCCCCACACTGCTTGTAGTACTTGGTCGGCGCGTTGGTGCCTGACTAGGTCGATCGAGCACCAACGCGCAACCCTCGTGCAGCAGCTGAGCTGGCGGGGGTTTTTTCTTGCCCACCAACGAGACCGCCACCGCAATAAAGGATTAACAGGACAGTGAGCGCACCAACGATGCCACACCCACCGACATCGCAAGGCGGGAAAAACGGCGCCAAACCGTCGGTGCCCCAACCCGGACATGTTGCGCCGCAGCAACTTACCGGGGCGCAGGCGGTCATCCGGTCCCTGGAAGAGCTCGACGTCGACGTCATCTTCGGGATTCCGGGCGGCGCTGTCTTGCCGGTGTATGACCCGCTGTTCGACTCCCAGAAGCTGCGCCATGTGCTGGTCCGCCACGAGCAGGGCGCCGGCCACGCCGCCAGCGGCTACGCGCACGCCACCGGCCGGGTGGGGGTGTGCATGGCGACGTCGGGCCCGGGTGCGACCAACCTGGTGACGCCGCTGGCCGACGCGCAGATGGACTCGATACCGGTGGTCGCCATCACCGGTCAGGTCGGCCGCGGGCTGATCGGCACCGACGCCTTCCAGGAGGCCGACATCTCCGGTATCACGATGCCGATCACCAAGCACAATTTCCTGGTCCGCACCGGCGACGAGATTCCCCGGGTGATCGCCGAGGCGTTCCACATCGCGGCATCTGGTCGTCCCGGAGCCGTGCTCGTTGATATCCCCAAGGACGTGCTGCAGGGCCAGTGCACGTTCAGCTGGCCGCCGCGAATGGATCTGCCCGGCTACAAGCCCAACACCAAACCGCACAACCGCCAGATCCGCGCTGCCGCCAAGCTGATCGCCGCCGCGCGCAAGCCGGTGCTGTACGTCGGCGGCGGAGTCATCCGCGGCGAGGCGACCGAGCAGCTCCGCGAACTGGCCGAGCTGACCGGCATCCCGGTGGTCACCACACTGATGGCCCGCGGAGCATTTCCCGATAGCCATCGGCAGAACCTGGGCATGCCGGGCATGCACGGCACGGTGGCCGCCGTGGCAGCGCTGCAGCGTAGTGACCTGCTGATCGCGCTGGGCACCCGTTTCGACGACCGGGTTACCGGAAAGCTCGACTCCTTCGCCCCGGAGGCCAAGGTCATCCACGCCGACATCGACCCGGCCGAGATCGGCAAGAACCGGCACGCCGATGTCCCCATCGTGGCCTGCGTCAAGGCCGTCATCGCCGAGCTCATCGCGATGCTGCGCCACTACGACATTCCCGGGACCCTCGATCTGAGCGATTGGTGGGCGTATCTCGAAGGCGTTCGAAAGACCTATCCGCTGAGCTACGGACCGCAAAGCGATGGCAGCCTCAGTCCGGAGTACGTGATCGAGAAGCTGGGCGAGATCGCCGGCCCGGACGCCGTCTATGTCGCCGGCGTCGGCCAGCATCAGATGTGGGCGGCGCAGTTCATCAACTACGAAAAGCCGCGGACCTGGCTGAACTCCGGCGGGTTAGGCACCATGGGGTTCGCCATCCCGGCGGCCATGGGAGCCAAGATCGCGTTGCCCGACACCGAGGTGTGGGCGATCGACGGCGACGGCTGCTTCCAGATGACCAACCAGGAACTGGCCACCTGCGCGATCGAGGGCATACCGATCAAGGTGGCGTTGATCAACAACGGCAACCTGGGCATGGTGCGGCAGTGGCAGAGCCTGTTCTACGAGGAGCGCTACTCCCAGACCGACCTGGCCACCCACTCGCACCGAATCCCCGACTTCGTCAAGCTGGCCGAGGCGTTGGGTTGCGTCGGATTGCGTTGCGAGCGTGCGGAAGACGTTGTCGACGTGATCAACCAGGCTCGGGCGATCAACGACTGCCCGGTGGTGATCGACTTCATCGTCGGCGCCGACGCACAGGTGTGGCCGATGGTGGCCGCCGGCACCAGCAACGACGAGATCCAGGCCGCCCGCGGCATCCGTCCCCTGTTCGACGACGAAAGTGAAGGGCACGCCTGATGGGCACCGGTTCGTTGCCTAAGACGCACACGCTGTCGGTCCTGGTCGAAGACAAACCCGGCGTGCTGGCGCGCGTCGCGGCGCTGTTCTCCCGGCGCGGTTTCAACATCGAATCGTTGGCGGTGGGCGCGACCGAGCAGAAGGACATGTCGCGGATGACCATCGTGGTCGCCTGCGAGGAGACCCCACTCGAACAGGTCACCAAGCAGCTGAACAAGCTGATCAACGTCATCAAGATCATCGAGCAGGACGAGGATCATTCGGTGTCCCGGGAATTGGCGCTGATCAAGGTCCGCGCCGACGCCGGTACCCGTAGCCAAGTGATCGAAGCGGTAAACCTCTTCCGCGCCAACGTGATTGACGTATCTCCGGAATCGTTGACCGTGGAGGCCACCGGTAACCGCGGCAAGCTCGAGGCGCTGCTGCGAGTATTGGAGCCCTTCGGTATCCGCGAAATCGCCCAATCCGGAATGGTGTCGTTGTCCCGCGGCCCGCGGTGTATCGGCACTGTCAAATAACCAACGAGGAGAAACGCAACAGTGGCATTAGAGATGTTCTACGACGACGACGCAGACCTGTCGATCATCCAGGGCCGCAAGGTCGGCGTCATTGGCTACGGCAGCCAAGGCCATGCGCACTCTTTGAGCCTGCGCGACTCTGGCGTGCAAGTGCGCGTCGGGCTGAAGGAGGGCTCCAAGTCGCGGGCCAAGGTCGAAGAGCAGGGTCTGGAGGTCGACACGCCGGCCGAGGTTGCCAAGTGGGCCGATGTGATCATGCTGTTGGCCCCCGACACCGCCCAGGCGGAGATCTTCGCAGGCGACATCGAGCCCAACTTGAAGCCCGGTGACGCGCTGTTCTTCGGTCACGGACTCAACATCCACTTCAACCTGATCAAGCCGCCCGCCGACGTTACCGTCGCGATGGTCGCACCGAAGGGACCCGGCCACCTGGTGCGGCGCCAATTCGTCGACGGCAAGGGCGTGCCTTGCCTGATCGCCGTCGACCAGGACCCGACCGGTCAGGGCGAGGCGCTGGCGCTGTCCTACGCCAAGGCCATCGGCGGCACCCGCGCCGGCGTCATCAAGACCACGTTCAAAGACGAGACCGAAACCGACCTTTTCGGTGAGCAGGCCGTTTTGTGTGGCGGCACAGAGGAATTGGTCAAAGCCGGTTTCGACGTGATGGTCGAGGCGGGCTACCCGCCCGAGATGGCCTACTTCGAGGTGCTGCACGAGCTCAAGCTGATCGTCGACCTGATGTATGAAGGCGGGATCGCGCGGATGAACTACTCGGTGTCCGATACCGCCGAATTCGGCGGCTATCTGTCGGGTCCGCGCATCATCGACGCCAGCACCAAGGAGCGGATGCGCGAGATCCTGCGCGAGATCCAGGACGGCACCTTCGTCAAGAAGCTGGTGGCCAACGTCGAGGGCGGCAACAAGGAACTCGAGCAGCTGCGCAAGGAGAATGCTGAGCATCCCATCGAAGTCACCGGCAAAAAGCTGCGCGACCTGATGAGCTGGGTGGACCGGCCGATCACCGAGACGGCGTAGCTTTCGACGCGTCGAGACTGAATCTGCGCACACCCGCGTCGGCGTGTCGCGTGCGTAGGTTCAGTGTCGGCGCAGGCGGTCGGCAGTCTGGACCACCCGACGCCCGACGTGGTCCGGTGGGTCGCTGGTCGCGTCGTCGAACTCGTTGCTGTGTCGTGGGTCGAGACCAAGCTCGCGCGGCCATCTTTCGTCCTGAGTCCACGTCCGGCGAGTCGACGATCACAACACCCGGTATCCGATCCCGGCGAGAGCCCGGGCTGGGGATCTGCCATCGGCACTTCCCGGTAGCTTTTGCTCCGCCGAGATGTTCAGGGCTTCGCCACCGGTCACCCCGTACAGCGCCGTCGAGACCGGATCCTCGGGTGGAGTCGGTGGCGTATGGACACGGATCGCCCAAAGCGTTTGTGAGGCCGCGATTACTCGGAAACCACACAGCGGCGGGTCTACTTCGTACAGCTCAATGTCGCCCTTGGCGAACACCGGTGCCACGGTGTTCGGCACGGATCCGATTAACCGTGCTGTGCCGATCAATTCGCTTTCGCGCATGACTACCTCCTGAGGGGCGATGATGAGGAGCCCGACGACCTGAGCCGGTCCGCGACCTGGACTACCCGGCGCGCCAGGTGCTCCAACGCGTCACCGGTCGCCCCGTCGAACTCGTTGATATTGTCGTGAGTCGAGACCAGGCTTGCCCCATAGGGATTGCCGTCGACGAACTTCAGCGGGTCGGTGTATCCGGGTGGCACGATGATGCCGCCGAAATGCATCAGCGTCACATACAGGGTCAGCAGCGTGGTCTCCTGACCGCCGTGCAGGGTGTTAGACGAGGTGAAGCCCGCATACACCTTGTCGGCGAGCTTGCCCTCAGCCCACAGACCGCCGAGTCCGTCCAAGAAATCACGCAACTGCGCGGCGACTGAACCGAAGCGGGTGGGGGAGCCGAAGATCACCGCGTCGGCCCACACGATGTCGTCACCGGTGGCGGCCGGAAGACCTTTCGTTGCTTCGTAATTCGCCGTCCAGGCCGGATTGTGCGCAAACGCGGCCGGGTCGCGGGTCTCGGTCACGTGGCGAATGCGGACTTCGGCACCGGCTGCCTCGGCCGCCGCGGCGACCCGTTTGGCCATCGTCGTTCCATGGCCGGTAGCTGAGTAGTAGATGACTGCGAGTTTCGTCATGGGGTCAGCGTATGTCCCCGCTCGGGTACCCCCGCCGGCCGCGACGACTTGGCGATCGAGGCCCGTGTCGAACCGTTTCAGTACCAAAGTAATGGTCGCCTGATGGTATGCGCACTACCATCGATAAGGCCGGACGCTTGGTAATCCCGAAGTCGCTTCGTGAACAGGCGGGCATTACCTCTGGTGAGGTGGAAATTTCCCTCGACGGTGCGGCGATCCGGATCGAAAGCGTGGCAGCCGACGACCTCGTCGAAGAGGACGGGCTTCTGCTGCTGCCCAGTGGTGGGCCAGAGATTGACGCCGACGCAGTCAGGGAGTTGCGCCTTGCCGACCAGCGCTGAACACGTCCTGGTCGACAGCAGCGCTGCACTTGCGCTGGCGCAGCGTGAGAATCCGTTTCATCTCGCCGCCCGAGCGCGGCTCCTCGCATGTCGGCGTGGAATGTCGGGGCATGCCGCGGCGGAGCTGCTATCGGTCCTCACCCGACTGCCCCCGCCACACCGCCTTAATCCTGCTGCGGCACTTCGCTTAGCGGAGACGAATTTTCCGGACTCTCGCTTCCTGTCCGCGCCGGATACAAAAGACCTGTTGCGGGAGTTTGCCGAACTGGGCTTGGCCGGCGGCGCGGTTTACAACGGTCTGGTCGGTGCTGCCGCCCGCAAGCACAAGCTGCCACTCATTACCTGCGACCGCCGGGCCGAACCGACATATCGCGTGCTGGGCGTCAACTATGAACTGTTATCGCCGATTTGCGGTGACATCTGACCCGGCGGCCGACGAGCGCCAAGTGCTACGGCAATAGTCACCGCGTTCCTCGCGATTGCCGCACCGGTGCCCCTCACCTCGGAGCAGTAGTCAGATGCGATCACGGAGCCAGTCCAGGGACGTCTCGAATACCGAACTCATGCCGCAAGACTGAGCGCGCGGCGTAATAACCGGACATGCCATGCACGCCCGCGCCGGGCGGAGTGGCCGCCGAACACAGGTACACCTTGGGAATCGGTGTGCGCCAGGGGTTAACGCGTGGCGTAGGCCCGGTGATCGCACGCCAGACAGAAGTAGCGCCCACCGCAATATCGCCGCCGACATAGTTGGCGTTGTGGTCGGCCAGCTGTGCGGCAGACACGGAACGAGCTACGACGACGACGTCGCGGAATCCGGGTGCAAACCGCTCGACGATTCGCGTGACTGCCTCGGTCGCGTCGACCCGCGAGCCGGAAGGCACGTGGGCGTAAGTCCAGAAGGGCCGGCAACCGGCGGAATCGACGCGGCCGGGGTCGGCGAGGTGCGGACTTGCGGCCAGCACCATCGGCCAGTCGGCGTGGCGCCCTGCCGCGACGTCTGCCTCGGCTCGCGCCATCTCCTCGCGGGTGCCGCCGAGGTGAAGTGTCGGTGCCCGTTTGAGCCGGGTATCCGACCACGGAATCTCGTCGCCGAGCACGAAGTCGACTTTCGCCACACCCGAGCCAAACCGATACCGGTGCAACGCTTTAGCGTATCCAACCGGCATTGCGTCACGGTAAACGCGTAACAGAGTGGTCGGTGCCGTATCGAAGACGGCGACTTCGCCCGGAGGGCAAGGCGGAGAAGTGATCTCGACGCCCGCGGTCAGCACAGCACCGTGTGCCCGCAGATCGGCGATCAGCGCGTCGGCGATCACCTGGCTGCCGCCCACCGGGATCGGCCAGCCGACCGAATGGGCGAGGGTGGCCAGCATGAGACCCGCGCCCGCCGACACCAGCGATGGCAACCGTGAAATGGCATGGGCCGCAACGCCAGTGAACAGCGCCCGGGCGTCTTCGCCCACCAGGGAGCGCCAGGCGGTCGTGCCCTGGGTCAGCATTCGCAATCCGAGATGCACGGTCGGCACCAGCGAAGCGGGCGCCGAACGTTTGTCGCCAAGCATAAGGTCCACGACGGCACCGGAATTCGTCACCAGCGGGCCGAGCAGGCGCCGCCAGGACGCACCGTCGTCCAACTCGGCACAGGTGCGGGTCAGGTCGCGGTAGGCGATCGCCGCCGGCCGATCCGGCAGCGGGTTGGCATACGCGATCTCCGGTACGGCCAGTGTCACACCGCGTGCGGGCAGGTCGAACTCGGCGAAAAACGGCGACGCCAGCGCCAGCGGATGCACCGCTGAACACACGTCGTGCACGACCCCGGGATATTCGACGTCGGCCGCGCTGCGCGCGCCGCCCCCAAAGGTCGGCTGGGCCTCGAGTACCTGTACTTTCAGGCCGGCTCGGGCGCAGATGACGGCGGCAGCCAGCCCGTTGGGCCCGCTGCCGACGACGGTGACGTCCACCCGTCGATTACAACCGACCGAGCCGCCGGCGGCGACCCCGTCCCGCCAGCCGGCGCCGACCCGCAGCGCCCGGCTCCGCCGCGCTCGCGGTCGCCGCTGGGCCGATGGCGCCGACCCGCAGCGCCCGGCTCCGCCGCGCTCGCGGTCGCCGCTGGGCCGATGGCGCCGACCCGCAGCGCCCGGCTCCGCCGCGCTCGCGGTCGCCGCTACGCTGTCCGGGTGAACCTGCCTGTTGTATTAATCGCCGACAAACTTGCCCAATCGACGGTCGCTGCCCTTGGAGACCAGGTCGAGGTGCGCTGGGTAGACGGTCCGGATCGCGAAAAGCTGCTGGCCGCCGTGCCCGAGGCCGACGCGCTGCTGGTGCGGTCGGCCACCACCGTGGACGCCGAAGTGCTGACCGCGGCTCCCAAGCTGAAGATCGTGGCACGCGCCGGCGTCGGACTGGACAACGTCGACGTAGACGCCGCCACCGCGCGCGGCGTGCTGGTGGTCAACGCCCCGACGTCGAACATCCACAGCGCGGCCGAGCACGCGTTGGCGTTGCTGCTGGCCGCGGCCCGGCAGATCCCGGCCGCCGATGCCACGCTGCGCGAGCGCACCTGGAAGCGGTCCTCGTTCTCCGGCACCGAGATCTTCGGAAAGACCGTCGGCGTCGTCGGATTGGGCCGCATCGGACAGCTGGTCGCGCAGCGGGTCGCCGCGTTCGACGCCCACGTCGTCGCCTACGACCCGTACGTCTCGCCCGCCCGCGCTGCGCAGCTCGGCATCGAATTGCTGTCCCTGGACGACCTGCTGGCCCGCGCCGACTTCATCTCGGTGCACCTGCCCAAGACGCCCGAGACCGCAGGTCTGATCGACAAAGAAGCTTTGGCCAAGACCAAACCCGGCGTCATCATCGTCAACGCCGCCCGCGGCGGCCTGGTGGACGAGGCGGCGCTGGCCGACGCCGTCACCAGTGGCCACGTGCGGGCGGCCGGTCTCGACGTGTTCGCCAGCGAACCATGCACCGACAGCCCGCTGTTCGAGCTGCCGCAGGTGGTCGTCACACCGCATTTGGGGGCATCCACCGTGGAAGCCCAGGACCGCGCCGGAACCGACGTTGCCGAAAGCGTCCGGCTGGCGCTGGCGGGAGAATTCGTTCCTGACGCGGTCAACATCGGCGGGGGAGTGGTCAACGAAGAGGTGGGCCCCTGGCTGGACCTGGTGCGTAAGCTCGGTGTGCTGGCGGCCGCCCTCTCCCACGGCCTGCCGGTGTCGTTGTCGGTACAGGTCCGCGGCGAGCTGTCCTCCGAAGACGTTGAGGTGCTGAAACTTTCGGCCCTGCGCGGGCTGTTCTCGGCGGTCATCGAGGATCCGGTGACCTTCGTCAACGTCCCGGCGCTGGCCGCCGAGCGCGGGGTCTCCGCGGAGATCACCAAGGCCTCGGAAAGCCCGAACCACCGCAGTGTCGTCGACGTTCGTGCGGTCGGCGCGGACGGCTCCGTCGTGAACGTCTCGGGCACGCTGTACGGCCCGCAACTGACCCAGAAGATTGTGCAGATCAACGGCCGCCACTTCGACATGCGTGCCGAGGGGATCAACCTCATCATCCACTACGTCGACCAGCCGGGGGCCCTGGGCAAAATCGGCAGCATGCTCGGCGCGGCGGGGGTGAACATCCACGCCGCTCAACTGTCCGAGGACGTCGAGGGTCCGCGCGCGACTATCCTGCTGCGGCTGGATCAGGCTGTGCCCGACGATGTCCGGTCGGCGATCGTCGCGGCGGTCGGCGCCGACGAACTCGAAGTGGTCGACCTGTCGTGAAGCGCGCCGGCGACGATGCAGTGGGGGCACCGCCCGCTTGCGGGGGACGAAGCGATGAGGTGGGGGCACGCCCCCACAAGTGGGAGGTACCCCCACCCGCTTGCGGGGGAGAGCGGCGCCAATGAAGCTGGCGATCATCGCAGGCGACGGCATCGGTCCCGAGGTGGTGGCCGAAGCCGTAAAAGTCCTCGACGCGGTACTGCCGGGCGTGCAGAAGACCGGCTACGACCTCGGCGCCAGGCGGTTCCACGCCACCGGCGAGCTACTACCGGACACGGTGCTCGCCGAACTGCGCGAGCACGATGCCATCCTGCTCGGGGCGATCGGCGATCCGTCGGTGCCCAGCGGTGTCCTGGAGCGCGGCTTGTTGCTGCGACTGCGTTTCGAGCTGGACCACCACATCAACCTGCGGCCGGCCCGGCTCTACCCGGGAGTGAACAGCCCCCTGGCGGGTAACCCCGACATCGACTTCCTGGTGGTGCGCGAGGGAACCGAGGGCCCCTACACCGGTAACGGCGGTGCGATTCGGGTCGGCACGCCCAACGAGGTGGCCACCGAGGTCAGCGTGAACACCGCGTTCGGTGCGCGCAGGGTGGTCGCCGACGCGTTCGAGCGGGCCCGCCGTCGCCGCAAACACCTGACGTTGGTGCACAAGACCAACGTCCTGACATTCGCCGGAAGCCTGTGGTGGCGGACCGTGCAGGAGACCGGCGAGAAGTATCCCGACGTCGAGGTGGCGTATCAGCACGTCGACGCCGCCACCATCCACATGATCACCGACCCCGGCCGCTTCGACGTCATCGTCACCGACAACTTGTTCGGCGACATCATCACCGACCTGGCGGCGGCGGTGTGCGGCGGAATCGGCTTGGCGGCCAGTGGAAATATCGACGCGACCCGGACCAACCCGTCGATGTTCGAGCCGGTGCATGGCAGCGCGCCCGACATTGCCGGTCAGGGCATCGCCGATCCGACCGCGGCGATCATGTCGGTGGCGCTGCTGCTTGCCCACGTCGGCGAGGACAACGCCGCCGACCGGGTGGACCGGGCGGTCGAGAAGTACCTGGCGACTCGGGGCGACGAACGGCTGCCGACCACCGCGGTCGGCGACCGGATTGCCGCGGCGCTTTAGACGGTATGAGGGTCTGGGCTGAGGCCTCGCTCACATGTGACCGTGGGTTTACCGGTGAGGGTGGTCCTGGCCGGTAGCACACAAGATGTGGGAGGCCCCAGTGATGTATCAGCGTACGAGCCATTGTGACCTGGCGGTCGCCCTGTGGGGATGAAAATTGTGTGGTGGTCGCCTGTCGACGCCGTCTAACACTGTGGTCCTGCGAGGCCGTGTATCGAGCCGGGCGTCGGATGCCGCATTTGGGCCCTTCACTGTTGCCGCTAGTTCGAGCACGAGGATCAGACTCGTTGTCCCATGCGATATCCGCGGGCGACCACACCCTTGAGATGAACCGGTGTGAGTGGCAGTGAGGAGGCGACGGCGATGTTGGCCGAATCCCATGATGAGGAGCAGATCATTGCCAGGGTGGCGGCCCTGGATATCGGTAAGGCGGAGTTGGTGTGCTGTATGCGAGTGCCGGCGCCGGCCGGCGGCAAGCGGCGGTTGCAGGAGGTGTCGACGCACTCGACGATGACGGCGTCGCTGACTGAGTTGGCCAATCAGCTTGTCGAGATGCGCATCCAACGGGTGGTGATGGAAGCCACCTCGTCGTATTGGAAGCCGGTGTTCTACCTGTTGGAGGCACACGGGCTTGACCCGTGGCTGGTCAACGCCCGCGATGTCAAGCATCTGCCCGGTCGCCCGAAAACCGATGTGCTCGACGCGGTGTGGTTGTGCAAAGTTGCTGAGCGGCAGATGCTGCGGCCCAGTTTCGTACCGCCATGGCCGATTCGTCGACTGCGGGATCTGACCCGCTACCGCACCGATCTGGTATCGGCGCGCACGGCCGAAAAGAACCGCGTCGAAAAGCTGTTGGAAGATGCCTGCATCAAGCTGTCGGTGGTGGCCTCAGACATCTTCGGGATGTCCGGGCGGGCGATGCTGGCCGCGCTGGTGGCCGGTGAAAGCGACCCGAAGGTGCTTGCTCAGCTGGCACGGTCACGGATGCGCGGCAAGATCGATCGGCTCGAGCAGGCCTTCGATGGGCATTTCGCCGATCATCACCGATTCCTGCTGGCGCGCATGTTGTCGCGGATCGAGTCCCTCGACGCCGACATCGCCGCTGTTGATGCCCAGATCGAGACGCAGCTGGCTCCTTTCGCCGAGGCCGCGGCCCGTCTCGACGAGATCCCCGGGTATCGGCCCAGTCGCTGCGGCCGTCATCATCGCCGAGATCGGGGTCGATATGTCGCGGTTCGCGACCGCCGGGCACTTGTGTTCGTGGGCGAAGTTCGCCCCGGGCATCAACTCCTCGGCGGGCAAAACTAAACGCAGCGCTTCGCCGGGACATGGCAGTCCGTACTTGGCGCGTGTCTTGGGCGAGGCCGCGGTCAGCACCAGCAAGACGAACACGTTCCTGGCGGCTCGTTACCGGCGCCTCGCCAGACGCCGCGGCCCATCCCGGGCTGTGGTCGCCGTCGGCCGTTCTATCCTGGTGATCATCTGGCACCTGCTGCAGGATCCAGAGGCCCACTACCAGGATCTGGGTGCCGATCACTACACCCGTCACGTCGATCCCAACACCAAAAAGCGCAGCCACATCCGCCAACTCGAAGCTCTCGGCTACACCGTCACACTCACGCCCGCGGCCTAACGCGCCGTGGTCCGCACCGCAGTCAACTCACCATAATTTTCGGATCAGTGTCGGGTTGGATGTGCACGCACGCTCGGTGGTGGCGTGCGGATTCGACGGCGAAACGGGGGAGGTCTTCGAGCGGCGGTTGACGCCGCAGCACGGCGAGATCCTGGCCTGGATCCGGGAGTTGCCGGGTCCGGTGGCGGTGACCTATGAGGCGGGTCCGACCGGGTACGGGCTGGCGCGTTTTTTGCCGGCGAACGGGATCGAGTGCGTGGTGGCGGCGCCGTCGAAGCTGCAGCGCCCGGCCGGGGATCGGGTGAAGACCGACCGGCGCGACGCGCGACACTTGGCCCGGTTGCTGCATTTGAACGAAATTGTGGCGGTGAGCATTCCGTCGATTACCCAGGAGGCAGCACGAGATCTGGTGCGCGCGCGGGAGGCCACCCGCAAGGATCTGATGTCGGCGCGCCATCGGGTGTCCAAACTGCTCCTGCGCCAAGGGATCGTCTACTATGGCGGTCGCGCCTGGACCGGCAAGCACGAGTTGTGGCTACGCGCCAGCGCTTCGATGTGCCGGCGCGCCAGCTGGCCTACGACACGCTGTTGGACACCATGCTGGCCACTCTCGACCGCCGGGATCGGCTCGACACGGCGATCGCGGCGCTGGCCGCCGACAGCGAGTACACGCCGGTGGTAACCCGGCTGGGTTGCCTGCGCGGTGTGTCCACGCTGACCGGGTTCGCGTTGGCGGTGGAGATCGGTGACTGGCACCGGTTGACCGGACGCTCGGTCGGCGCCTATCTCGGGTTGGTGCCCAGCGAGTCGTCCTCGGGCGGATCACGCGCGCAGGGGCCGATCACCAAGACCGGCAACGGACACGTCCGCCGGCTGCTCGTGGAAGCGGCCTGGCACCACCGCAGCACGTATCGGCCCAGTGTGGCGCTGCGGCGCCGCTGGGATCAGGCCAGCACGGCGGCGCGGGCCCGGGGCCACGCGGGCAACCGACGCCTGCACGCCCGCTGGCAAGCCTTCGACGAACGCGGCAAACGCGTCACCGTCGCCAACGCCGCGATCGCCCGCGAACTCGCCGGCTGGTGCTGGTCACTGGCCGTGCTCGACAACTGAGCCCATGTCGCTCATGCCCATCCAGGAGTCCTACGATCCTCGGCCGCCGCTGGACCGGGCGTCAAGACCGTTCGTCCTCGCTGCGCTGCGGGCGCTCCGTCTTGACCCCGGCGCTGCACGGCGACCGGCCCCGGCAAGGACCCCGAGAATGGGCCAACAGCGGCCAACACGTCCGATCGATCCGACCTACGTGACGGCAGCGCCTGAGGAGCGACCCGCGCCTAAGCTATGAGTAATCCCAACGCACCGTTGAGAACACGCTCGACCTTTAGACTTGCGAACCGCTCCAGCCGAAACAGTCCGCCCTGCTGGTAACCAACCCGCGAATATCAGACTGACAACGCGTCGACACCGACACGCTCGTCACCTACGTGAAGATCGAACGGCAACCGAAGCGGCGTCCACGACGACGGTCCTGGGCGCCGCTTCCCCCTGCCCCCCTTGACAAATCTGCGTACATAGCAGCTTTAGCCGGCCGCCCGCGCGTGTGCGCGCGTGCTGCTGCGCCACAATCGGCCAAGCCAGCGGCGGAAACAGTCCGCACACCGCGAAGGCCAGCGGATAGCTGGACACTTCGATCACCTCGCCGAATACCGGTTGGCCCGATTGCCGCGGTGAGTCGCTGGGTGGTGTTCTGGGCGCCCATCGCGCGTCCGCTCCAGAAACGCCCGGCCACTTCGGGGATCGCGGTGAACGCCAAGCCGTTGTCGAGCATCGTGATCACCGACGCGGCGACCATCAGCGCCACCGCGACAGTCGAGTGCAGGTGATCGGCCACCGCCAGCAACATCATCACCAGGGCAGCGGCGACGGCAATCATCCGGATGGACCGCATTCGGGACCCGACGTGGTCCGACCACCGCCCGGCGGCGACGCGGCCAAGCGCGCCCAGCAGTTGCGTGACGCTCACTAAGCGGAAGTTACGGCTGCCTGGGTAAGGGTTTTCCGCCCTGAACTGGGGGTTTGCTGGTTTGCTGGTTTGTGTTTGTGGCTACGCGGCGATGGTCAGGGGGATGGTGGCCTCAATGAGGTCGAAAGCACGGCGTTGAGTGGGGGTGGCCTCGGCGAGTTTGTCGATCTCGATGTCGGTGTGGTGGTAGCG
>NZ_UPHQ01000173.1 GCF_900566055.1 Mycobacterium innocens
GGTGGTTTGACGCCATCCCCCGAAAGGACGACGCCGAAGGGCCACAAAACCTTCATCTCCTGTGCAGCAAGCACTTTCAGACAGCCGCCTCCTACATGACGACTCCTTTCCACGCGTCGTGGCGCAACGATGCCGATAGTCAGGTTGCTGGTCGTCCTCGCGCTGAGTTGGCCGGGGATCGCGGCATGCGCGTCGCAGCAGCAGGCGCCGCCACGCGCGTCGGCTTCGAGTTCCACCTCGACGACGGTCAGCACGACCACCGCGAGCGCCACCCAACCCGGTACCTCGGCGCCGACTCCCACCACCACCGCACCGTGCGTGGGGTTGTCGATCTGTCCACCGCCGCCGCCGGACGCCGAGGGCAATCCCGGGTGTTTCTATTCCGACGGCTGGCAGGCGACGTCGTCCGGGGCCGGTATCGAGGTGTGGTATTTCCATGAGGCGCAGAACATGTCGAAACCCGACAAGGTCACCGCGGTGGTGCGCAAGAAGGACGGCACCACCGAGTCCCAGGAAGCCGATATCCAACCGGGGCAACAAGTACACCGCTTCGAGTTTGCGACCATCAACCAATCCACTGTGGCAGAAGTGTTTCTGGACAGCAGCACTGGCCGCTGCTTCGTCATCGGGCCGGGCAGCTGACGATCTCAGCGTCGATCTCCTGACACATCGCGCCGCGCTCCGGCGATGAGTTTCTGCATCAGCCGGTGCCCGCCGAGGACTATCGCGGCACGATCGGGTCCACTGCCGCGGCGCACCGCCGCGGCGTTGTCTCCGGCGATGAACACCGGGCCGGCCGCCAAGTTCTGTAAACCCTCGCGCGCCGCGTCGGCGGGTTCGGCCACCGAGATCCCCGGCACGTCGAAGTTCAGCCCGGCTCGCTCCATGGCCGGCGTGCGGGTCACCCCCAGCACCAACTCGAGGACGTCAACCCCGTAGTCGCGTAGCTCCAGCCACAGACTCTCGGCGAACAGCCGACTGAACGCCTTGACGCCGGAATACACCGACTGCCGCATCGAGCCGTAAGTGCCCGCGGTCGAACCGATCAGCAGGATGCCGCCGCGACGGCGGGCCCGCATCGGCCTGCCGAAGTGATGTACCAGTTCGAGCATCCGGGTCACGTTGAGGTCGATGACTCGACCGGCATCGGTCAGGTCGGCGTCGAGGAACTTCTGCCGGCAGGTGTTGGCGCCGGCGTTGTAGATCAGCAGGCCCACCTCCAGGTCGGCCGTTTCCGCGCTGATCCGCCAAATCGATTCGGGGTCAAGAAGATCCACGGCGATCGTACGAACCTGTACACCGAACTCCCGGCACCTGTCCGCGGTGTCGGCCAGCGGTGCCGGCTTGCGCGCGATCAGCACCAGGTTCAGCCCGGCACCGGCCAACTGCTTGGCGAATTCCGCTCCTACGCCCTCCGAACCGCCGGCGATCACCGCCCACGGGCCGTACTTCGCGACGTCGGGCATGGTTCCTCCTCCGCGCTGAAGCCAGCACCCACGTGGCATCGGCGAAAGCCGCCGGTTCTATTCGGGCACCGCGCGCGGGTTGGCGCAAGACCGAGTCCTTACAGTTTCCGTCATGAGCACCGTCTTGGACATTGCCAGCAACGGACCGATCCGGATCTGGACGATCAACCTGCCCGATGTCGGCAACGCGATCACCGGCAAGGATTTCATCACCGCATTCGAGACCGCCGTCGACGACGCCAACGCCGACACCAGTGTCTGCGCAGTCATTCTGACCGGGACGGGCAAGATCTTCTCCGCGGGCGGCAATGTCAAGGAGATGGCCAACCGGGACGGGATGTTCGGGCTGGACGCACTTGACCAGCGGCACGCCTATATCGACGGGATCCAGCGGATCCCGCGGGCTTTGACCCGGCTCGAGGTCCCGTTGAT
The DNA here is from genome assembly GCF_900566055.1 of Mycobacterium innocens. Lineage (GTDB taxonomy): Bacteria > Actinomycetota > Actinomycetes > Mycobacteriales > Mycobacteriaceae > Mycobacterium > Mycobacterium innocens. Next base: position 1,899 of record NZ_UPHQ01000173.1, read on the forward strand.
CGGCGCGATCAACGGGCCGGCCATCGGCGCCGGCTGCGACCTGGCGATGATGTGCGACATCCGGGTCGCGTCGGAACGCGCCTGGTTCGCCGAGAGCTTCGTGCAGCTCGGGCTGATCCCCGGCGACGGCGGCACCTGGTTTCTGCAGCGGATCGTCGGCTACGAACGCGCCGCGGAGATGACGTTGACCGGCGACCGGGTGGACGCCGCGACCGCCCTGCAGTGGGGCATGGTGAGCCGCGTGGTCCCGCACGACGAACTGCTGACCGAAGCACAGGCGCTGGCCGAACGCATCAGCAAGAATCCCGCCCACGCATTGCGGATGTCCAAGCGTCTGCTGCAGGAGTCGCGGACCGGTTCCCTGGAGTCGACCCTGGGGCTGGCCGCGGCCATGCAACCGCTGGCACATCGCGACCCCGAGCACCAGCACCGCATCGCCAAGTGGAAGACGCGTTGATGGCACCGCCCAGGTTGGTGCCGCCCGCCGTCGTCGACCCGTCGGTGACCGACGCGTTGCGCGCCGAGGTCCGCGCGTTTCTCGCCGAGCAACTGGAAGCCGGAGCGTTCACGCCGTCCGTCGATGCCTGGCTGACGCAATGGGACGAGGAGTTCACCGCGGCGCTGGCAGCACGCGGCTGGCTGGGCATGACCGTGCCCGTCGAATACGGCGGCCACGGACGCTCATTTGTGGAGCGGTTCGTCGTCACCGAAGAACTGCTGGCAGCCGGTGCTCCGGTGGCCGCGCACTGGATCGCGGACCGCCAGATCGTGCCGTCGCTGCTCAAATACGGCACCCACGAGCAGAAGTCGCATTTCCTGCCGCGGATTGTGCGTGGCGAGTGCTTTTTCGGCATCGGCATGAGCGAACCCGACTCCGGCTCAGATTTGGCCAGTGTGCGCACCCGAGCCGAACGCGTCGCGGGTGGCTGGTCGCTGTCGGGCACCAAGGTCTGGACGTCGGGCGCCCACCGCGCGCACGCGTTCATCGTGCTCGCCCGCACCGCACCGGTGGATCGAGCCGATCGGCATGCCGGGCTCAGTCAGTTCATCGTCGACCTGCGCGCGGCCGGCGTGGAGATCCGTCCGATCGTCTCGATGAACGGCGACCACCACTTCAACGAGGTCATCCTCGACCGGGCGTTCGTGCCCGACGACATGGTTTTCGGCGAAATCGGCGATGGTTGGCAGCAGGTGACATCCGAGCTGAGTTTCGAGCGCAGCGGGCCCGAACGCTTCCTGTCGACCTTCGTGCTGCTGGCTTCGGTCGCGGAAAACATGGCCCTGCAACGACTTTCCCACGATGCCGAGCTGGGCCGGCTGGTGGCGCGGATTGCCGGGCTGCATCAGATGTCGGCCGCGGTGGCGGGTGCGCTGCAACGCCATGATCGGGCCGACGTCGCCGCAGCGGTGGTCAAGGTGCTCGGCACCACCGCCGAAGGCGACATCGCCGACTTCGCCGACCGGCACGCAGCTGGTGATTCGCGCTACTCCGATCTGGTGTCGCGGGCGATCGACCAGCGTCCGGGATTCACGCTGCGCGGCGGCACCAACGAGGTGTTGCGGGGTGTCATCGCGCGGGGGCTGGGGCTGCGATGACGACCGTCGATCCAACCGGCCCGGTCGACCCCGCCCTGGCCGAGATGATGGACGCCGTCTTCGCCGGCTATCGCGACACCCATCCTGGGGGCGTGGTGGGTGACGCAGCACTGTGGAGACGCCTCGACGATCTCGGCCTGGTGCGACTCACCGGGTCCGAAGAGTCCGGCGGCAGCGGTGCCGGCTGGTACGAAGCGGCCGAGCTGCTTGCTGCGGCGGTTCGTCATGCGGTGCGAATTCCGTTGGCCGAACACGATTTGTTGGCGTGCTGGCTGTTGCAGGCCAACCGGATGCCCGCCGACAGCGCGGTGCGGACGGTGTGTCTGCTCGACGACCGGGGCGTGGCCGACGACGTCCCCTGGGCCAGCGGCGCCGACCGGATCGTCCTGGTCTGGCAAACCGGCTCCGAATACCAGCTGGCCGACGTGGCGGCAGAATCGCTCGTTATCACCGCTGGTACCAACCTGATCGGTGAACCGCGCGACACGGTATCGGCGGATTCCGCCGTGCTGCGCGGGGTTCCGGCCGCCGCGCCGGTGGTGGCGACGCTGGCGCGCAAGTCCGCGCTGGTGCGGGCGATCCAGGTATGTGCGGCACTGGACCGGATTGTGCAGCTGTCCATCGAGCATGCGACATCACGGGTCCAGTTCGGTCGGCCGCTGTCGAAATTCCAGGCGATCCAGCACCTGATCGCCGACATCGCCGCCGAGGCCGCCCTCGCCCGGGCCGCGACGGAGGCCGCGCTCACCGCGGCGGTTCGCAGCGACTGGTCCGCGCCGAACCTGGATTTCCTTGTCGCCGTTGCGCGTTCGTGTGCGGGTCAGGCCTGTTCGGTCGTGGTGCGCAATGCCCACCAGGTCCATGGCGCGATGGGTACCACGCGCGAACACCGCCTGCACGAGTACACCCGCGCGGCCCTGGCGTGGCGCTCGGAGTTCGGTTCGGTCCACTACTGGGACGAGCAGGTCACCCGCGCGGCACTGGAAGCGGGGTCGGCCGGCCTCTGGGGCCTGATAACCGGGTGACGCCAGGCGTTTTTCGCCGGGCGTAACGCCACGGCGAAAAATCGCGCCGCCGAATATCGCCCTGGCGTTACGCTCGCGCTGCGCGTCAGGCCGGCTCCCCTAACCGGCGTCGAGAACCGGTCCGCCGGCGGCCGATGCCCCCCTGGCGACCACGATCGGCATCGACGTTGCCGCGTCGGTGCGCAGGATGGTGTGCACCACATTGACCAGGTCCGCAACCGGCATCAACTTGCCCGGCATGGCGCCTGCGGACAGCCACAGTGGATAGGCCTTCCTGGCAAGCTCGCTGTCCCAGCCGATGTTCATTCCGGTCCGCGCATCGCCCTCGCCGCCCGCGCACTCGCCCACGATGAGGCAGGTGAACCCGATATCGGGGTGCTCGGCTCGCCACGCCTCGACCAGTCTCTCGAGAGCCGCCTTGCTGACCCCGTACGCGCCGAGACCGGGCCACGGCGGTGTGTAACCACCCGTGTCGGATGACAGGTAGACCGCCTTGCCCGAGGCGGCGGCCAAGTGTGGCACCGCTGCCGCGGTCGCCACCGCCGCGCCAATGACGTTGGTGTCGAAGACTCGCCGCCAGGTGTCGGCATCGGTATCGACCAAGCGGACCAATGGGCTGATGGCCGGGGCGTAAACGAGGTTGTCGATTCCGCCGAGCGCCTCGGCGGCCGCAGCGATGGCCGATCGGCATGACGCCTCGTCGGTGACGTCGCAGTCCAGGGCGATGGCACCGGGGCCAGCTTCCTTGGCAGCGGCCTGGGTTCGCTCGAGCCGCCGCGCGAGCAGCGCGACGTCGTCGCCGCGCTGCGCAAGTCCGATGCCGATGCAGCGCCCCAAGCCGCTCGAGGCGCCGATGACCACCGTTTTCGACATAGCCGCCTCCTACCCCAAGCGTTGACCTGTGCGACGAGACCCGCCAAAGCCACAGCGTATCGGGTCGCCGAAACTGTGTTATTGCAGACAAAGTACGAGTACGGGCCTGCAAAATTACAGGCTCGGCGAGACGGCTGGTCGGGCACCCGATCCGAAACGCTACTGCCCGGCAATGCCGACGACATCGGACTGGCTCTGCGATTGGCGCGCGGCTTGCAGCACCACCGCGCTGCGCGCGTCGACGGTGAGCCTTGCCGCGGCGGGCAATTCGTCGCAGGGCGCCACCTGCCGGGCGCCGGTATAGATCACCGTGCGCCACCTCTCGCCGAATTTGTCTGGCGGCAAGGTGAACTCGATCGGCTCGTGGTGTGCGTTGAAACACAGGACGAACGAGTCGTCGAGCACCCGCTGACCCCGTGGGTCATGGTCGGGAATGCCGTGGCCGTTGAGGAACACCGCGATGGATTTCGCGAAGCTCGCGCCCCAGTCCTCCTCGGTCATCTCCGAGCCGTCGGCGGCAAACCAGGCGATGTCGGGCAACCCGTCCTCGCCCCGACGGCCCACCGGCTTGCCGCTGAAAAACCGGCGCCTGCGAAACACCGGGTGGTTGGCGCGCAGTGCCGACACCGCGCGGGTGAAATCCAGCAGGCCGGTGTCGGCCTCGGCCCAATTGACCCAGGTGATTTCGTTGTCTTGGCAGTAGCCGTTGTTGTTCCCGTTCTGGGTGCGTCCGAGTTCGTCGCCGTGGCAGATCATCGGCACGCCCTGGGACAGCAGCAAGGTGGTGAGGAAGTTGCGCTGCTGGCGGCTTCGCAGCTCGTTGATGCCGGGGTTGTCGGTCGGTCCCTCCGCGCCGCAGTTCCACGACCGGTTGTAGCTTTCGCCGTCGTTGTTGTCCTCGCCGTTGGCCTCGTTGTGCTTGTCGTTGTAGGACACCAGGTCGCGCAGCGTGAACCCGTCGTGGGCGGTGACGAAGTTGATCGAGGCGACCGGCCGGCGCGCGGTGTGCTCGTAGAGATCGGCTGATCCGGACAGTCGGTAGGCGAACTCGTCGAGGGTGGCGGGCTCACCGCGCCAAAAGTCGCGGACGGTGTCGCGGTATTTCCCGTTCCACTCCGTCCACTGCGGCGGGAAATTGCCCACCTGGTAGCCGCCGGGCCCGACATCCCAGGGCTCGGCGATGAGTTTGACCTGGCTGACCGTCGGATCCTGTTGCACGAGTTCGAAAAACGTTGCCAGCCGGTCAACTTCGTAGAACTCCCGGGCCAGCGTCGCGGCCAGGTCGAACCGGAAGCCGTCGACGTGCATCTCGGTCACCCAGTAGCGCAACGAATCCATGATCAGCTGCAGCGAGTGCGGATGACCGACGTTGAGGCTGTTGCCCGTACCGGTGTGGTCCAGGTAGTAGCGCTTGTCGTCGTCGACCAGCCGGTAGTAGGCGGCGTTGTCGATTCCGCGCATCGACAGCGTCGGGCCCAGGTGGTTGCCCTCGGCGGTGTGGTTGTAGACCACATCGAGGATGACCTCGATGCCCGCCTCGTGCAGGGTGCGCACCATCGCCTTGAACTCCTGCACCTGCCCACCTGCCGACGTGGCGCTGGAGTACTTCGGGTCGGGCGCAAAGAACGAGATGGTGTTGTAGCCCCAGTAATTCGAGAGCCCCTTCTCGACCAGGGTGGAGTCGTTGGCGAAGTGGTGCACCGGCATCAGCTCGATCGCGGTGACACCGATGCTGGTGAGGTGCTCGACGATCGCCGGGTGCGCCACCGCGGCGTAGGTGCCGCGTAGGTGCTCCGGGATGTCCGGGTGCGTCTGCGTCAGACCTTTGACGTGAGCCTCGTAGATGACGGTGTCGGCGTAGTGGTGATTCGGCGGGCGGTCGGTGCCCCAGTCGAAATAGGGATTGATGACCACGGCCTTGGGCATACTGGTCGCCGAATCGTCCTCGTTGCGGCTCTCCGGGTCACCGAAGGTGTAACCGAACAGCGATTGGTTCCAGTCGAAAATGCCGTCGATGGCCTTCGAATACGGGTCCAGCAGCAACTTTCTCGGGTTGCACCGGTGCCCGGCGCCGGGGTCGTAGGGACCGTGGACCCGATACCCATAGCGCTGGCCGGGTTCGATGGTCGGCAGGTAGGCGTGCCAGACAAAGGCGTCGACCTCGGGCAGGGTGATCCGGGTCTCGGTGCCGTCGGCGTCGAACAGGCACAGCTCGACCTGCTCGGCGACCTCGCTGAACAGCGCGAAATTGGTGCCAGCCCCGTCGTATGTCGCGCCCAGCGGGTAGGCCCGGCCGGGCCAAACCTCGAGAGTGGGTGTGCGGACGGCGACGGAAGCGCTGGTCATGGCGCAGTTGATACCCCGTGGGTGCCGCGGTCAAACCCGGCTCGCGTTATCCCCGTCGACTTCGGTCGATGCCAGTCGGATACGAAAAATATTGCATGGTAAGCGATTTCGCGGCGCACGGTGCTGGCTCCGCGATTGGGCTGTCCGCGCGCACCGCGGCGCCAGAGCCGCCCGCCCGGGATTTTGAACAAATCGGATCATTTATCTACCGATTGCACAAATAATATGATATGTTCATCTCAGTCGGCCCGCCGGCCCCGGCGGTGACCTAGTCCAGAAGGGAAACATCATGGGGACCACCGCAATGGGAGCAGTAAAAGAGTCTCCGGTCGAACGATGGCGAGACCGTAAGCGACACCTGTGGCTGGTGGGACTCGTCCTGCCCACGGCATTGCCGGTGAGCGTCGCGCTTGCCTGGGTGTTCGGCAAACTCGGCTGGAACGCCGCCACGCCGGTGTTGTGGTGGATCGGGCCACTGCTGCTTTACGTGCTGTTGCCGATCCTGGATCTGTTCTTCGGCCCCGACGGCCAAAACCCGCCCGACGAGGTGATGGAGCGACTCGAGAACGACAAGTACTACCGCTACTGCACCTACGCGTTCATTCCGTTCCAGATGGTCAGCCTGGTGCTGGCGTGCTACCTGTGGGCGGCCGACGACCTGAGCTGGCTCGGCATCAGCGGCGGCCTGGGCCTGATCTCCAAAATCGGCGTGACGCTGACCATCGGCGTCGTCGGCGGGGTAGGCATCAACACCGCCCACGAGTTGGGGCACAAGCGCGAGAACCTCGAGCGATGGCTGTCCAAGATCACCCTCGCCCAGACCCTGTACGGACACTTCTACATCGAGCACAATCGCGGCCACCACGTGCGGGTGGCCACCCCGGAGGACCCGGCCAGCGCGCGATTCGCGGAAAGCTTCTGGATGTTCTTGCCGCGCAGCATGTTCGGCTCACTCAAGTCAGCCTGGGAACTGGAAAAGACCCGCATGCAGCGGATCAACCAGCCCACCTGGAGCCTGCGCAACGACGTGCTCAACGCCTGGGCCATGTCGATCGTCCTGTTCGGCGGCCTGACCGCCGTCTTCGGGTGGCAGGTGCTGCCGTTCCTGATCATCCAGGCGTTCTACGGCGCGTCGCTGCTGGAATCGGTCAACTACCTCGAACATTACGGTCTGCTGCGGCAACGAACCGCTTCCGGACGTTACGAACGGTGCGCCCCGGTGCACAGCTGGAACTCCGACCACATCGTCACCAACATCTTCCTCTACCACCTGCAGCGGCACAGCGATCATCACGCCAATCCCCTGCGCCGCTATCAGACGCTGCGCAGCATGGCCGGTGCCCCCAACCTGCCCAGCGGATACGCCACCCTGATCACCCTGACCTACCTCCCCCCGCTGTGGCGGAAGGTGATGGACCACCGGGTAATCGAGCACTACGGCGGCGATATCACCAAGGTGAACATCGATCCGCGCAAGCGCGACAAAGTCCTGGCCCGCTACGGAACCCGGTGATGGCCGCCGGTCCATGCCCGGGGTCGGCCTACGGGCGCCGACCCCGGCCCGGCGGGCACGACGCCGAAAGCACCGTCCGTGCGCACTAATCTCAGCCCCATGGTCGAGACCGAGCCGTCGCGAAACCGCAATCCGTATCAGAGCACCGCGTTGAGCCTGATGCACAACGGGGTGCTCGACGCGCTGCACGGCCTGCTGCTCCAACGGAAGTGGTCGTCGATCACGATGGCCGACGTGGCCTCGGCGGCCGGCGTCAGCAGGGGCACCATCTACAACGAGTTCCAGTCACGACGCGGCCTGGCGCGTAGCTATGCCCTTCGACTGACGGACACCATCGTCACCGGAATGCGAACGGCCATAGACGAACACCACGGCGACGGCTACGGTGCCATGCGGACGGTCTTTCGCGACTTCTTCGACCGCGTCGACCACGACCCCCTGGTCCAGGTGTTGCGAACCGAGGACGCGCCCAACGACATTCTCCGGTTGATCACGGTCGAGAGCCAGTTCCTGGTCGACCATGCCTCGGGCCAGCTGTCGCAGACCTTCCAGCACAGCTGGGTCAACGCCGACGAATACGACGCGACAGTGATGGGCCAGGCCGTGGTCCGGGCCGCCCTGAGCTTTCTCGCGCTGCCCCCGGCCGACGCCGACGAAGCCGCGCGGGGCATGGCGCGCCTGCTCACGCCGTTCGTCGAATCGATCGGTGGCTAATCGAACGGGCCGACTCAGTACCGTGTAAGACATGAAATATCTCGACGTCAACGGAATGGGAAAAGTCAGCCGCATCGGGCTGGGCACCTGGCAGTTCGGTTCGCGCGAATGGGGATACGGGGACCGCTACGCCTCCGGCGCGGCCCGTGACATCGTGCAGCGCGCCCTCGGCCTCGGTGTCACGCTGTTCGACACCGCCGAGGTCTACGGCTTCGGCAAAAGCGAACGGATCCTCGGCGAAGCACTCGGCGACCGCCGCGACAAGGTCGCGGTGGCCAGCAAGATCTTCCCGGTCGCGCCGTTTCCCGCCGTCGTCAAGCAGCGCGCGCAGGCCAGCGCCCGGCGGCTGCAGCTCGACCGCATCCCGCTCTACCAGGTTCACCAGCCCAATCCGGTGGTCCCCGATTCGGTGATCATGCCCGGAATGCGCGAGCTTCTCGACAGCGGCAAGATCGGCGCGGCCGGCGTGTCCAACTACTCGTTGGCCCGATGGCGAAGGGCCGACGCCGCGCTCGCCCGCCCGGTCATCAGCAACCAGGTGCATTTCTCCCTTGCCCACCCGGGCGCGCTCGACGACCTGGTTCCGTTCGCCGAGCGGGAGAACCGCGTCGTCATCGCCTACAGCCCGCTGGCACAGGGCCTGCTGGGCGGCAAGTACGGCGTGGACAACCGGCCGGGCGGCGTGCGTGCCGTCAACCCGCTGTTCGGCACGGAGAACCTGCGCCGGATCGAGCCGCTGCTGCAGACGCTTCGCGATGTTGCCGCGGAGGTCGACGCCAAGCCGGCCCAGGTGGCGTTGGCGTGGCTGATCAGCCTGCCGGGAGTGGTCGCGATCCCCGGGGCATCCAGCGTCGAACAGCTCGAGTTCAACGTCGCCGCAGCCGATCTCGAACTCAGCGCGGAGTCCCGCGAGGCACTCACCAAGGCGGCCAGGGCATTTCATCCGACGTCGATGAGGCAGTTCCTCACCGACACGGTCCGCGAGAAGCTCGGCCGTCGGTAGTTAAACTCGTCTTCCTCGTCATCTTCGACCCGCCCAACGTCGGCCCGCCGTAGCCATCGGCCCCCTTATATCGTGCGGGTCAGCCGGCCGGCGAGTAGCTCCGCGAACCGCGCCGGATCCTCTGGCGTCCCGCCTTCGGCCAAAAGTGCTGTGCCGTAAAGTAATTCCGCGGTCTCCGGCAAGGAGGGATCGTCACTGCGGTCTTGGTGTGCTTGACGCAAGCCGGTCACCAGCGGGTGGTCGGGGTTGAGTTCCAAGATCCGCTTGCCGACCGGAACTTCCTGCCCCGATGCCCGGTAGATCCGGGCCAGCGCCGGGGTGATCCCGAAGGCGTCGGTGATCAGGCAGGCCGGCGACTCGGTCAGCCGCGTCGACAACCGCACTTCCTTGACGTGCTCGCTCAAGGTCTCCTTCAGCCAGGTGAGCAGGTCGGCGAACTCCTTCTGCTGCTCCTCGCGCTCGGCCTCGCTCTGGTCCTCGGCGGAGTCCAGGTCCACCTCACCTTTGGCGACCGACTGCAGCGGCTTGCCGTCGAACTCGCTGACCACCCCGACCCACACTTCGTCGACCGGGTCGGTGAGCAACAGCACCTCGTAGCCCTTGGCTTTGAACGCCTCGAGATGCGGGGACCTCAGGATCTGCTGACGCGACTCCCCGGTGGCATAGAAGATCTGCTCCTGGCCCTCCTTCATGCGCGACACGTACTCGGCCAGCGTGGTGACTTCCTCCTCGCTGTGGGTCGAGGCGAAGGACGAAATCTGCAGCAGGGTTTCCCGGTTGTCGAAGTCCGACAGCAGGCCCTCCTTGACGACCTTGCCGAACTGGGTCCAGAAGGTGCGATAGTCCTCCGGGCGCTCGCCCTGCAGGTCCTTGATGGTGGCCAGCACCTTCTTGGTCAGGCGGCGACGGATGGCCTTGATCTGGCGATCCTGCTGCAGGATTTCCCTGGACACGTTGAGCGACATGTCCTGTGCGTCGACCACACCCTTGACGAAGCGCAGGTATTCGGGCATGAGCTGGTCGCAGTCGCCCATGATGAACACGCGCTTGACGTAGAGCTGGATTCCGAAGCTGGCATCCCGGTTGAACAGGTCGAACGGGGCGTGCTTGGGGATGAACAGCAGGGCTTGATACTCGAAGGTGCCCTCGGCCTTCATCGCGATGACTTCCAGCGGGTCGTCCCAGGCGTGTGCGATGTGCTTGTAGAACTCCTGGTACTCCTGGGCGGAGACCTCTTCTTTGGGCCTGGCCCATAGGGCCTTCATGGAGTTGAGGGTCTCGGTTTCGACGGTGACGGTCTCTTCGCCACCTTCGTCGTCGGAGGCGGGTTGGGTGCGCTTCTCGACCTCCATCCGGATGGGCCAGGCGATGAAGTCGGAGTATTTCTTGACCAGGCTCCTGATCTTCCACTCCGAGGTGTAGTCGAACAGGTCGTTCTCGGCGTCTTCGGGCTTGAGGTGCAGCGTGACCGACGTTCCCGGTGTAGCCCCGGCGGTTGATGCGTCGAGGGATTCGATGGTGTAGGTGCCGTCGCCGCTGGATTCCCACCGGGTGGCCTCGCTCTCGCCGGCCTTGCGGGTGAGCAGCTCGACTTTGTCGGCCACCATGAAGGACGAGTAGAAGCCGATGCCGAACTGACCGATCAGCTCCTCGGAGGCGGCTTCGTTCTTGAGGCTCTTGGCCTCCCTGAGTTGCTGTCGGAGCTCGGCGGTGCCCGACTTGGCCAGTGTCCCGATAAGGTCCACGACTTCGGCGCGCGTCATACCGATGCCGTTGTCGCGAACGGTCAGAGTCCGTGCACCTTTGTCCACCCCGAGCTGGATGTGCAGATCGGAGGTGTCGGCGTTCAGTTCCTTGTTGCGCAGTGCCTCCAGACGCAGCTTGTCCAGCGCATCGGAAGCATTCGAGATCAACTCCCGCAGGAACGAATCCTTGTTGGAGTACACCGAATGGACCATCAGATCCAGCAGTTGCCGGGCCTCCGCCTGAAACTCGAGCTGCTCGACATGCGTGTTCATGACATTCCTTCCGACGAGATCGCGTCTCGAATTTAGCGAGCCGCCAGCCGGCCGTGAGCTGGGGGTCACCACCCGACTGACGGCCCGTCGCGCCGAAACCCGTCACCGGTGTCGGTGTTACCGCTGCATGCGGCGGGCAACCTCGCCGTACCGCTCGAAGCGCTCCCGATCGCCTCGGGCGTTGTAGAAGACGAGGCGGTCGGTGATCGCGGCGTACTTGTCGGCCAGCGCGTCCGCCAACCCGTCCCAGGTCGACTCCGTGGCGAAGACGGCAAGGTGCTCATCGGTGATCTGGCCGGCCATGCCGGCGAAGTCACCGGCCTTCTGTTTCTCCCGGATCCGGGCGGTCGTGCCCTCGAATCCGGCCTCGTCCAAGATGAACGCATAGTTGGGTGTGCTGGCGTAGAAGGCGATGCTGGCTCGCACGGCTTCTCGTTCCTGGTCACGCTCTTCGTCGCTATCGCCGACGATCGTCAGCACGGGCACGATCAACGCGACGTCGGATGGTGCGCGCCCCGCTCTTGCCGCGCCTTGGGACACGTTGGGCACAACGTGGCGGGCGATGTAGCCAGGCTCGCCAATCGGATGGACATGTACGCCGTCGGCCACTTCGCCCGCAATCCGCAGCATCCATGGATTTACCGCCGAGATATCGACTTTGGGATCGGGGGCGTCGATGGGGCCCGGGCTCCACTGCGGCGTGATGAAGTCGAGGTCATAGAACTCGCCGTGGTGATCGAGCGTCCCGGTACGGAAAGCGGCGAAACACGCCTTGACCGCCAGCAGGTAGTCGCGCAACCGCGGCCCGGGCCGGTCGAAAGCCGTCCCGTAGCGGTGCACGACGTGACGGCGCACCTGGGTGCCCAGGCCGAGCCGGAATCTGCCGCCGGTTGCGTCCTGAAGCTCCCACGCGGTGGCTGCCGTGACGAAGGGGCTCCGCGGAAAGGCCACCGCGACGCCGGTGGACAAGTCGAGGCCGGGAGCCGCCTGCGAGGCCACGGCGGCACTGAGATAGGCGGTGCGGCCCGCCTCGGTGAACACCAAGCCGGAGAATCCGGCCGCCTGGGCCTGCCGGGCCACGTCACCGACCTTGCCCAACGGCTCGGGAAACGTCATCGCGTCGATGTGCATGGCGGGAGCCTACGTGCACGGTCTGCGGCACGGCCGCAGACGGATCGGCCGGGGTTGAATCGACGTTTCGGTTTGGCCGATTGGCAGCGTGCGCGATAGTAGCGTTGACACGATGCACGAACGTAGGTGCGCGTTTGACTGAGGCTGTCGACTTCCGGCTGTTGTTCGAGTCCGCTCCGGGCCTGTTTTTGGTACTGGACCCTGACTTGAGGATCGTTGCCGTCACCGACGCCTACCTGCAGGCGACGATGACCGAACGAACGCGGATTCTGGGACACGTCATCTTCGAGACCTTTCCGGACAACCCCGATGACCCCAATGCCGAAGGAGTCCGGAACCTGCGGGTGTCGCTGGATCGGGTGCTGCGCGATCGCGTCCCCGACGCGATGCCGGTGCAGCGTTACGACATTCGACGCCCGGACGGGGACTTCGAGGAACGGTTCTGGAGCCCCACCAACTCACCGGTGCTGGACTCGGGCGGTGCATTGCGCTACGTCATTCACCGCGTGGAGGACGTCACCGAGTTCGTCCGCCTGCAAGCAGCCGACGCGGCGCAGCAGCAGGAGACGGCCGCGCTGCGAGCCACCACCCAGCAGATGGAGCGGGAGGTCTTCGCCCGCGCCTACGAGGTGGCCGAGACAAGCCGAAAGGTCAAGGAGGCCAACGCCGAACTGGCCGATCTCTACGCGCGGGCCAAGGAACTCGATGACCTGAAGAGCCAGTTCTTCGCCAACGTCAGCCACGAACTGCGCACTCCACTGATGCTGATCCTGGAGCCCGCCCGCAGGCTGCTGGAATCGACCGAACCGGCGGAGCCGTCACGTGCCGATCTCGAGCTGATCGTCCGCAATGCCCGGTTGCTGCAACGGCACGTCAACAACCTGCTGGATGCCGCTCGGCTGGAAGCCGGTACCGTCCAACCCAATTACGCGCACGTGGACGTCGCCGAGCACGTGCGACTGGGTGCCTCCCTGTTCGAATCGCTTGCCGTAGACCGTGACATCGAATTCAGCGTCAACGCAGACCAGCCCGTTACGGCGGAACTCGACCCCGAGCACTTGCACCAGATACTGGTGAACTTGTTATCCAACGCTTTCAAATTCACCCGAGCGACTGGCACCGTGCGTTGTTCGGTCTCGACGGATCCCGACCATCGGGTCATCATCGAGATCGCCGACAGCGGTCCGGGCATACCACTCGAGCAGCGGGCGGCGGTCTTCGACAGGTTCCGCCAGGTGGAGGGCGGTCCCACACGGTCGGTCGGTGGCACCGGCTTAGGACTGAGCATTGTCCGCGACCTGGTGGGGTTGCATCGCGGCAGTGTCACCATCAGCGACGCCCCCGAAGGCGGAGCGCTGGTAATCGTCGACCTTCCACGGCTCGCACCCGCAGGCCTGCCGGTGCACCCGGCCAGTCCCCGCGGCGCCGTGCACACCAGCCACCTACCTCAAATAAGCGAGCCGGTGTGAGATGGGTGGCAGTATCGCACAGGCGTGCGATTTGGCTTGGCGGTGGGGCGGTTTGTGAGGGGGCGATGGCTGTTGTCAGGTGCGTGAGCGGTCGCAGTTTGGCTGGATCATTGGTTCTGCGTGAGGTTT
>NZ_UPHQ01000327.1 GCF_900566055.1 Mycobacterium innocens
CTAAAGTCTCCACCAAGCAAGACTCCCAGGGCCACCCTTTACGGACTTTCGCTGGCCTACTCGAACACCTCAAGACTTTGACCCGCAACAGGATCCGCTACCACAACACCGACATCGAAATCGACAAACTCACCGACCCCACCCCCGAACAACGCCGCGCTTTCGACCTCATCGAAGCCACCATCCCCCTCACCATCGCCGCATAGTCAGGTAGACAAACACCACACCACCAAACCCGCCAAAACCCCAGGTCAAACCGGGAAAACCCCTACCTAAACAGCAGTAACTTCGGTATAAAATGGCCGTTTGCGCAGGGGAAGACCCGACCGGCCAGGCTCAGGTCGGTGCGATGGTCTCCACAGATCGAGCAGAGCTGGCTGCAGGGGTACCAGCGGTCGGCTTCGATGAGCTGGCCGACGCGCCACGCCTGCTTGTACTTGAGCAGGCGTGCGAATTCGGACCAGCCGGCATCGGAAATAGCTCGGGCTAGCCGATGGTTGGCCAGCATCCCGGCCACGTGCAGGTCTTCGATGACGAGCCGGTCGTGGGTCTTGACCAACTCGTTGGACACCTGGTGCAGCAAGTGGCGGCGCACATTGGCGACGTGATGGTGATGACGCCCCAGCTTGGCTGTGGCGTCGCGGCGGTTACGGGATCCTTTCTGTTTGCGTGACAATGATTTCGCGAGCCGCTGTTGGCGTTTCATCCCAGCGGCGAGCGCTTTGGGTGCCTCGGTGATACGGGCGACTTCGTGGCCGTCAGCGGTCGCGGCACGAGGAACGCCGACAATCCCCGGTCAACACCGACCCAGCCGCCGTGATCGGCCACATCGCGGGCTGCGTGTTGGTGGGTGGGATGCAGGTCGGCGGCCTCGACATCGAGCGACAGCCACCACCGCCCGGCGTGGCGGTTGATGGTGGCGAACAAGATCTTGGCCCGGTCCTTGGCGAGCATGCGCCGCAGTCGGCGGGTGTCGTCATGCACCCCGATCTGCCCGATGCCCGGCAGTGTGACTGAATGTGGCCGGTTGTTGTCGCCCACCCGGATCGCTGGCGGGCGACCCTTGGGGTGCTTGTTACGCAGGCGGAACGACGCGATCTGGCTGGTCTTCTTCTTGAAGCGCGGGAAGCCGACTCGCTTACCTTTTCGCTTGCCGGATCGTGAGTCTGACCAGGCGGCCAGTGCGCGGCCGCAGTCCACAGCGGCTTCCTCGAAAACTTGCTGACACACTTCGTTTCGCCACGGCAAGCCGGTGACGACCAGCTCGGCGACGCTATCGGTGCCAATGGCGAACACCCGGCCGGCGTCTTGAGTCTTCTTCCACCCGTTGAACGCGTTGATCAGATCAAACCCGGTCGACGGCACTTCCACACTCGGGTCGGTTTTGCGGCCAGTGAACGCGGTTTTCACCATCGCAAGACACTGGTTGAATGCGAACCGGGCCGCCCCGGCATGCCGTGCTAGCACGTCTTGCTGCTCGACCGTCGGGTCGAGACAGAAACGAAACGTGGTGTGCCGACTCATCGCCGTGAGCATCCCATGGCCCACCGACAACCACTGGCCAACCGTGACGTGTCGGACCACGTGGTCATTATCGGCGGTTATGTGACCCCGGGCCGGCGCTGCGGCGTAGCCGACGCTATGACTCCGATTTGTCGGACACCGCCTGGGCGCGTATCGCGAGGTTCATCGTGCCGGATCATCGGCGTGGCGGACGGCCATGTCCACCACAACGATGACGCGAATACCTCGACGCCATCTTGTATGTGCTACGCACGGGGTGCGCGTGGCGACAATTGCCGCACGACTTCACCGTCGGCTGGTCAGCGGCGCACAAACACTTCATGCGCTGGTGCCACAGCGGACTGTGGAACCGGATACTGACTGCGATCCGCGGTGAAGCCCGCACCCGAGCCGGCCGCAAGCGCCGGCCCACGGCGGCAGTTGTCGATTCCTCCAGCGTCAAAGCATCGCCGGTGGCCGGACCGCGTGGGTTCGACGCAGCCAAGAAGGTCGACGGCGTCAAACGCCACATCCTCGTCGACTCCGGGGGCATCCTCGTCGCGACCGTCGTCACCCCAGCCAAGATTTGAGGATCGGGCCGCTTTCCCGAAACTGCTCCGCAAGGCCAAACGCGTCGCCCCGAGCATCACGCACGTTTGGCTGGACAAGGGCTACACCGGCTCAACTGTTGCCGATGCCGCGACCAAGGCCGGCGTCAGCGTCGATCTCGTGTCCGGGTCTGTCGAAAACAGCGAGTATGGACTGTCGAAAACAGCGAATATGAGTTGTCGGAAACGTAGATTGGTGTCATGTTCGACTATCGCGCACGCGTCCTCGACGCCGAGCTATCCGAGCGGCTGATTTCGATCGGTGCTGTCCTCATCGATGGGCCGAAGGGCTGCGGCAAGACGGAAACCGCCCTCCGGCAGGCGAAGAGTTCAGTCCGCTTCGACACCGACCCGAACGCGCGGGCGCTCCTGGGACTCAACCCGGACGAGCTGTTCGACCAGGAAACACCGATTCTTTTCGATGAATGGCAGCGCGCGCCGGAGATATGGGACCAGGTGCGGCGGCATGTCGATGATCTTCGCCGTCGTGGCCTGTACATCCTGACCGGATCGGCGACTCCGAGATATGAGCGCGAATTGCACTCCGGCGCGGGTCGGATCGGCACGCTGCGGATGCGGCCGATGAGCCTATTCGAATCCGGGCACTCGACGGGCGAGGTTTCGCTGGCTGCTCTGCTGCGCGGCGAAGAGCAGAAGGCGAAGCGAACCGCGATGACGGTCCCGAGCCTCATGGAGCGGATCGTCATCGGTGGCTGGCCGGCGTTGCTCGATCAGTCCGAGCGCAGTGCCCGGGGGTGGCTTGCCGACTACCTTGCCCAGATCGTCGACATCGACATTCCGGAGCTCGGCACCGGCAAGCGCACTCCGGACCGACTTCGCCGTGCACTCGCGTCGCTCGGGCGGTCCGTCGGAACGGCGATCAAAGTCACCGCACTAGGCGCAGACATCGCCGGTGACGATCAGCGGGCTCCGGCAAAGGAGACGGTGAACTCCTACCTCGACGCGCTTGATCGTCTCAAGCTGACCGAGAACTCGCCGG
>NZ_UPHQ01000116.1 GCF_900566055.1 Mycobacterium innocens
ACAGCACTACAGCACCGTGCCTTTGAACTACTCGACCTCACCCACCACCTGGGCTACACGTAATCATGCACACAACACAAAACCCCAGCTCACAGCCCATTCATCGCCAAACCAGGGGGAACTACGGCCTAGTGTCTGGTGCGACGCATGTGGCAACTATTGTTTACTCGTGCCCGGAGCCCCGCGCGTGTCGTCGGTGATGCTGTCAATGAGCACGCCGCAGTTCACACCAGGCGACCGCCGCAGAGTGACGCCGCGGTAGCAGGGCCAAGCGCGTGCGGTACCGCGTCGATCGGTCCAACGTTCTTCGGGCCCACACTTCCCTTCAATCGCAGTGGGGGGTTAACTATTCGATGAGACGTCCGCCACCAGCTGAGGGCAGTTTAGGAAGTCAAGGGAGGCCACCGTGGCCGAAGAAACCGATCTCCGAAAGCAGGTTGTCGCCAGAGCAATCGTGGATCCTGAGTTCAGGCAACGCCTGCTGACCGCGCCACACGAAATCTTCGGCGAAGATCTGTCCGACGAGGACCTGGCCGGCATCGAGCGAATCAGGAAGTTTCTCCCTGCGCTGGAAGACATCACCTCAAGCCTCGCCGGCGAGGTGTTGTGCGGCGGCGGGGGCGGATGCGGTGGCCTAGCGTAGACGGGCGTACCGCGTGATCCGGCATGCTATCGGGATTCCGCTGCACCCGGTCGAGCATCACCACTTCGAGATTCAGGGCCGATGGCTCCTGTTCGATGTCAACGCGCTCACCGTGATTGATTCATGCCCGCTCGATCGCGTGATCCTGGACCACGCAACCAGCAGCCTATCGGTCGAGGAGCTCGTCAACGTTGTGGATGCCGAAGCCGCGAGCGCTGACGAGATCGCGGGTCGGATAACGACATTGGTCGAGACCGGATTCTTGCTGCCGGTCGATCAGGAACCGGTCGTGGCACCACTTGCGCGCCCCACCGGTTATGCGACCTTCATGGTCAACGTGTCCCAGCGCTGCAACCTGACCTGTCCCTACTGCTATGTCAACAAAGGCCTCTTCGACTACGAAGAAAAACCGGTGCCGCGCATGGAGTCGGCCACAGCAGATGGGCTCGTCGAGGAAATCCATCGAGTCTTTCCCGGTTTCCAGACCTATGGCTACCACTTCTACGGCGGCGAACCGCTGATGAACTTCGATGCGATCCGCAGGATCGTCGATGCGGCGGAAGCCAAGGCCCAAGCGACCTCAACCAGTTGCGACTACCACATAACCACCAACGGCACGCTGCTAGGCGCGTCGATCGCCGATTTCATGGACGAGCACCGCTTCACGGTTTATTTCTCGATCGATGGCAATCGCGAAACGCATGACGAGCTGCGCCGCTTTGTCAACGGCCGGGGAAGTTTCGAGATTGTCGAGCGCAATTTGGCCTACTTGCGCAGCAAGCCCAACGTGCACTTGATCGGCAGTTCGGTCATCCGTCGCGGCCTACCGCTGAAAAAGGCCATGGAGCTGCTCGCCGATCACGGCGCCCGTCAGTGCAAGGCCGAACGGGTTCGACTCCACGATTCCGACGAGCTTGCCCTGCTCGGCGACGAACACGACGCGTACCTCGCAGACGTCAAGGCCCTCATCGATCACTATGTCGAGAACTTGTCGAATGGGCGTAAGCCCTTGGACTTTCGGTTGTCCTCCAAGATCCTCCAACTACTTACCCGCACACGCAGGGACTTTTTCTGTCCGGCGGGGGAGCGGATGTTCGGAGTGTCGGCGACCGGTGAGGTTTACCCCTGTGCACTGCATGTGGGGCGGCCGCAATCGCTGCTCGCAACGCTCAGCGAAGGCATCGACCCCGCAAAGCGGCAGGCGTTCCGCAAGAAATTCAGCCCGGACAACCAGGGCACCTGCAAGACCTGCTGGACGCGTCGCCTCTGCGGCGGGGGCTGCTCAGCCATGGTGGACCGCTTCGGCCACGAGGATTGCGACTCACTACGTGCCGAAAGCGAAGCCGCGATCGCCATCTATCAGCACTTCGCCGAAACCGACATCACCGAGCTCTACGGGCTGGTGTCGCCACAGATCGTGAAATGGATCCGCGGCGGCCCCGCAGACCCTGAGCCTGGAGACGCCCAACCCGACCCACCCGGATGATCACTGTCCAACTGATGCCCCCCAGGCAGCGCCTGCGCGACATCCATGCGATCCTCGACGACGACGGATCATGCAGCTACATCTACGATCTCGAACGCACGTTGATCCTGGAAGTCCCAGCGCAGCTGCGTAACGTTATGCATCCAGCCGTCGCCGGCGCACGCCCAGACACCGCGGTGGCCGAGTGGCTGCAGGCCCGCGACCTTCTCACCTACAGCCCACGAGTCAGCTGGGCAGAAGCCGCCCCCAACCTCCCGCAGGTCACCGACGTCTCCCTGGACATGTCCGGTGCTTGCAACATGGGATGCGTCTACTGCTTCGAGAACGACATCGGCGCCCGTATCGGCCGCATGGACGACGACACGGCGATGGCCGCGCTCGACTTCGCCTTCGCCCAAGCCGTCGGCGCTCCACGGCTGTCGCTGCACTTCGGGTCGGGTGAGCCGCTGATGCGCTTTGACCTGCTCCGGCGGATCGTCGCCAGGGCGCTGCAGCACTCGGCACAATCCGGCCAAGAAATCGCTTTCGAGCTCACGACCAACGCCACGCTCGTCACCCGCGATATCGCCTCGTTCCTTCGCGATCACCCGTTCAATGTGCGGGTCAGCTGCGACGGGCCGGCCGCCGTTCACAACGCACACCGGCCCATGCGCAACGGGCGCCCATCTCATCACAACGTCATGGCCGGACTCGGGCTGCTGCTCGATTACTTGCCAGAGCGGGTCACAGTGAACAGCGTCCTCACCGACGGCACCCGCCTGCGCGGCGTATGGATTTGGGCAAAGATGCTGGGGCTGCGGCATTTTCACGTCATCAAGGTCGGCGCCTACTCCGGCCAAGATTTCACTCTGGATCCCGCTGAGCTGCCAGATTTCCGGGCCGACCTGACCGAGATCTGCGCCGATATGTTCGCAGATCTCGAGGCCGGCCGCACGCCGATCGACTATCAACCGATTACCAAGATCGTTCGTCGCCTGATGATCCCGCAACCGATAACCCGGTTCTGCGGCGTAGCGGGTAGTTACCTCGGCGTCGCCGCAAACGGCAAGGTTTACCCCTGCTTCCGGCATCTCGGCCTGCCGCGGTACGAGCTTGGCGATATCCGAAGCGGACTCGATGACAACAAACGTCGAGAATTCATCAGTCACGAGGCCGCCGACGTGGACAACCGCCCTGTCTGTCGCGACTGCTGGGCACGCTATCTATGCGGCGGTGGCTGCTACGCGGATTCCACCGTTTATGGCCCTGATGCCGCAGAGCCTCAGAAACAACACTGCCCATTCTGGCGCGCGGAGATCGAGCAATCGATCCGCTTCTACCGCCGGCTGATCGCCGCCGACCCAACCTATTGTCTGCGCCTATTCGGCGACAACCCGGACGACATCCTCGAAGCGGTTGGCACCGCGAGTTTTCTGAAGCGGCAGAACTGCTTCTGATCGGGTTGGCTAACCGCAGGTCGCCTTACTCCATAGCCGGTGCTCATAACCGTACTTGGGAGTCAGACTCTCGCCGTGGCTTGCGGTGTGCAGGAAAAGCTCGCCTGCCTCGTCGACGTTTTCGCTCAATGGCGCCAGGGCTTCTTGGATGCGGGCGGCCAGCTGTTCGTTGTCGACGTCATCGTTGACCCGCACGGTGAGCGACACGACGACGTCGCGGGTGTTCTTGGCTTTGTCTCCCACGGTTTCCTCCCTCGATCGGAATTACTGGAGTGCGGCAGCGTTGCGGCTGGGTGAATCATCGAGTGAATTATGTTGGCGGTACCAGCGCCGATCCAGCGACGGCCACAGTAGCCATTGCGCCGGATCCTGGCAGATCATCTGGGTCAGTTCGGCGTTGACACGGTCGACGCAGCGCTGACGCGAGGTCTGCCCAGATTTGAACTGACACCGCACGCGCCATCCGGCGTTCTCCGGAGCCATCACCGCCACGGGATAGTCGTAGCGCGCGACGAGACCAAAGATTCCGGATGGCGTGCGGCACTGCCGGCCCAGAAACGGGCTCCAGTCCGCCGAACGGGTGTGGTCGTAGCAGTAGTCCAGCATTGCCGCAATCGGCTGTCCGCTGACACAGGCGGCCTCCAGGCGAGAACCGAGGTCGGGATCTCCCATCATCACCACGTTGCCGTGGAAGACCGAATTCAGCCAGGCCGATCGTCGCGCCACGATGGCGAGGGCGCCCCAGCGGCCGCACTGCCGGGCTAGGCACGGCCAGCTCCGATGGTGCCATCCGATGATCAGCCTTCCAGCCTGGTCAACGGTGCTTGAAGCCGGATCACGTTGCGCCTCTTGCCATTCGGTCGCCGCCCGCAGGTAGAAATCGGCCCAGGCGGACAGCCAGGAGTGTTTGTCAAAATCTGTCGAGAATGTCGGGGCGGCGACGGCTTGGCAGACACTCTCCCAAACCCACCGGACCTTGTTGACCAACGCTAGGTTCAGCGCGAGCGCGCCCATGGTGCTCAGTTGAGCGGCACGTCCAACACCCCGACTGTCCAGAGCGGCTTTGACGGCAACAACTACCGCTTCGTCGTCGGTCAGCTCAAACATGTGCTGACCACCTCAGCTTCGCGCCACTGCTCGTGCAGTCGGAAGTAGCTCAGCAGCGGTTGCCGCTCGGGCGGCGCGGCGACCTCCTCCAGCAGGATCGGGTAGAGCCACGTCGAGATCGCGCATTCGACCGAACTCACCGAATCTGCTGATCCCGACTCTGCGATTGCTTTGGCCACGCAGGTGCCGCCGCACAGGCCGAACAGCGCGCATGTGGCGCAGGGCGTTCCGCTGGATCGCAATCTCGAGTGCCGGTCGACGATTGCCAGCCTCTTACGGTGACCAGCCTCGGGCATCGGTTCTCCAGGCCCTGCCAGCTCGAAATACGGATCATAAACGCAATCGCATGATCTGATCGCGCCTTCGGCGTCGAGCACGACGAATTCGGCAGCGGCGCCGCACGGTCCCTTGGCGCACAGGTCTCGCGGCTGGAAGGTGAACAGATTCTTGATTCTGGTCAGCAGCGGATGGAAGGCCAACCGAGTCAGTTCGCCAGTTGCCACCAAGTCGGCGAATCGGCGCATGAGATCGACCGCTTCCTGCGGGGTCAGTTGCTGATCGCCGGCGTCGACACCCCTTCCCGTTCGGTCGAGAAAACCCACTGCCAGGCCGCCGATCTCGTGTTCTTGAAGCCAGAGAGCAAAGCTCGGCAGCCGCGGTGCCGATGCCTTGGTCGCCACGGCCAGAAATCCGCAGCGGTCTCTGGCGAACTCCGGGTACTCGCGCAACAGTTGCTGGACGGCTTGCAGCGGTGTCGGCCCATGCCTGACGACGCGCAGCGCATTGGCCTCTTCGTCCGACCCGTCCAGCGAGATTCCTACCGAAAACGATTCTTGCTCAAGGTAGTCCACCACGGCCGGAGTAAAGAAGAGGCCATTTGTCTGAATCGAAAACGACACCTGGTGGCCGGTTACGGCCGCACGCTCGCGAGCATAGCTCACGGTGCGTTTGATCTGATCGAAACGCAGCAGCGGCTCACCGCCGTGGAAAGCTATCGACAGATGGGAATTACGAGCGATGAGGACGTCCACCAACTCGTGGATGCGGTCGTCGTCCAATCGTGTCCGAAAGCGGGTCTTGTCATAGTCATAGCAATAGGTGCAGGCGATGTTGCACCCTCCGGTGAGCTTCAACAGCAGCGCATTCGGCGCATCAAGCCTGGAACGCACGGTCTTCGGATTCGGATGCCCGTCGGACAACAGAAGACCGGCTGCCCACAGTTGTCTGAGCAGCGCAGCCGATGCCGGGTCCGCATCGGCCAACCGCGGTGCTCGTGGCCGGGCGAAGAAATCTGCAAGGATGTCGTAGACCGGAGCCGGGACGATGCACCAGCCGGAGTTGAGGTCCCCAAGAATAGCGATCCGGTTTCCGGTCAGCTTCCAACAACGGTGGCTGGCCAGCCTCAGTGAGCCGCCGGGCGGTGGCGTTTCGTCGTGCAGCTGCGCCAGGGATGGTTCATCCATGAGGGCTCGGGTTTCCCATCGCAGCCCCCAGTTTGTGACGGGATGTGATCATCGTAGGCATCGGCGTGCTCCTCGAAGGATTCACGGAACACCATCTGTGCCATGGTAGGCAGCCCAGTGGCTCCGATGAAAGACCTAGCGGGCACAAAATGTCGACAAACCACTTAGTCCTTCGCAGATCCGATCGGCACCGGCGTGATGTTCCAGATGTCGTCGCAGTACTCGGCGATCGCCCGGTCCGAGGAGAACTTTCCGCTATGCGCGGAGTTGAGGATGGACTTGCGGGTCCAGCTTTCGGTGTCCCGCCAGGTGGCGTCGACCTCCTGCTGGGCGCGCAGATAGTCGGCGTAGTCGGCGATGACCAAAAACGGATCGTGGTCGGTCAGGTTGGCGATCAGCGGGGCGAACACCTCGGTGTCGCCGCGCGAGAACCGGCCGTCGGCGATCAGCCCGAGAACTGCTGTGAGCTCGTCGCTTTCGGCGATGTAGTCCCTGGGCCGATAGCCTTGGCCGAGCACCCGTTGCACCTCTTGGACGGTGAGCCCGAAGAGGAAGAAGTTCTGCGCACCGACCTGCTCGCGGATCTCGACGTTGGCGCCGTCGCGGGTGCCGATGGTCAGCGCCCCGTTCATCATGAATTTCATATTCCCGGTGCCCGATGCTTCCTTGCCGGCCGTCGAGATCTGCTCGGAGAGATCTGCTGCCGGATAGATCACTTGGGCGTTTTGCACGTTGAAGTTCGGGATGAACGCAACCTTCATGCGGTCGTTGACGTCGCGATCCGCGTTGACCGTTTCCGCAACGGAGTTGACCAGTTTGATGATGAGTTTTGCCATCGTGTAACCGGGTGCCGCCTTGCCGCCGAAAATGTATGCGCGCGGCCCTATTTCGAGATCTGGTCGCTGCTTGAGCCGGTGGTAGGCGGTGATGATGTGCAGCAGGTTGAGATGCTGGCGCTTGTATTCGTGAATGCGCTTGACCTGGATATCGAAAAGCCAGTCAGGATCCAGCGCGATACCGGTGTTGGCTCGTACATAGTCCGACAGCCGCGCCTTGTTCTCCCGCTTGACGGCCCGCCACTGTTGCTGCAGTGCGGGATCACCCGCCAGGGGAGCCAGCGCACGCAACCGGTCCAAGTCGCGCAACCACCCCTCGCCGAGCCGCTGATCGAGCAGTCTGCGCAGACCGGGATTGGCCAGGGCGACGAACCGGCGCGGTGTCACCCCGTTGGTCTTGTTGCTGAAGCGCTCCGGCCACATCTCGTAGAAGTCTTTGAGCACAGTGGTTTTCAGTAGCTCAGAGTGCAATGCCGCGACGCCGTTGACGGCATGGCTGCCGACGGTGGCCAGGTGCGCCATCCGAATTCGCCGGTCTCCGTCCTCGTCGATCAGCGACATCCGCCGGACGCGGTCCTCGTCACCGGGGAACCGCGCGCGCACCTGGTCGAGGAAGCGGCGGTTGATCTCGTAGATGATCTCCAGGTGCCGCGGCAAGAATCGCTGAAACATTGACAGCGGCCAGGTTTCGAGCGCTTCGGGCAGCAGGGTGTGGTTGGTGTAGCCCAGCGAGGCCACGGTGATCTGCCATGCCTCGTCCCAGTCGAGGTCGCGCTCGTCGACGAGCAGCCGCATCAGCTCGGCGACGGCGATCGAGGGGTGGGTGTCGTTGAGTTGTATCGCGACCCGGTTCGAGAGGTCCCGGACGGGCAGACCGGCGAAGTCTTCGAGCAGGTGCAGCATGTCCTGCAGCGAGCAGGACACGAAGAAATACTGCTGGGCAAGCCGCAGTTGCTTACCGACTTCCGGCTGATCATTGGGGTAGAGCACCTTGGTGAGGGTTTCGGACACCACCTGGTCATCCACGGCCCGGTAGTAGTCGCCGGCGTTGAATGCGTCCAGGGCCAGCGACTGGATGGCGCGGGCGCTCCACAGGGTCAGGGTGTTGCAGGTGTTGACGCCGTAACCCTGGATGGGCGTGCCGTAGTAGACGCCCTTGGCCGCGCGCTGCGGGATCCAGCGCACCCGGTACCTGCCCCGCTCGTCGGTGTAGGACTCGGTGCGGCCGCCCCAGCCGACGTGGTAGTTCAGTTCGGGCTTGGCGATCTCCCACGGGTTACCGTCGGCCAGCCAGTTGTCGGTTTTCTCCACCTGCCAGCCGTCGTGGATTTCCTGGTCGAAAATGCCGAACTCATAGCGGATGCCATAACCGATGGCCGGACGCTCCAGGGTGGCCAGTGAGTCCAGGTAGCAGGCCGCCAGCCGGCCCAGTCCGCCGTTGCCCAGGCCCGGCTCCTCCTCGCAGGCCAGCACTTCGTCGAGGTCTTGGCCCAGCGCGGCCAACGCGGTGCGGGCCTGGTCCTCGAGTTGCAGGTTGAGCAGGTTGTTGCCCAGGTGCGGGCCGAGCAGGAACTCCGCCGACAGATAACACGCCACCTTGCGGGAAAGGTCGAGATAGGTCTGGGTGGTCTCGATCCACCGCTGCTGCATCCGGTCGCGCACGGCCAGCGCCAAGGCGCGGTAGTAATGCTTCGGCTGCAACAGGGTGGCCGGGCGGCCGAGTGAGTAGCGCAGGTGGTCTTCGATGGCCTGACGAAGGGCCTCCGAACTCATTCCGGTGCGGACGTCCTCGGCGCTGGTGGATGCCGCCGCCTCCGCGGAGGTTGTCGTCGACGCGTGGGCCGAAGATCGAATGACATCGCTCATGTTCGTATTCCCTAGATTTCAGCCGGGTGGTGGGTGCGAGTATCGCACCGCAGGAGTACCCGATGCGGCGCCAGTCGGCTGTCTCTTCACGCCGGACGCCGGCCCGCCGCAGCGTCGGCCTACAAATCCCGTCGCAGTCTCATCGGCGTGACGGCCGGCATGTCACCGCCGTCGATCACCGTCCCCGCGATCGGCGTCAGTGCCTGCAGCAACGCCTCGAGCTCGCCGTCGTCGAGCGCGTCGTACGCGTGCAACCCCAGCGCGTCAGTGGTGGCCTCGATGTGGTTCTTCACATCGCGTCCGGCGGGCGTCAGGGAACCACCCTCGTCGACCAGGCCGCGGTCGATCAGGCTCTGCCGGCATGCGCGCCACTCGGCGTCGTCGTAGTGACGGGTCTGCATGATGTAGTCGCGGGGCACCGCGTCGGCCGCGCACTGCAACACGTTGGACTCTCGTCCGGAGATACCGGCGGCGACCAGCACCGCTACATGACCGTCGCCGCGATGCTCGCGCAGCAACGTTGTCGCATGCCAGAGCGCGGCCACCGGATCCTCGGGCCAGGGCAAGGCGCGGTTGGCGGCGAACAGTGGCCGGCCGTCGATTCGCGCCCGCCGCGCAGCGCTACCCGCTAATCGGGCTGCGGTGCGCACGTTTTCGTCGTCGTCGGTGAGGCTGTACCGTCGCAGCGCCGCCACCGCCGACTCGGCGCGCGCTTGCAATGCAAGGTGCGGCCCCGCGATTTCCCACGCCGTCGGTAGCGCCTTGGTCACCCGCGCAAGGGCGAAGTTGTAGAACACCGCGCTCACGACTTCGGATGGCACCTGGCCCAGCGGGGCCGACCGAGCGGCGAAGTAACCCATCCAAAACCCGCGATAACCGAGATTTGTCAGGGCCGCACGCGCCTCCGGCGCGAAGTACGTCACGGCGTGGACGGGCTCGAAGCGATCGTAGAGACGACGGGCAAGTTCAGGTTCGCGTTGCATTCCTGAAGCTAACCACTCGGTTTGGGGATGGCGCCTCGGGCATGGTGGTCGGCGACGACCTAGGTCGCGTACGGGTGTTGCCCGTGAGTTGGCTAGTGTCGCGGACGGTGTTTGGTGCCGGCACGCCGTCGGCATCCCCCAGGCGCGGTAGCGGGGCCAGTCGCCGCCTACCTAGAACGGAGCCAGCCATGAGTGCGAGCGCGCAAACCGGAACCATCACCACCCAGGTGCCGGCACGCCTGGACCGGCTGCCCTGGGGACGGTTCCACTGGCGCGTCGTCATCGGCCTGGGCGGCGTGTGGATTCTCGACGGCCTCGAAGTCACGATGGTCGGCAACGTGTCGTCACGCCTGACCGAGCACGGTAGCGGTATCGAGCTCAACGCCGCAGACATCGGCTTGGCGGCGTCGTTCTATATCGCCGGGGCCTGCCTGGGGGCGTTGTTCTTCGGTCACCTGACCGACCGGTTCGGCCGGCGGAATCTGTTTCTGCTGACCCTCGCGGTGTACTTGATCGCAACCGTCGCAACGGCTTTCGCGTTTGCGCCGTGGTATTTCTTCCTGACCCGCTTTTTCACCGGCTCGGGCATCGGCGGCGAGTATGCCGCCATCAATTCCGCGATCGACGAGCTGATCCCGGCGCGGGTGCGCGGTCGGGTGGATTTGGTGATCAACGGGACCTACTGGCTGGGGTCGGCTGCCGGAGCGGCCGGCGCCCTCGTCGTGTTGGACACGTCGAACTTCCCGCCGAACATCGGATGGCGGCTCGCCTTCGGTGTGGGCGCCATCTTCGGGATTTTCGTTCTGCTTGTCCGGCGCAACGTTCCGGAAAGCCCCCGCTGGTTGTTCATTCACGGGCGCGAGCACGAAGCCGAGCGGATCGTCGGCGAAATAGAGGGCGAAGTCGAGCGCGATACCGGCCAACCGCTTCCCGAGCCGCAAGGGCGTCCACTCAAAGTACGTCAACGCCATACGATTTCGTTCTGGGAAATTGCCAGGGTGGCGTTCACGCTCTATCCGCGGCGCGCGGTCCTCGGCCTGGCCCTGTTCATCGGGCAGGCGTTTCTCTACAACGGTGTGACGTTCAACCTCGGCACGCTGTTGAGCGGTTTCTACGGGGTGGCGTCCGGACACGTGCCGGTGTTCTTCATCGTGTGGGCGCTCAGTAATTTCGTCGGCCCCCTGGTGCTCGGGCGGCTGTTCGACACGATCGGCCGCAAACCCATGATCACCTTCTCTTACATCGGGTCGGCGGTGGTGGCCGTGGTGCTCGCGGCGCTGTTCGTGACCGGCACCGGTGGCGTCTGGACATTCATCATCGTGCTGGCGGTGGCCTTCTTCCTGGCCTCGGCGGGGGCCAGCGCGGCCTACCTGACCGTCAGCGAGATCTTCCCGATGGAGACACGGGCGCTGGCGATCGCGTTTTTCTACGCGACCGGCACGGCGATCGGCGGCATCAGCGGCCCGTTGTTGTTCGGTCAGCTGATCAATTCCGGCCAGCGCAGCCAGGTGTTCTGGTCGTTCCTCATCGGTGCCGTGGTGATGGCCGCCGCCGGCCTGGTCGAACTGTGGCTTGGGGTAGCGGCGGAACGGCGGCCGCTCGAAGAACTGGCGTTGCCGCTGACGGTGGCAGACGCCGACCAGGACGACGAACCGACGGCTGCCCGGGATGGTCAGCGGGCGGGCACAGCGCTGGCGCACGACGATGATCCACGCGGCGGCCACGCAGAACGACCCTGACGCCGAAGCGGTAATTGGTGTTCGATTACCTCGAGGAGCACCGATCAACCTCGACCGAGGACATGGCAATGACGAGCACCCTGCTGGATGAGGCGCTGGAGGCCCACGGCGGGCTGCGGCGCTGGCGAACCGCCGCCAGAATCCATGCGCGGGTGCGCAGCGGCGGGCTGTTGGTCCGGACGCGGGTGCCGGGCAACCGGTTCGCGGACTACCGCATCACCGTTGATGTCCAGCAGGCTCGGACGGTGCTGGATCCGTTCCCCGGTGATGGGCAGCGTGGGGTCTTCGACAACGGGACGGTGCGGATCGAGAGTCACGACGGCCACGTCATCAGTTCACGGGCGAACCCGCGGCCGGCGTTTTTCGGTCGCTCGGGCCTGCGGCGGAATTTCCGGTGGGATCCGCTGGATTCGGTCTACTTCGCCGGCTATGCCATGTGGAATTACCTCACCACGCCCTACCTGTTGACGCGCGACGGCGTCGAAGTCGACGAGGCAGGGACATGGTACGAGGGCGGCGAGACCTGGCGGCGGCTCAACGCGACGTTCCCGCCGCACA
Source organism: Mycobacterium innocens (assembly GCF_900566055.1). Taxonomy (GTDB): domain Bacteria; phylum Actinomycetota; class Actinomycetes; order Mycobacteriales; family Mycobacteriaceae; genus Mycobacterium; species Mycobacterium innocens. The sequence continues at coordinate 12,118 of NZ_UPHQ01000116.1, forward strand.
TCCCTACCCACTCGCCGAGGCAGAGTTTCTATTTCGATGCCAGCGGTCGGCTGCGTCGACATGACTACGTCGCCGAGGTGGTCGGCCACTGGGCACGGGCCGCGCACTACTGCACCGAGCCGGTTCACGCCGGCGGGCTGGTTTTCCAGACGCGCCGCCGGGTCTACCCGATCGGCCCCGGCAATCGCCCGCTGCCCGCTCCGACCCTGGTGTCGATGCAGCTGGCCGACCTGCGGGTCGATACCGGATAGGTCCCGCTGTCGCGGCGGCATTCTGGTTGTCCACCGCGCCCCCCGGACGGCAAAACGATTAGCCTTATGCCTGCACGCGTCACCGCGTCCAGGCGCTTTCAGTCGTGCACGCGGAAGGCGGGTGAGGAGTCGGCGATGGGTGATACGACCGCGGATTCGCGGGAGGGTTCGCAGTTCGGTCAGTATCGGCTGCGGCGGCTGGTCGGTCGCGGCGCCATGGGTGACGTCTATGAGGCCGAAGACACCGTGCGCGAGCGCGTCGTGGCGCTGAAGCTCATGTCGCCGACGCTGTCCAGCGATCCGGTATTCCGCACCCGTATGCAGCGCGAAGCCCGCACCGCCGGGCGGCTACACGAACCGCACGTGGTGCCGATTCACGACTACGGCGAAATCGACGGGCAGCTCTACGTGGACATGCGCCTGATCGACGGCAAGGACCTGGCCGCCATATTAAAGCGCTACGGTCCGCTGACCCCGCCGCGGGCCGTGGCGGTTGTGCGCCAGATCGGCTCGGCGCTCGATGCCGCGCACGCTGCCGGGGTGACACATCGCGACGTGAAGCCGGAAAACATCTTGGTCAGTGGCGACGACTTCGCCTACCTCGTCGATTTCGGGATCGCCAGCGCCACCTCCGACGAAAAGCTGACACAGCTGGGCAGCACGGTCGGCACTCTCTACTACATGGCGCCGGAACGGTTCGGCAACACCGAGGTCACCTATCGGGCCGACATCTATGCCCTGGCGTGCGTGCTGTACGAGTGCTTGACCGGGTCGCCGCCGTATCGAGGCGACCAGCTCAGCGTCATGGGCGCACACCTGAGTCAGGCCATCCCGAGGCCCAGCGCCGCACGGCCCGGCATTCCGGCCGCCTTCGAACAGGTGATCGCTCGCGGCATGGCCAAGGATCCGGCCGACCGATACGCCACCTGCGGCGACCTGTCCGCGGCCGCCTACACGGCGCTGGCCACCCCCGACCGGGATCGGGCCACCGACATCTTGCAGCGCAGCCAGGTAGCCCAACTGCCGGCCGCGGCGGTCGCCCAGCCGGCCGCGGGTTTCGCGCCGCCGCTCACACCGTCGGCTCCCGCTGGTTCACAGCCCACCGGGTGGCCGACTCCGCCCGGGTCGCCGGTCCCGACGGGTGTACCGCACCCCACGCCGTGGACCGGCGCCACCGGATGGGGCACCGGGTATCCCGGGACCGCCGGGGCACCACCGTGGGGTCAACCGCCGGTCCAGCCCTCCGGTGGCGGCGGCAAGCCCTGGTTGTGGGTGGGGTGTTGCGGTGGCCGTCGTGGTAGCCGTCGCGGGAGGACTGGGCATCGTCGTCGCCCAGCCGTGGCGGTCGTCGGCGCCGCGGCCGGCGCCCGCGTCGCCAGCGCCGCCGGCCGACGCGGTTGAACTTCGGATGCTCAGCGACGGTGTATTTGTCGGCAGCTCCGCCGCCGCGACAACGATCGATATTTTCAACGAGCCCATCTGTCCGCCCTGCGGCGCATTCATCAGGTCGTATGCGAGCGACATCGAAACCGGGGTGACCGACAAGAAGCTCGCGGTGCGCTATCACCTGCTCAACTTTCTCGACGACCAATCGCACACCAAGAATTACTCGACGCGCGCGGTGGCGGCCAGCTACAGCGTCGCGGCCCAGAACGACCCGAAGGTCTACACCGATTTCTATGCCGCGTTGTTCGGCAGCGACTTCCAGCTTCAGGAGGGTGCCGCATCCGATCGCACCGACGCCGAACTGGCCCACCTGGCCCAGACCGTCGGCGCCAACGCCACCGTGATCAGCTGCATCAAGGCAGGAACTGACGTCGGCACCGCCCAATCGAAGGCCACCGCCGCCAGTGAGACCCTGGCTACGTTCAACGCCAATGGGACCCCGTTCGTCTGGGACGGCAACAAGGCCGTGGATCTGCAGAATTCGAGCTGGCTGACGAGGCTGATCGGATGACGTGGGCCGCTTGGATTTAGTGACCCGACGCCGAATCGGCTAGCATTTCCGGGCACGCCTTGGGGGAGATTGTCGGTGCGCATTCGTGCGGGCACCATAAATTGGTCTCCGGGCCGGAAAGGCACTCACGACCCATGGCTGGACAACTGACGCCGCATTTCGACGACGTGCAGGCGCACTACGACTTGTCCGACGACTTCTTCCGGTTATTTCTGGACCCGACCCAGACCTATAGCTGCGCCTACTTCGAGCGCGACGACATGACCCTGCAAGAGGCCCAGATCGCCAAGATCGACCTGGCGCTGGGCAAGCTGGGTCTGCAACCCGGGATGACGCTGCTCGACGTGGGCTGCGGCTGGGGCGCCACCATGCGCCGGGCCATCGAGAAGTACGACGTCAACGTCATCGGCCTGACCTTGTCGAAGAACCAGGCCGCCCACGTCCAGAAGACCTTCTACGAGCTCGACACCGCGCGCACCAGGCGGGTGCTGCTGGCGGGCTGGGAACAGTTCGACGAGCCCGTCGACCGGATCGTGTCCATCGGCGCCTTCGAGCACTTCGGCCACGACCGTCACGCGGAGTTCTTCGCCCGGGCCTATCGGATCCTGCCCGCCGACGGCGTCATGTTGCTGCACACCATCACCGGACTGACCATGCAGCAAATGGTCGACGCCGGCTTGCCGCTCACCTTGTGGTTGGCCCGCTTCCTGAAATTCATCCTGACCGAGATTTTCCCCGGTGGTCATCCGCCGACGATCGAGATGGTGGGGGAGCAGTCCGCGGCGGCGGGTTTTTCCCTGACGCGGCGCCAGTCGCTGCAACTGCACTACGCGCGGACCCTGGACCTGTGGGCGCAGGCCCTGGAGGCGCACCACGACGAGGCCGTCGCGATTCAGTCCGAAGAGGTGTACCAGCGCTACATGAAGTACCTGACCGGCTGCGCCAAGCTCTTCCGCGACGGCTACATCGACGTCAACCAGTTCACCCTGCAGAAGTAGGGGGCTGCCAGCTGTTGCGGGTTGAGTGGTCGGTAGTTGTCAGTGGTGTGCGGTAGGAACAAAGGTATGAATCTGGCGGCGTGGGCTGAGCGCAATGGTGTTGCGCGGGTGACTGCGTATCGCTGGTTTCGCGCTGGTCT
>NZ_UPHQ01000117.1 GCF_900566055.1 Mycobacterium innocens
CACACCAACGTGATGACAACGCCGCGATCAACCTCGCACGCTACGAGGACACCATTAGCGTCGTCGGCCCAGTTGGGGCCGCCGTCAAGCGTGGAGCCGACCGTAAGACCGGGCCTGGCCCGGCCGGTGGCTGTGAAGCGCGGAAGGGACGCAGCCGCAAGGCTGCCGAACAACCCCGAAATGGGGTGCGAGTCGCGTGACCACTAAAGATCACTCACTCGCAACGGGTTCCGGGCCGGGCTGCCGGCCGTGTTCTGGTACCTCGCCTGCTGGGTGGTAGCGCTGCTGGCGGTGCGCGTGACCCTCGGCGCGGAGTCGGCGGCGGCACTGGGACGCGAGTGTGTGGCGCTGCTGTGGTTTCTCGGCGTCTACCTCGTGGTGCTCGCATTCGTACCGGTGTTGACGCGGCTGCGGACGGGTCGCGGGGTCGCGGTCGTGGTCGCGTCGCTGCTGGGTGCAGCAACCGCGGTCGACCAGATTCGGTTCGCTGCCGGCACTCCCGAATGGGGCGTTGCGAACTTCTTGATCGTGTGGCTGATCCCGGTGGTCATCGGTGTCGGCTATGCGCGGCGGCTGATCGGCCCGCGGGCCGCGCTCGTGGCAGCCGGCTGCGCGTTCACCGCACAACTCAAGCTCGCCCTCACCGGCGCCTATGACGTCTCGCTGGTGGTGACCGGTGCCGAACGGATGTCCAACGTGTCGCCGCCGACGTTGCTGCTTGCGCTGCACTGCACGTGGATGTCGTGTCTGTTCATCGTCGCGGCGGTAGCCATCCGGCGATGGGCCGCACGACCGCGCGTCTGGCACGTCGTCGCTGTGGGTAACGGGGGAGCAATGACGCTCTACCTCTGGCACATCCCGTCGATCGCGGTTGCCGCCGTTTCCCTGCACGCCGCGGATCTCGACGCATACGACGTGCACGCGCCCGGGTTATGGGCTCGCCTGGCACTGCGCGCGATTGTCTTCGCCATCGTCATGGCCGGGGTGTTTCGGCTGCTCGCACCCCTCGAGCACCGGCGGCTGCCGTGGTGGGACGGGCCGGTTCAGGCCACCGGGGCCCGTTCGGTCGCCGCCGGTGCGCTGGTATGTGTGGCGGGTGTAGCGCTCGTCGCGCTGGCCAAGAACGGCCTCGGCGGTGTCGAGGGGTGGACAGCGCTGCGATGTTTCCTGGCGGCGTCGCTGGGGGCGCGGACGAGCTCCGGGTCGGTGTCGCGGCCGACGCCGGCCGGGCGTCAGTCGGGTTCGCCGTACTCGTCGAACCAATAGGCGAGTTTGCCCCGCCGGCTGACCGCGCGAAGTCGCGACTCGGCTGCAGCCCGCGTCTTGCTGGTGGTGACGATCAGGAGTTCGTCGCCGCGCTCGATCCGCGTATCGGGCATCGGGACGAAGGTGTGGCCGTTGCGGATGATCAGGGTGATCACGGCCGGGTCGGGCAGCCGCAGCTCCAGGACGGTGACGTTGTGCAGGCGTGACGGCGGCTGCACGGTCATCGTCAGCAGTTCCGCGTCGAGCACGTCCAGCGGCGCCGCTTCCACCTGGATCTCGCGGGTGGCTTCGCGGGAAATCAGTCCCAGCCGATGCGCGATCGGGCGCAGGCTCGGGCCCTGCACCAGAGTGAATACCACGACCAGCATGAAGACGATGTTGAGCAGGCGATAACTGTCCGGGACGCCCGCGACGACCGGAAAGGTGGCCAGCACGATCGGCACCGCGCCCCGCAGACCCGCCCACGACAGGAAGACCTGGTCGTGCCACGGGATGCGGAACGATGCCAACGACGCCACCACCGACAGGGGCCGGGCGATCAGCAGTAAGAGCAGTCCGACGACGATCGCGGCCACCACGTCGTGGGCCACCTCGCCAGGGTTCACCAGCAGTCCGAGCAACACGAACAGCCCGATTTGCGCCAACCAGCCGACGCCCTCGGCGAACGACCGGGTCGCCGACCGGTGCGGCAGGCCTGAGTTGGCCAACACCACCGCGGCCAGATAGGCGGCTATGAATCCGCTGGCGTGGCTTACGCCGGCCGCCGCGAACGCGACCAGACCCAACCCGAAGGTCGCGATCGGGTACAGGCCGGAAGCGGGCAGCGCGATACGTCGGAGCGCGAAGGCACCCAGGTAGCCGATCGTCACCCCCACCGCGGCGCCGGCGAGGAGCTCGAACAGCAGATCGGCGATCGCTGTCCCGGGCTCGACGGCGAAGGGCACCGCACTGAACATCAGCACCAGGATCACCGCGGGCGCATCGTTGAACCCGGATTCGGCCTCGAGCAGCCCGGCGACACGCCGCGGCAGCGGAAGCACCCGCAGGACCGAGAACACCGCTGCGGCGTCGGTGGAGGAAACGATGGCTCCGAGCAACAGGGCCACCTGCCAGTCGACGCGCAGCAGCAGGTGCACGCCAACGGCCGTGACCGCCATGCTGACGAGGACCCCGACGGTGGCCAATGTTGCCGCGGGTCCCAGCACCGTGCGGATGTCGGTGAATCGGGTGGTCAATCCGCCTTCGACGAGAATCAGGGCCAGCGCCGCGGTACCCACGTTCCTGGCCAGCTGCACGTCGTCGAACTTCAGGCCCAGCCCGTCCTCACCGACGGCGACGCCGACCAGCAGGAAGAGCAGCATGCTGGGAAATCCCACCCGAGTCGCCAACCGGGTGCCCACAATGCTGGCCAGCAGCACGAGGCCACCGATCAACAAAGCCAGATACAGCTGCTGCAAGCTCATTTGGTTTCCGTCCAGATGTGATCTCGGCGGCGGTAGCTCGGCGCGCGAGGCGGCGTGCTGCCAGTAAATCAGTAAGCGGCGGCCCGCTGTCGGCCGCACAGTCCGAAGCCTGGCGGCCGATGAGACAAGATGACTGGGTGGCGACGGGAAAAATGCGGATCGCGATTGCCGGCGCGGGCAAGGTCGGCCGTTCGGTCGCGCAGGAATTGCTGAATCGCGGTCACAAGGTCTTGTTGATCGAACGGCAACGGAACAACTTTGAACCACATACGGTTGCTGCCGCAGATTGGTTGCATGCCGACGCCTGCGAACTGTCGACGATGCACGAGGCGGGGGTACAGACGTGCGACGTGCTGATCGCCGCCACCGGAGACGACAAGGCCAATCTGGTGGTGGGTCTGCTGGCCAAAATCGAGTTCGGGGTGCCGCGGGTGGTGGCGCGGATCAACGACCTGCGCAACGAGTGGCTGTTCGGCCGCGCCTGGGGCATCGATGTGGCGGTCTCGACGCCGGGCGCCATGATCGCCGGTGTCGAGGGCGCCATCGACGTCGGTCACCTGGTGCGAATGATGGTGTTGCGCGAGGGCCGGGCGGCGTTGACGAAACTGACGCTGCCCGAAGACAATCCGCTGGTGGGAAGGCGGGTGTGCGAGCTCGACCTACCGGCCAACACCGCTTTGGTCACCGTGCTGCGAGGTGACGCGGTCAAAGTTCCGCAGCCCGACGACGTGCTCCGGGCCGGTGACGAGATGCTGTTCATCGCCGACAGCTTCCTGGAGCGTTCGGTGTGGGCTGCCATGTACAGCGCCGCACCCGTACGCGCCTCGACCAGGCCGGGCCGGCCACCGTCGGCCTGAGGGATCGACGGGGAGCGGACACTTGCGACGCGCCGTGCCCGGTTGCCCGAGCGGTGTCGGGACCATTCGGTAGGGTTCCTGCCCGTGAATCCAAGCACCGCAGTCAAATCCGTAACCGCCCGTCTCGCTGAGGAACTGGCCGCCAAGGAGGTCCACGTGGCCGCCGCGGTCCGGTTGCTCGACGGCGGCGCCACGGTCCCGTTCATCGCCCGGTACCGCAAGGAGGCCACCGGAAGCCTCGACGACGGGCAGCTGCGGACCCTGGCCGAGCGTTTGCAGTACCTGCGGGAGCTCGACGAACGCCGGGCAGCGGTGCTGGCATCGATCCGGGAACAGGGAAAGCTGACCAACGAGCTGCGGGCAGCGCTGCTCAGCGCCGACACCAAATCTCGTGTCGAAGACATCTACCTGCCCTACAAACCGAAGCGTCGGACCAGGGCGCAGATCGCCCGCGAAGCAGGGCTCGAGCCGCTGGCCGATCGACTACTGTCCGACCCGGCCCTGGTTCCGGAGGCTGCGGCCGCGGCCTTCGTGTGCGCCGATGTCGCTGACGTCGCCGATGTCGCTACCGCGCTGGAAGGCGCCCGGCACATCATGGTCGAGAGGGCCGCCGAGGACGCCGAGCTGGTCGGCGCCATCCGGGAGAAGTTCTGGGCGCACGGTTCGCTGGGTAGCGCGCCGTGGTCGGAAGACGTCGCCAAAAGTGCTGCCGCACAGAACTTTCGTGACTACTTCGGGTTCTCCGAGTCGCTGCAGACGATGCCGTCACACCGGGTGCTGGCCGTGCTGCGCGGCGAGAAGGAAAAGATCCTTGCCCTGACCTTCGACGGCGGCGCGGACGACGGTTACGAGGCCATGGTCGCCGCCAGCCTCGGCGTGGACCTGTCGGCGCAGACGGCCGCGACGCCGTGGCTGGCCGCGACGGTGAGATTCGCCTGGCGCACCAGGCTGATGTCGTCGACCGCCGTGGACGCCCGGATCCGGCTGCGGCAACGCGCGGAACAACAGGCCGTCGCGGTGTTCGCCAAAAACTTGACCCACCTGCTGCTCGCTGCCCCGGCCGGAGCGCGCACGACTCTCGGCCTGGATCCCGGCTTCCGGACGGGTGTCAAGGTTGCTGTGGTCGACCCGACCGGCAAGGTGGTGGACACCTGTGCGATCTACCCGCATCAGCCGCAACGGCAATGGGATTTGGCCAAGGCAACTTTGGCCGCGCTGGTGGCGCGTCACGGCGTCGAGTTGATCGCCGTCGGCAACGGCACCGCCTCGCGTGAGACCGACACGCTGGCAGCCGAACTCATCAACGACATCCGCGCCGCCGGGGCCCCGGCGCCCACCAAGGCGATGGTGAGCGAGGCCGGCGCATCGGTGTATTCGGCCTCGGCCTACGCTGCGCACGAGCTGCCCGAGCTCGATGTGACGCTGCGCGGAGCGGTGTCGATAGCGCGGCGGCTACAGGATCCACTTGCCGAGTTGGTGAAAATCGACCCGAAGTCGATCGGGGTGGGGCAGTACCAACATGACGTCACCCCGACGGTCCTGGCCCGCAGCCTCGACGCGGTGGTCGAGGACGCGGTGAACGCGGTGGGCGTCGACCTGAACACGGCATCGGTTCCGCTGCTGGCGCGGGTCTCCGGGATATCGGAATCCTTGGCCGAAGCGATCGTCGCCTATCGTGACACTACCGGTCCGTTCACCAGTCGCCGCGCGCTGCTGGATGTTCCTCGCTTAGGGCCCAAAGCATTTGAGCAGTGTGCCGGGTTTCTGCGGATTCGCGACGGCGACGACCCGCTGGACGCGTCCGGTGTTCATCCCGAGGCATACCCCGTCGTCCGCCGCATTCTCGATCGAGCGGGTGTCTCGCTGGCCGAAATCATCGGTGACGCAGGTGCTTTGAGATCATTGCGGCCCGCTGACTTCGCCGACGACCGCTTCGGCATCCCCACTGTCACCGATATCCTCGCCGAGCTGGAGAAACCAGGACGCGATCCGCGACCGACATTCACCACGGCCACCTTCGCCGCCGGCGTGCAGAAGATTGCCCACCTCAAGGCGGGGATGGTCTTGGAGGGGGTGGTGACCAACGTCGCCGCTTTCGGCGCTTTCGTCGACATCGGCGTGCATCAGGATGGCCTGGTGCATGTCTCCGCGATGGCCGAGCGCTTCGTTGCCGACCCCCACGACGTCCTACGCTCCGGACAGGTGGTACGGGTGAAGGTCATCGATGTCGATGTCGAACGCCGGCGGATCGGACTGAGCCTGCGCCTCAACGACGATCCGCAACGCCAGCCGGTGAGCCGACCGGAGCGGCGAAACTCGGCTCATGGCAAGAACTTCGGCCGTCAGCCGGCCAACTCGCCGGCCGGCTCGATGGCCCGGGCGTTGCGGAACGCGGGTTTCGGGAACTGAGACCTGTTCGCGATGCTTCCGCGCCGGCCAGGGGTGAATTACGCGGGGCGCGAATTGCGTCGCGACACGGTCACAGATGCATACCTATCGTGGATCCGTGATCACAACGGCCACATGAATCACTATCGTCACATCCGCCAACTGCGGACGTCAATCCGACGTTTGTGCCCCTGGAAGGTTGTGACATGTCGGCGATTCATCGAGTCGTGTCGGTATCGGTGGCGTCGGCGGCCGCATTGGGACTCATCAGTGCGGTGGGCCTGGCGCCGGCAGCAACGGCGGTGCCGTGCAGCGGGGACGCCGCCAACGCCCCGCCGCCTCCGAACGCCATTGTGACCAATCCGGGGGGTACGACGCTCGGCCCGATGACAAGGGGGCCGAGGCCTCGTGGTGCGAATGACCGCGCGCCGTTGCCCAGGTTGGGGCCCCTGTCGCGGTTGATGAATCCGGCTCCTCGATCCGCGCCGATACAGCAGCAAGCGGCGACTCCGCCGCACCAGGCGGCGGTCCCCCCGCCTGCTCCGCCCAACCCGGGCAACCCGTCTCCCAATGCCACCCAGTTGGCCCCCAATGCGGCGCCGGTGCCGGCGCCCGGCGCACCCGATCCTGGCGCCGCACTCGGGGGTGCCACGACGTCGCTTGCCGAGTGGGTGACCGGACCCGACAGCCCCAACAAGACGCTCGAACAATTCGGCATTTCCGGAACGGACCTCGGAATCCTTTGGGACAACGGCGATCCGGCCAACCACCAGGTGCTCATGGCCTTCGGTGACACCTTCGGCTATTGCGCGGTCAACGAACACCAGTGGCGGTACAACACGCTGTTCCGCAGTCAGGACCGTGATCTGGGCGACGGAATTCGCGTCGCGCCCGGCGACGCCGCCAACCGGTATTCCGGATCGCCGGTGCGTCAACCCGGCTTTTCCAAACAGATCATCAGCAGCGTCAAGTGGGCGCCCAACGAGACCGGAATCATTCCGACCTCCGGAATCTCCGTCGGAAGAACCCAATACATCAACTTCATGTCCATCAGGGATTGGGGCCGCGACGGTGAATGGACCACCAACTACTCGGGCATCGCGGTGTCCAAGGACAACGGCCAGAACTGGGGGGTCTATCCCGGCACCATCCGCGCATCCGGGCCGGACAGCGGACGAGCCAGGTTTGTGCCCGGCAATGAGAACTTCCAGATGGGGGCGTTCGTCAAGTCCAACGACGGCTACCTGTACTCGTTAGGCACCCCACCGGGACGCGGCGGTTCGGCGTACGTGGCGCGAGTTCCCCAGCAGTTCGTGCCGGATCTGAGCAAATACCAATACTGGAACGGTGACTCGAATTCCTGGGTGCCGAACAAAACGGATGCGGCGACGCCGGTTATCCCGGGACCGGTGGGCGAAATGTCGGCTCAATACAACACTTATCTGAAGCAATATTTGGTGATGTACACCAACGGTATGAATGACGTCGTGGCGCGGACCGCGCCGGCTCCGCAGGGACCGTGGAGCCCCGAGCAGATGCTCGTGTCGTCTTGGCAGATGCCCGGCGGGATCTACGCACCGATGATGCATCCCTGGTCGACGGGCAAGGACGTGTACTTCAACCTGTCGCTGTGGTCGGCATACAACGTGATGTTGATGCACACCGTGCTGGGATAACTTCGGTTCTCCGAAAGCCGTCGACGAGCCTGTCCCGGTTTCGCGACGAGACCACCTGATGCGGCGTGAACCGGCGGTGGTACCTGGTCGACGGCGTGGCCCGCGACGCCGGAGCGGCCATTGCCCATCTTCGGAGCGGATAATTTCCCGGGTCTCAATTCCGGCGGAATGCTTCGATCCATTTTGAAAGTCGTTGCAGCGTAATGGTTGTCGTCGTCACCACCGCCGCACAACCGATTCTTGGCCGGTGTCGTGACGGCCGCGACGCCCGGGATTTTCCGGACCGATGATGGGATTTCGGGCAAACGCAGGTACTGCGCGTCGAAGCCAGATATGTTTTTGCTGGCAAGCCGTTCGACGAGCGGTCGGTGGCCTGGTTCTCGTGGCGGGAGGTGCGCGATGGGACGGAGCCACGCGGGGCCGCCCGGAGGTCTGCACCGGGCGCGGGCAGCTGGCCGGGGTTAGCCGAGGGTTAGCCGGGAATTCGCGACGGTGTTCCCGGTGAGGCGGCCGGCGCAAAGCCCGCCGAGTAGGAACGGATGGATCCGATGAACTTTTCCGTGTTGCCGCCGGAGATCAACTCACTACGGATGTTTGCCGGCGCCGGGGCCCAACCGATGCTGGAGGCGGCGGCGGCCTGGGGAAGTCTGGCCGACGAATTGCAGGCGGCGGCGTCGTCGTTCGCCTCGGTCACAGCGGGACTGACGCGCGGCGCGTGGCAGGGTCCGGCCTCGGCGGCGATGGCGGCCGCGGCGGCACCCTACGCGAGCTGGTTGGGCGCGGCCGCGGGCGCCGCGGCGGGGACGGCCGGGCAGGCGAGCGCAGTTGCGGCGGTGTTCGAGGCCGCGCAGGCCGCGATCGTTCATCCGGCCGCAGTGGCGGCCAACCGCAACGATTTGGTGGCGTTGGTGATCTCGAACCTGTTCGGCCAGAACACGCCTGCGATAGCGGCGACCGAGGGCCTGTACGAGGAGATGTGGGCCGCCGATGTGGCCGTGATGTCGGCCTACCACGCCGGTGTCTCGGCGGCGGCGACGCAGCTGGCGCCGTTGCAGCAGGCCCTGGCGCTGCCGGCCGCTGTGGACTTCAGCGTCTCCATCTTCGGGCTGCAGCTGGTGCAGTCCGGCACCGCGAACGCCAACACGACCTTTGGCGGACTGGCGGTCGCGTCCGGGACCAACAGCACGTCCAATGCCGGCTTGACCGACATCGCCCTTGCCTTCGGTAGCGGGAGCACCGCCGAGGCCACCGGGGGCGTCCTGAACGTCGCCGGCTCGTTCGGCAGCAATAGCTCAACCAGCGCCACCGGCGGAGTCAACATCGGCACCGGCGCCCTCGCGTTCGGAAACAACAACACGATCAAAGCCAGCTCCATCGGCGCGGTCAATATCGGCACCGTGGCGGCCGCGTTCGGCAACGACAACACGGTCACCGCCATCGCCAACGGTGTGGAGAACAACGCCACCGTGGCGGCGGTGTTCGGCAACAACAACACCGACGTCTCGGCCGTCGTCAACGGTGTGGAAAACACCGGCATCGTGTCGGCCGTATTCGGCAGCAACAATTCCGGGGTCGCAGCCAACGCGTTCGGCGTGGAGAACAACGCCGTGGTGGCCACCGTCGCCGGCAGCGGCAACAGCACCGTGCTGGCCCAGGCGGGCGGCGCGGGCCTCAATGAGATCGTTCTCGCCAGCGCCTTCGGCAACAACAACTCCGTCGCGGCCACCGCGACTGGCGTGGGCGGCAATCTGGGCACCGCCGCCACAGTGTTCGTCGGGGACGGCAACACGGTTGCCGCCAGTGCGACCGGTGCGCACACCCTCACCGCGGCCACCGCGTTGTTCGGCGACAACAACGGGGTCAAAGCCAACGCGTTCGGACTGGAGAACATCGGCACCGTCGCGACCGCGGGCGGTAGCGGCAACAGCTCGGTCAGCGCCGACGCCAATGGCACCGACAACATCGCCACCGTGGCCACTGCGTTCGGCAACAACAGCCCGACCGTGGCGGCAAGCGCGCTCGGTGCGGGCAATATCGCCAACGTGGCCACCGCGCTGGGCAATGGCAACACGGCCACCGCGAAAGCGATCGGCGTGGACAACATCGCCACGGTCGCCACCACGGCCGGCAACAACAATGCGGTCGGAGCCAGCGGTGTGGGCATCGGCGGCAATATCGCCAATGTCGCCACCGCATTCGGCAACGACAACAGCCAAGTCAGCGCCGACGCCGGCGGGGCCGGCGGCAATATCGCTACCGTCGCGACGTCGTTCGGTAACGGCAACAAGGTCACGGCCAGCGCGTTCGGCGCCGGCAATATCGCCAACGTGTCCACCGCGCTGTTCAGCAACGACAACACGGTGTCTGCCAGCTCGTTTGGCGTGGAAAACATCGCCGCGGTGGCCACCTCGATCGGCGACAACAACGGGGTCTCGGCCACCAATTCGTTGGGCGTGGGCGGCAATATCGCCACCGTCGCCACCGCCATCGGTATCGGCCAGGGCAACAATCAGGTTGCCGCCGAATCCGGTGCCGGCGGTGGCAATATCGCCTCGGTGGCCACCGTGTTGTTCGGAGGCAACAACACCGCCTCGGCCAGCGGACTGGGTGCCGGCAATATCGCCGACGTGGCGACCGTGTTGTTCAGCAGCAACAGCGCCTCCCACGCCAGCGCGTTGGGGGTGGAGAATATCGCCACCGTGGCTACCGTCTTCGGTGACGGCAGCAATGTCTCGGCCTCCGCGCCCGGCATCGGGGGCAATATCGCCACTGTGGCCACCGCTCTCGGCCAGGGCAACACCCAGGTCAACGCCGTAGCCGGCCCCGGCGGCGGCAATATCGCCACCGTCGCCACCGCACTCGGTGACGGCAACAGCGTCACAAACCAGGCCCTTGGTGCGGCCAATATCGCCAGCGTCGCCACCGTCATCGGGGACAACAACACCGCCGACGTCAATGTGATCGGCGTGGAAAATATCGCCACGGTGGCCACCGCAATCGGTGACAACAACGGAATTGCCGCCGGCGCGCCGGGGCTTGGTGCCAACATCGCCACCGTCGCCACCGCCATCGGCAGCGACAACACTCAGGTCAGCGCCGTGTCCGGCGCCGGGGGCGGCAATATCGCCTCGGTGGCCACCGTGATCGGCGACAAGAGCTCGGCTTCGGCGAGCGCGCTGGGCGCCGGCAACATCGCCACGGTGTCCACCGTGCTGTTCAGTAACAACAACACGTCTTCGGCCAGCGCTCTCGGGGTGGAAAATATCGCCACGGTGGCCACCTCCTACGGTGACAACAACAACGTCTCAGCCAGCACGCCCGGAGTCGGCGCCAACATCGCGACCTTCGCGACGGCCATCGGCCAGGGCAACACTCAGGTCAGCGCCACGGCCGGCGGCGGCGGCGGCAATATCGCCACCCTGGCCAGCGCGTTCGGCGACAACAACAAGATGGATGTCAGCTCGATCGGCCTGGGCAACACCGCCAACGTCGCGACCGTCATCGGCAGCGGCAATACCGCCAAAGTCTCGGCGTTCGGCGTGGAAAACGACTTCACCATCGCGACCGCAATCGGTGACAACAACGGGGTCGCGGCCAGCACGCCCGGCATCGGCGCCAATCTGGCCACCCTCGCCACCGCGATCGGCGACGGCAACAGCCAGGTCAGCGCCGAGGCGGGTGGAGGTGGCGGCAATGTCGCCACCCTGGCCAGCGCGTTCGGGGACAACAACAAGATCGATGTGAGCTCGATCGGCCTGGGCAACACCGCCAACGTGGCCACCGTCATCGGCAACGGCAACACCGCAAAGGTCGACACTTTCGGCGCAGAGAACGACTTCACCTTCGCCACCGCAATCGGTGACAACAACGGGGTCGCGGCCAGCGCGCCCGGCATCGGCGCCAACCTGGCCACCATCGCCACCGCGATCGGCGACGGCAACAGCCAGGTCAGTGCCTCGGCCGGTGGCGGCGGGGGAAACATCGCCACCCTGGCCAACGTGTTCGGTGACAACAACACGGCCCAGGTCAGCGCGACCGGGCTGGGCAATATCGCGACCGTCGCCACCGGTATCGGGAGCGGCAGCGGGCTGGTTGCCAACTCGTTCGGCGTGGAGAACATCGCGACCGTGGCGACCTCGTGGGGCGACGGCAACGGCACGGTAGCCGCCGAGTCCGGCGGAGCCGGCGGCAATATCGCCACCCTAGCCACGGTATTCGGCAGCGGTAACACCACCACAGGCGCCAAGGCCGTGGGCATCGGCGGCAACATCGCCACCCTGGGCACTGTGATCGGTGACGGCAACACCACCGTCGCGGCCAGTGCGACCGGCTCCGGCAACATCGCCAGCGTCGCCACCGCCATCGGCGACAAGGGCTCCGCCGAAGTCACCGTGTTCGGTCTGGAAAACATCGCCACCTTTGCGACCTCGGGCGGCGACAGCAATGGGGTCGCCGCCAGCGCGACCGGTGCGGGCGGCAACATCGCCACCGTCGCCACCGCAATCGGCAACGGCAACAGCCAAGTCAGCGCCGCGGCCGGGGGAATCGGCGCCAATATCGCCACCTTGGCCAATGCGTTCGGCGACAACAACATCGCCACGGCCGGCGCGACCGGCGTGGGCAATATCCCCACCGCCGCCACCGTGATCGGCAGCGGCAACGAGATGAAAGTCAGCACCTTCGGCGTGGAGAACATCGCCACCCTGGGCACCGTGATCGGGGACAACAACACCGGCGGCGTCACCGAAGCCGGCGGTCTGGTAGGCGCCAACATCGCCACCCTGGCCACCGTGATCGGCAACAACAACACCGCCGCGGTGGCCAGGGCGGTGGGTATCGGGGGCAATATCGCGACCCTGGGGACCACGATCACCGACGGCAACGCGGTCTCGGCCACCGCCACCGGCGCGGGCAATACCGCGACCGTTGCCACCGCGTTCATCGGTGGCGGCAACTCGGCCACAGCCTCGGCGTCCGGCGTGGAGAACATCGCCACCTTGGCGACCGCCGCCGGCGGCAACAACGGAGCCTCGGCCACCGCATCGGGGCTCGGCGGCAATATCGCGACCCTGGGCACGGCGATCGGTGACGGCAACACCACCGTGGCGGCCCAGGCCGGTGGCGTGGGCGGCAACATCGCCATCGCCGCGACCGCCATCGGCGATCACAACGCGGTCGTGGCCAGCGGGGGCGGGGTCAATATCGGCAGCATCGCCACCGCCGTCGGCGACTCCAACCTCAACGTCGCGGCCCGCGGGCAGGGCGCTGCCGATCTCGGCACCATCGCCACCGTCGTCGGCTTCGGCAACAACGGCGTCGAAGCCGTCGGCAACGGCCCGGCCAACATCCTCAACGTCGCCACCGTGGTCGGTGACAACAACCACGGAGTCCTCGCCGGTGCCAACGGACTGCTCAATGTCGCGGTCGTCGTGGGAGGCAACAACACCGCTCTGGCCGGCGACCCAGCGGGCGGCTTGGCGGGCGCCAATCTTGCGGTCGTCGGCGGCATCGGCGCCGGAGCCAAAGCCTTCAACGGCTTCCTCAATCTCGCCGTGTCCGTCGCAGACGGCACCTTGGCGACCGCGGGTCCGGGCAACTTCCAAGTAAGCATCCGGCCCTTCATTGACATTCTGCCGGGCGCCTGATCCGCGCGACCTAGAAAAAAACTAGGCCTCGTGGCCCGGCGGCAGGTCGCGAACGTCGCGGAATGACACCCACCGTTCCAGCTGGTGCGGCATGCTGCCGTCCACCGGTTCCAGCAGATACCCGACGTGGTCGCCGAGCGGAAACCGATCCAGGATCCTGCCGACGAACCAGGCCGCCGCGTCGTCGAGGATGGGCGTCCGCGCCGGGCCGAGATGCCACGTGCAGCGGTCGAACTTGTTGACCGTGTCGCCGCTGCGGCTGCCGAAAAGCTCGACGACATCGATATGCTCGCGGTCGAACAGGTGCACTGCCAGATGGGTGGCGCCGGCCGCCACCCGGAACGTGTGGTTCTGCTCGGACAGACCGACCAGGAAGCGTGGGGGATGGATGCTGGCCTGACTGGCGAAGCCGACCAGGCAGCCGGCCGGGGCGCCGCCGGCCGCGGCGGTGACGACGAACACCGGGTAGTCCAGCAGGGACACCAGCTTGTCGAACGCTTCGAGGTCGGGTTCGGCCACCTGCTCAGTCTTCCCGTCCCCACCGAATGGGAATCCCCGGGGCGCGTGTGCCGGCGTGCTAAGGCGCGATGGGCCGATTCGTCCATTCCCGGTCGGGTCGGCGCGCCGAGCGGAACCATCCGCCGGCCGCGCCGGTGCCGCCGTCGGTCGGGATGGTGTGGCCGGTGACGAACGCTGACAGGTCGGAGGCCAGAAAGAGAATCACCCGGGCCTGGTCTTGCGGTAGACCCATCCGTCCGACCGGAACCCATTGCGGCCACTGGGTCTTTTCGGCCTCGGACAACCACTGCGAATAGGGCACCTGCAGTGATTCCGTCACGTCGGGAGCGATGGCGTTGACCCGCACCCCGTGGCGGCCGACCTGGACGGCAAGGCTGCGGGTGAAGTGGATGACGGCGGCTTTGAAGGCGGCGTACACCGGATCCTCCGGGTAACCGCGCAGCCCCTCCACGGATGACACGTTGACGATCGCGCCGGCATGTCGATCGATCATCGCCGGCAGGAACGCGTGAGTGGCCAACAGCACGTGGTGCAGGTTCACCCGGTAGAGCTCGTCCCACAGCTGCGGGTCGGTGTCGACGAAATCGCCGGGGTGACGCAGCCAGTGACCCACGTTGTTGACCAGCACGTCAGCCCGGCCGTAGCGGTCGAGCACGGTCCGGGCCAGCGCGCCGACCTGGCCGGCGTCGCGGACATCGGTGACGACCGCGAAGGCCGGGTCACCGATCTCTTCGACGGTTCGCCCGGCGAGGTCGGGGTCGATGTCGGCGACGACCACCCGGGCGCCGTGTTCGGCGAACAAGCGTGAGGTCGCCGCGCCGATACCGCCGCCGCCGCCGGTCACCACCGCCACCCGGTCGGCGAGCAGCGGGCGGCCGTGCGTTGGGTCGTTCATGCTTAACCATCTTGGGATACGGGCGCGAGTTGTCGTTCGTCCGCCCTGGCTGGCAGTGTTTCGAAGGAGTACCGGCAGGCCGGTGTCGGCTTCGGCAAGAACCCGGTATGGCGCATCACGTTGCTGTCACATCTAGGGGTCAGTCGAGCCGTGACTGGGGTTAGCAGGGCATCCGAGGAGCGTTCGTCGCCAAGATCGGTGCGCAGCCGCGGGCGGTGGGCACTGCTGGCGGTGTGGGGCCCGGGCCTGGTGGTGATGCTGGCCGACACCGACGCGGGCTCGTTGATCACCGCGGCCCAGTCCGGCGCGCAGTGGGGCTATCGGATGGTGTTGCCGCAACTGATTTTGACGCCGATCCTCTATGTCGTTCAGGAGATGACCGTGCGGCTGGGCATCGTGACCGGCCGGGGCCACGGCGCATTGATCAGAGAGCGATTCGGCCGCGGTTGGGCATGGCTGTCGGCGTTCACGCTGTTCGCCTCGGCGATCGGGGCGTTGCTGACCGAATTCGTCGGGGTCGCCGGGGTCGGCGAACTCTTCGGTGTCTCGCGCTGGGTCAGCATCCCGATCGCTACCACGATGCTGCTGGCGTTGGCGCTGACCGGCAGCTACCGGCGGGTCGAGCGCATCGGTCTGGCGATCGGCGCGGCCGAGCTGGCATTTCTGGTCGCCATGGTGATGGCCCGTCCGCAGCTGGACGCGCTACTGGCCGGCTTGTCGTCGATGCCGCTGGGCAACTCGTCCTATCTGCTGCTGGTCGCGGCCAACGTCGGCGCGGTCATCATGCCCTGGATGATCTTCTATCAACAGGGTGCGGTGGTCGACAAACACCTGTCGGTGGCCACAATCCGGCAGGCCCGTTACGACACCGCCACCGGCGCGGTGCTGACCCAACTGATCATGATCGCGGTGGTGCTGACCGTCGCGGCCACCATCGGGACACATCAGGAGGCGGCGCCTCTGCAAACCGTCGGGCAGATCGCCGGTGCCCTCACCCCCTATCTGGGCGAATTCGGCGGCACCGTGTTGTTCGGTTTGGGAATGCTGGGCGCGGCCCTGGTCGCCGCGATCGTCGCTTCGCTGGCCGGCGCGTGGGGGCTGTCGGAGGTCTTCGGGTGGCAGCACACCCTCAACCAGCGGCCCGCTCGGGCCACCGCCAAGTTCTACACCACCTACGCCCTTGCTCACCTCGTCGGTGCGGCACTGGTCTTGGGCAGCGTCGACCTGGTCAATCTGGCGGTCGATGTCGAAGTGATGAACGCCCTGCTGCTACCGATCGTGCTGGGGCTGCTGCTGGTGCTGGAAGCCCGCGCGCTGCCTGAGCAATGGCGCATGAGTGGGATACGCAAGTACACCACTCGTGCGCTGTGCCTGGTTGTCATCGCCTTCGGGCTTTACATGGTTCCGCAAGCCCTCGGCTGGACGTAACCCATCCGGTACCGGTCATCCCGCCGGCACGATGTTCTGGTTGATATGGAACACGTTGTGCGGGTCGTATGTCGCCTTGACCTGGCTGAGCCGTGATAGTTGGGACCGTAGGTGGCGCGGACCCGGTGTTGGCCCTCGTCCATCATGAAGTCGACGTATGCGCCGGCCGCCGAATACGGATGGGTGGCGTCCCAGTAGTCCACCGTCCAGCGCTTCAGGGCCGCGGCGTTCGCCGGGTCCGGGTCGACACCGGCGATCACCTGTGAGAAGTTGACATCCCGGTACGCCCAGGCGGTGTCGGTTTGGCCGACCCGGTGCACCGCGCCGTCGACCGGGTAGAGGTGCATGGTGGAGTGCATGGTCGGCAGGTCCTCGGTGAACCGGGCGTGGGCCTGCACGGCACCGTCGGCGATGGTCCGGAAGAAGTCGCCGAGCCAATACCATTGCAGCCCTTTGGGATACAGGGCGTCGAAGGTGTACTGCAGCGCGGGATAGAACGCCCGGGGGCATCGTGTTCGAGCGCCCGGGCCAGCAACTCGTCGAGTAGCTTGCGTTCGCCAGCGGCGCAGAGCCGCCAAACCAAGTGAGCCAGCACCCTTGCCCGGTGTTCCCGTCGGGTTCGTCCCTGCCACCCGCCATACTCCGCCAGCAATGCCGAGGCGGTAGCCGGCGCAACACTCAAAGCCTGCGCGAGACGATCGAGCGCGATGGGCGGGCAACCGGCCAGGTCGTCGGGAATCCAACCCAGCCACGGCAGCGTCGACAGTTGCACGGCGACGCCAAGGCGGTTGTGCTGGCGGTTGAAACCCGTCAGCCACGACAGGTCATCGGTGGAGAGGGTGAAATAGGTGACCGCGTCCTGGACAGCGATCTCGTCCGGCCAGCTGCTCAGCCGGGCGAGTTCGGGATCCGACAGGTAACGGACCGGCATCTGGCCTCCGACCGGCCCGCGGTTCGGGCCACCACCGCAGCGACGCTAACCCGGCCGAAGCGACTGGGCAAGGCATCGGTCGCCGCCCGTAAGGGGATCCGCTATCGCTACAGTCCGCGCGCGGATCTGAGTCATCGGCGGCGGTACACCGATGCTCGATGCTGAATCCTGTGCACGATGACGATCTTGGCCGTGTCGTCGATGCTGTAGATGATCCGGTAGTCGCCCCGTCGTGCCGAGAAAAGGCCGGCGAGTTCGCCGACCAGCGCTTTGCCGAGCCGGTGCGGGTTTTCACGGATGGGGCCATGTAGCGTGGCCAGCGCTGCGTAGCGGATCTTCGCCGGGAGACGGTTCAGGTGACGGAGTCCCTCAGGAGTGATGCGGAGCTCGTATGGGTCCGTCGGCGCAGAACTCACGCAGACGGCAAGGGCTGCGATCTACCCTGAGCGGCCTCTTCTTGCGACCGCTTCAGCGAGGCGACAAGCTCGCGATCCCGCAGGATGTCGAGCGTCTCTTCGAGTGCGTCGAGGTCGTCGGGGCTCACCAGTACGAATGACGGCCGTCCGTTGCGCGTGACGAGGACACGCGCATGCTCAAGTTCGACGCGTTCAGCCAGTTCGGACAGGTGGGCTTTCGCTTCGGAGAAGGGCACAACTTCGGCCATAGGTCAATATTCTGACTTGTCGCCGCGTGTCGCGCAAGCGGGCGGGTTCCCACTACGCCCGTAAGGGGATCGCCAACGGGGACCCACTATCGCTAGCATCGGTATCGCTAACAATCCGCGACCGCGTTGCGATTTCGTGCATGTCGTTGAGCACGGAACCTCGGCAGACGGTCCCGTTGGCGGTTACCGACATCGTCCTGTACTTTGCGCTGTACGCTGCGCAATTCTTCCTGCCGCAGAGTATTTCCCGGCGCTCCCGCGAAGCGTCGATCCTCGAAATCGGTTCGGTCGGCCCAGGATGCTACGTGTTCGCCGTGCCCGCGATGTTTCGGTGGAGCAAGCACGCACTCAGACAATTCTCGTGACTGCAGAGCAGTCACTCGCCGTTTGCGAGCAGGCGGTTGAGGATCGGCCGGAATTGGTCGTATGCGGCGGCGACGGGCAGGACCCGGCCGGTGGGGTGCTGGGTGAGCCAGTCGCTGGCGGCGTCCGGGCTGGCAAAAAGCGACCAGGGTTGCAGGCCGTGGCGCGCACCCGGCTGAGGTCCAGCTCGTCGGCTCCGGGATATAGAGATGACCGCGCTGGCGGGCTCCAGGTCGGCGACCCCGGTGGCGGGGACGACGGTGAGGCGGACGGTGGTTCGTGTTGTGGGGCAGGGAGATTCGACCAGGGCGCGCTGCTCGATGATAGCCGGAAAGGCCAGCGTGTCGGCCGCGCACCAGGCGTAGAGCCGGTGGCCGTAGACGGTGAATCGGTGCGGAGGGTTGAGGGTCAGCCCCCAGCCAACGATGCGGCCCCCATCGGTGCGGCGGTCGTCGGCGGCGCGCACGAGCGGGGGCTCGCGGTTCCCGCTGCTAGCGCGTTCGCCAACCCGGCCGGCCACGGGGTGCGTAGAGGCAATACGTCTTTCGTTTGTCCGCCGACAGGAACGAACAGACCCCGGAAAGACCCTTGCGAATTTGCGGAAGCACATTTATGAGCGACCAGGAGCGCCAGCAACTGGTACCCAACCGCCCGACACATTGCAGTACTGGTATACCCCGTGGTTTGTCGAGTAAACGTGACAAATCCTACTCGGACGGCAGCCAGGCACCTCAGTTTGGTGGTCACCGGCCAGGGTATTCATTGGCCATCATGAGGAGTTGATCGCAATGGTCATGATAAAGAATCCCCGGCACGCCCGGGCGAGCAAGCCGGATGGCCGGCGAATTCACCATCGCCACAGTCCGCAATCAATTGCCGTCTCGCTTGCCACCCGGTTGATCGTGAAGAACGCGGTGCGTGCCTGGGCCATCCAACCGAACCTGGGCTGGCCATTTGATTACATCGACGGCTTAGCGGGTTTGCTGCCGCGTTTTCGGTTGTCGGCCAGGATTGACCCGGTACGCCTCGATCACTGTGCTGCGGAATGGGTTCGAGCGCCGGGTGTTTCCCCGAAGCGGGCAATTCTTTACCTGCATGGCGGAGCCTTTCTCACCTGTGGGCTCAACACCCACCGCTCTCTGGTGTGCCGGTTGTCGAAGGCGGCGGATGCCGGTGTGCTCAACGTCGGATACCGCAAGCTGCCGTCGCACCAGATCACCGACGCGGTCGAGGACGCGTTGAGCGGCCTCGCCTGGTTGCAGGATCAAGGATTCGACGGCGAGCAGGTCGTGGTGGCGGGCGATTCGGCGGGCGGGTACCTGGCGTTCATGACGACGTTGTCGGCGATCCGCAGCCACCTCGCGAAGCCGGCCGGCATCGCCACGGTCTCGCCTTTCACCGATCCCGATCCGGCCCGCAAGCTCGCCCACCGCAACGCACGCCGATGTTCGATGTTCACCTGCGGAGCCCTGTCGATGTTCGCTCGGTATTTGGGCGAGGTGCAGCTTCCCCGGGAGCGGCCGAGATCCTCATGTCGGGTCGAGTCCCCGGTGGACGCCGATCTATCCCCGTTGCCGCCTGTCGCCATCCACGCGAGTTCAGACGAACTGTTGCTGGCCGACGCTGAGCTCATGGCGAAACGGCTCACCGCCGCGGGAATCCGGTGTGATTTGCACCTGTGGGACGGCCAAATTCACGATTTCCCGCTGGCGGCAGACGTCTTGCCGGAAGGCAGGCGCGCCATTCGATACCTCGGCGACTTCGTCAAAGAGGTCACCGACGGTTGTGCGGCGCGCATGCCCGCTGCAGCTGCCGGGTAGCGCTTGTCGCGGATTTCGCCGGCCACTCAACTCTTAGTCGAATTCCTGCCGCTGCGGTTCGTCCAGCTCGTCGTCCATCAGCACCGTTTCCCGCTGCTCCTGCCAGTCGTAGGCCGTAGTCTCGAGCGGCACGTCGTCGAGCTGAGACCAGGTTAGGGCCGCTCCGTCGGATCCGTCGGACAGGTCGTCCGCCGGAGAGTCCGCGGTCGGCAGCAGTTGTTCAACGGCATCGGCGACGGGCACGTCGTCGGGAAAGACATCGCTATCACGCATGGGGCTATCGCGCATGGACGCCGGGTTACCCGGCGTCTTGGCGTCGAAAACGCGATGAACCGGTGGTAGGTCGCCACCGCGCCCGTGTGATCGATCACAGCCGGTAGGTCCTGACCTGGCCGGACAGCCTGATCTTCGACCCCTCAACGGCATGGCGGGCTACGATGCCGCCATGCCGCTCGCCGAAGGTTCGACGTTTGCGGGCTACACCATCGTCCGACAGCTGGGCTCCGGCGGGATGGGCGAGGTCTACCTGGCCCGGCACCCGAGACTGCCCCGTCAGGACGCCCTGAAGGTACTCCGGCCGGAGGTGTCCGCCGACACCGAGTACCGGGAACGCTTCAACCGTGAAGCCGACGCCGCGGCTTCGCTGTGGCATCCGCATATTGTCGCGGTGCACGACCGGGGCGAAACCGACGGCCAGTTGTGGATCGACATGGACTACGTCGACGGTGTGGACGCCGTACGGTTGCTGCGCGAGCGGTATCCCAACGGGATGCCGGGCCCCGAGGTCACCGCGATCATCACTGCGGTAGCCGAAGCGCTCGACTACGCCCACGAGCACAAGCTGCTGCACCGCGACGTCAAGCCCGCCAACATCCTCATCGCCAAGCCAGACTCCGCAGACCGGCGAATCATGCTGGCCGACTTTGGGATCGCCGGTTGGGTGGGCGAAGCCAGCGGGTTGACCGCGACCAATATGACCGTGGGCACCGTGTCCTACGCAGCGCCCGAACAGCTGATGGGCCAAGACCTCGACGGCCGGGCCGACCAGTACGCCCTGGCAGCGACGGCGTTTCACCTGCTCACCGGAACCCCACCGTTCCAGCACTCCAACCCCGCCGTGGTGATCAGCCAGCACCTCAGCGCGTCGCCCCCGCCGATCGGTGATCGGCTGCCTGCCCTCGCGGACCTCGACCCGGTATTCGCCAAGGCACTGGCCAAAGATCCCAAGGACCGGTATCAGCGGTGCATCGACTTCGCCCGGGCACTAGGCCATCGGCTGGGCGGTGGTGGCGACGCCGACGAAACTATCGCCCGACCCGTCGCGGTGCCCGTGCCGCCAGCCAAACGGTCGCTGGTGCGACCAGCCGTGCTGATCCCCGCGGCTCTGGCGATACTGCTGGTCATCGCGATCGCGGTGGCGCTCCGCGAGTTCCAGCGCGCCGACGACGAGCGCGCCGCGTCCGCAACGACGTCCGGCTCGCCGGCGACAACCACCACTTCGGCGGCAACGACTACTACCACGCCTACCACGACGACGCCGCCGACTACCGCGGCGGCAGGGACCGAAACCACTACGTCGGTAGCCCCGGCTCCCGTCGTGGTCATCGGCGCCGTCTGTGCACCGCAGGGCAGCACCGGCGTCACCAAGACCGGGGCGACCGCCTACTGCTCGACCCTGCAGGGCACCAACACGACCATCTGGTCGCTCACCCAGGGCACGGTCGCGAGTCCGACGATCACCGGCACCGCGGAGCCCACCGAGTCGCCGCTACCCACCGAGCAGGAATCGCCGATCCGGATCTGCATGCAGCAGACGGGTCAGACCCGTCGTCAATGCCGCGAGGAGATTCTCCGCAGCAACGGCTGGCCCTGATCACCGCGGCTACCCCGTAGACCGCGGTTTCGCGATCTCGAATGGGCTCGCCGCAAGTGCTGCCGGCGCCGGTGCTCAGCTGGCCATGCTCGACATCGCACCTCCCATGCTTGAATCCCAGGTACCCGGCAACATCGGCACCGCCAAGCCGCCTCCGAACTCGCTTCTCAACACCGTCAACCCGGCCGGTCTCAGGACGGCCCCGTAAGGCGCGGTCCCAGCAAACCTTGAGATCTCGTCGCCATCAACACCGCGTGAGCGATGTGGTTGGCGGCCAGCTCGCCAAGGGTCGGCATTGCCGCCAACGCGGAGGTATAGGCCGCAGCCACGGTTTCATGCTGGGTCGCTGCGTCCAGGCTGTCGGTGCTGGCCTTCGTCAACCATGCCACGTATGGCAGGTGCGCGGCGGCATAGCTTTCGGCGCTTGGGCCCTGCCAGTCCGCAGCCTGCACGCCGGCCAGTAAGGCAGTCAATTCCGCTGCCGCGTCAGCATATTCAGTACTCAGCGGCGTCCACGCGTCCGCAGCAGCCAACAATGGGCCAGGCCCCGGACCGCTGCTCAACGTCGTCGAATGCACCTCCGGCGGCGACGCCATCCAGATTTGGGCAATCATCAAGAACCTCCCGTTGTGACCCAAGACGCCGCCGCGCCATCAACAAGGGCATGATCGGCATCGGCCTTGGTACGGCGAATCCTCTGGCGCAGGAGCGGGCCCAGCCTTCGGCACCACCGCGCATCAAGCACACTTCTCCTAGTGTCGAGAACCCGCGCACCGCTGCGCGGTGATCAAGTCGCGAAGCGATCGAAAAGCCTTGTCCGGTCACGACTTCCGTGACTCGGCATAGTGTGGGCGGCGCCGGCCCGTGTGGCTAGGGTTGAATAATCCACTGAATGCAACATGGATGGGACAAAGCGCCCGAGGCATCGACCGGCGTGGCGTGTGGGTGTGCAAAACGCTGCGACATGAGCTGACCATTAGGCAAGCTGCCCAGCGAAGCCCATGACCTCAAGACACGTGCCGGTCGGGTCGGCGCGCCCCGGCCGGACCCACTATTGGGCGCGCCGATAGCGGGCCACAAATCAGCGGCTACACACACCCGCTGACGCTGATGCGCCGGCCGACATTGGCGCAGACGTTGACGTTGGGCGCCGGGGGTGGGGGAGGCGGATAGTCCTCTGGCAATGGGGCGTATTCCGACGGCGGCGGAGCGTAGGGGGCTACCGCATCGGCAACGTTGGCGCATCCGCTGACCGAGACTCGCCGGCCGGCATTGACGCATACATCCGCCCGCACTTGGGCGGACGGCGCCATGACGGCGAACACTTCCGGCACGGCGGCGAACGCCAATACCCCTGCCGCCAGGATGGCCGCGGGCCGCTTCCAGGGACGCATCGAGATCTCCTTGCTGCCGTCTGGCACCTGCCCGGCGGTCCTATCGACGCAGTGCGAAGCTCCCGTCGGGCAACGAATTATATCCGCGCGCGTTTGCGGTCATGCGGACTTCGCGCTGCGCGCCGCCGATCCCACGTGACGAACACTCATCCACGTCTTGTTCTGCAGTTGGCGCTGCTGCCGTTACAGTTGGTCCCGATGACCCAAACAGTCGCGCCGCCAGTGCTGACCGTGCGATACAACGGAGCTGAGCGCACCTTCGCAGCAGGCCACGATGTCGTTATCGGCCGTGATTTACGCGCCGACGTCCGTGTCGCGGACCCGCTGATCTCGCGAGTACACCTGTTGCTGCGCTTCGACCAGGGCCGCTGGATCGCCATCGACAACGGCAGCCTCAACGGCCTCTATGTCAACAACCGCCGCGTACCGGTTGTCGACCTCCATGACGGCCAGCGGATCAACATCGGCAATCCCGACGGTCCGGCGCTGGACTTCGAGGTCGGTCGCCGCCAGCAGGGTTCTGTCGGTCGTCCACCGCCGACAACGGCGATGCCGGTGCCCCCGATCCCGAGCGGACAATGGCCGGCCAACGCTGCGCCGCAGACCGGCGCCCAATGGCAGCCGCACCAGCCGCCACCGCAGCCACCAGCGGCACAGCAGCCACCGCCGACCACCCGGATACCCGCCCAACCGCCCAGCGGGCCACAGCACGCGCCGCCGCCTGGGCCGCCGCCGCACTACCCGACCGGCGCTCAACCGGTCCGCCCGCAGTCGGGGCCGCAGCCGGCACCGCAGATTTACCGCCCACCTGCGGCGAGTCCGCCGCCTCCGGTAGCCGTCCGTCCCAGCGGTGAAACGGGCAACATCGCGACGTCGATGATGAAGATCCTGCGGCCCGGCAAAGCCGCGGGGGAGTTGCCGCCCGGCTCGCTGCGGATCGGCCGGGCCGACGACAACGACATCGTCATCCCCGAGGTGCTGGCGTCGCGCCACCACGCCACTCTGGTCCCGACGCCCGGCGGCACCGAGATCCGCGACAACCGCAGCATCAACGGCACTTTCGTCAACGGGGTGCGGGTCGAATCGGCGCTGCTGCATGACGGCGACGTCGTCACGATCGGCAACATCGACCTGGTTTTCGCCGGCGGCGCGCTGGCGCGTCGCGAAGAGACGTTGCTGGAGACGCGCACCGGCGGTTTGGATGTGCGCGGGGTGACGTGGACGATCGAGAACAACAAGACGTTGCTGGACAACATTTCGTTGACCGCGCGCCCGGGAATGCTCACGGCCGTCATCGGTCCCTCCGGCGCGGGCAAGTCGACCTTCGCGCGGTTGGTTGCCGGCTACACGCATCCGACCAGCGGCACGGTGGCGTTCGAGGGCCACAATGTGCACGCCGAATACGCCTCGCTGCGAAGCAGGATCGGCATGGTCCCGCAAGACGACGTGGTGCACGGCCAGCTGACCGTCAAACAAGCGCTGATGTATGCCGCCGAGCTGCGGCTGCCGCCCGACACCACCAAGGAAGACCGGGAACAGGTGGTTGCCCGGGTGCTCGAGGAACTCGAGATGTCCAAGCATCTCGAGACCCGGGTCGACAAGCTGTCAGGCGGTCAACGTAAACGTGCCTCGGTGGCGCTGGAACTGCTGACCGGACCGTCGCTGCTGATCCTCGACGAGCCGACCTCGGGCCTGGACCCGGCGCTGGACCGCCAGGTCATGACCATGCTGCGACAGTTGGCCGATGCCGGCCGGGTGGTGCTGGTGGTCACCCACTCGCTGACCTACCTCGACGTCTGCGACCAGGTGCTGCTGCTGGCCCCAGGCGGCAAGACGGCGTTCTGCGGGCCGCCCAACCAGATCGGCCCGGCCATGGGCACCACCAACTGGGCCGACATCTTCAGCACGGTCGCCGACGACCCGGACGGCGCCCAGGCCCGGTATCTGTCGCGCACCGGCCCGCCGCCGCCACCACCGCCGGCCGAGCAACCCGCCGAGTTGGGCGATCCGTCGCACACCAGCCTGTTCCGGCAGTTCTCCACGATCGCCCGGCGGCAGATCCGGTTGATCGTCTCCGACCGCGGCTACTTCGTCTTTCTGGCGCTGCTGCCGTTCATCATGGGTTCGCTGTCGATGTCGGTACCCGGTGATGTCGGCTTCGGTTTCCCCAATCCGATGGGCAATGCCCCCAACGAGCCCGGCCAGATCCTGGTGTTGCTCAATGTCGGCGCCGTCTTCATGGGAACCGCGCTGACCATCCGCGACCTCATCGGTGAGCGGCCCATTTTCCGGCGAGAACAGGCGGTCGGCCTGTCCACCACCGCGTACCTGATCGCCAAGATCTGCGTGTACACCGTGTTCGCGGTGGTTCAGTCGGCGATCGTCACGATCATCGTGCTGATCGGCAAGGGCGGCCCGACGCAGGGCGCGGTGGCATTGGGCAACCCGGGTCTCGAGCTGTTCGCCGACGTCGCGTTGACCTGCGTCGCCTCAGCGATGCTCGGGCTGGCATTGTCGGCTATCGCCAAATCCAATGAACAAATCATGCCGCTGCTGGTGGTCGCGGTGATGTCGCAGCTGGTGTTCTCCGGCGGCATGATTCCGGTCACCGGGCGTGCCGGTCTCGACCAGATGTCTTGGGCCACACCGGCGCGCTGGGGATTTGCGGCCTCGGCGTCCACCGTCGACCTGATCAAGTTGGTGCCCGGCCCGCTGACTCCCAAGGATTCGCACTGGCATCACACACCCGGCGCGTGGTGGTTCGACATGGGCATGCTAGCCGTGATCAGCGTTGCCTACCTGTGCTTCGTGCGGTGGAAGATCCGCCTGTCGCGCGGCTGATTGTCACCGGTAGGACGACTCAGCCCCGGCCGGTGGATCGATGCAGGGTGAAACCGATCTGGGGTACCGCCAGCACGCCCGGTAGCAGGGTCAAGAGGTCGGAGCGCCCGTCGGGCTGGAACCCCTTCTTCTGGTAGAAGCACTGCGCCTGATGGTTCATCTCGGCACACCACAGGACGGCGTCGTGCGCGGGCTCGGAGCTGAGCGCATGGTCGAGCAAGAGGCTGCCGATGCCCCGGCGTTCATGTCCCGCGGCGACGTAGAGCGCGTCGATCTCGAGATGGTCGGGATTGGCCGGCTCCGGCCCGAAGATGCTCACGCCGACGATGTGGCCGCGCGACTCGGCAAGCCACATCGCCCACCCGGCGCGGCTCAACGCCAGCGGGTATTCCCGACCGATCCACGTCTGCCAATCGAAGAGATCGAGCAGCTCGGGGATCACGATTCCCCGGTAGGACAGTCGCCAACTCTGGTAGTGCATCGGCGCGACGTTCGCGTAGTCCGCCGACTCGGCTCGCCGGATCGAGATACCGTCGGGCATCTCCGTCACGCTCGCTCCCGCTGGTTTTGCTCGAGGGGATGTGTTGAGGGGAGGGTAGCGCCGCGGCGTAGCAGACTCGCGCCGTGGCGGCTTCGGATGACGCGCCACGCCGCTTCCTATCATTTGGTGATGGGTACCGGTGGGCTCGATACCGTGGGTTCTCCGGCGTTCAGCGCCGACGAGTCGGCGCGCTACCACGCGGCCGGTTGGTGGTCGGACCTCACGCTGTCTGATGCGGTGCGTCGAAACGCCGAACTCTCACCCGACCGGGCCGCCTATGTCGACCGCCCGGGGGAATCGCTGACATGGAATGAATTTGACTGTGGCGCAACGATATTGGCTGAACAACTGGCGAGTGTCGGGGTAGTGCGGGGGGGCCGGGTGG
>NZ_UPHQ01000051.1 GCF_900566055.1 Mycobacterium innocens
CCGGTCGCCGTCGGCGCCTTCGCGCAACAGCCCGGTCAGCTCGGCCACCTGCGCGTCGTCGCGGGCCAGCCC
Organism: Mycobacterium innocens; assembly: GCF_900566055.1. Classification (GTDB taxonomy): domain Bacteria; phylum Actinomycetota; class Actinomycetes; order Mycobacteriales; family Mycobacteriaceae; genus Mycobacterium; species Mycobacterium innocens. The sequence continues at coordinate 73 of NZ_UPHQ01000051.1, forward strand.
GGCCGGGTCCAGCGCCGCCTCCCACCCGGCGGCGGGCATCTGCCCGATCGCGACCGGGGCCCGCTCGTCAAGGTCGAACCCGACCGAGTAGGCCACCGACCAGCCCGGGCGGGCGTTCAGTTTGCGCAGGTGCAAGACCACGGCGTGGCTTGAGCCCGCCCCGTCGATGGTGATCAACAGGTTGCGCCGCCACTTCGCCGGGATCGCGGCGATCGCCGCATCGATGATCGCGATGTGATCGGCCGCGGTGTTCGACCCGGCATTGCCGGGGCGGCAGATCACCGCCAGCAGTTCGCCGGTGTTATCGCACCACGCTAACAGCGGGTGAAACCCGTAGCCACCCTTGAAATTCCCCGCAGCGTGCTGCTTGCCGGAATGCGATTCAGCCAGCGAGGCGGCAATGCGGATCACGACCACCGCACCCAGGTCCCCATAACAGGTCCGCGAAGGCGGGATCGCGCCATGCCGAGCCTCGATCAGCTCCCACACCCGTTCCCGGACCCCGTTGCGCACCAGCGCGATCCTGGCCATGCCCTGGTGGTCGATCTCGTTCAGCGACCGCCACATCGTCGGGACCGACGCCACCAGCCCGAACAGCCGTTCCTGATCCCGCAGCACCGCGGTACCGGCCAGGTTCTCCGCGCCGCCCGCGATCGACACCGCCACGTCCCGCAACACCGCGCCCCGGTCGTGGGTCAACGAGTGCCGTACGTAGTGCAGCCTAGGTGGCTGTCGTCCCGACGAGACGGTGATGCCGGCCGCGTCGACCAGGCCGGTGAAGGTGTTGGAGAGGTTCTCAGCGTCCAGGCGGGTGCCGCGGGTGGAGACGAGGAAACTCCGCCCTTGCCGGTATGGGCACCGCTGGTCGCGGCGCTGCCGGTAGCTCAGGGAATGACAGCTGGCGGGTAAGGCAGGTTGGTACTGGATCCGGGTCGATGCCTACCGGTCTGCGCCTGGGCGCGAGAGAAGTGAAATAGCTTGGCGGGCTGACGGTTTGAGATGTCTGCTGCGCTGTCGGTGTGAACGAAGGTGAGACACCTTCGCGGCGCGGGTGGGTACCTCCGCCGGCTCTCATATCTACAGTGTGGTCACGGCGGCCGACGGGGCGGTCAAGGGTCCGCCGCGGGGTGGCGCCAACCAGGCGGTGATGCGTGGAATGTCTGGAATAGACTCTGCTACAAGGACATCCGAGTGGTTAACCTACAAACTTGCCCGCAACCAGGAGGTCATGGGATTCGGTCACCTGGTGTTACAAGAACGGCGACTTACGGGTGCCGGCCATGGAGCAGTCCCTGATGAGCGTGGCCGCCGCGCGAGATGGTCAGCGGTGGCTCGACATCTACCACATCCTGGGGCGGGATATGTTGGCCGCGACTGGGATAAAGCCGGATCTGGACTTTCCCGCCGGTGCCGCATATCACCTGATGGGCTTCGACATCGGTTGCTTTACCCCAATTTTGTGATGAGCCGGATCACCGGACGGACCGTTCATGTCATGGAGCAGACCGCCTCCAACGCGTTGATCCGGGCGCTGAGCCCATACGTCGGACCACCGCAACGCCCGCTCACGCCGACCGATGCATAGCAGGCCGGTGACCTCCGGCCGGGACCGCGTCGCGCGGCCTACCAACCGGTGGCGCGGGCACGGCACGCAGCAGTCGAATCATGGACTGCGACTAGGCGCGGCGGGCCCGGAAGCAACACCGACCGGGTCGTCACCTGATCACTCAACCCGGTGCGGTTACCGCCGCCGTGGGTGTAGTGTCCATAGTGAGGTTTTCTTTCGTAGCCAGCTCTGATCTCGGGTTCGCGACCGCGTCGCAACCAAGAGTCTGGATTGGCTTCGTTTGTCGATCCCCACACGTGTGTGCCGGGTCAGGCCGAAGTGAAGGGGTCGTCGATGGATCATCGCGAGTTGCGCGCGGGTCGACTGGTGGCGGTGACGATGTCGCTGGGCTACGGCCGTATAACGCGGGTGGTTCCCGTCGGGGCAATGTCGACGCCATGAACGGAGCAGTGGGCGGTCGGCGCCTGGCCAGCCCGGTGCGGGTTGCCTTGGCGACGGAACTGGGTGCGCCGCTGGACGGGGCGTGGTGGCCGCATACGGCCTCGATAGCGCGCGAACTTCCCGAGCTGGTTGATGCCCTGCGCACGCGGTTGGGGAAGATCACCACCATCACCGTCAACTGGTCCTCGCTGGAGTGCTCACCAGATCTCGATGCGCTGAACCGTCCCGGGGTAGGTGACCGGGGTGAGCGCGGCCGGGTTGTCGCACGCCAGCGACTGATGACGATCACCGGCAGCCGGGCCTCGGCGAATCTGTTGGTGGTACCGTGCCGCACGTCCGCTGCACTGGCCAAGATGGTGTTACGCAGATGCGCGGGACTGCCCGCCATGGGTCAGGATCGGGACACCCAGGAATTCCAGACCTGCGGTGACATCCTGCGGGCCGCTCGTGCCGAGAGCGCACTCTGCGGTCAGCATGTCCCGGACGATGGAGCCGCGCACGCCGCTCCGGCCGATTTGCAGTCGTGACGGATTGATGGGTACCTCCCCGACCGCGCAACGCCGCGCAGCAGCAACATTTTTCGACGTGCGGTCCGACCGTGACGAGCCGGGGACCTCGTTGGTCCTCGGACGCGTGGGCAACCCACCACCGCGCCCCACATCATGCTCGGTGCGGGTTTGCGCTTTGAATGCGTCGCGCCGACGCTCATAAGAAAGGATGTACGACATGGCTATACAGGACTGGCGGGACGCGCCGGAGATTCATCCGTCCGAGATCCGGATCGGTGACGTCATCGGCACCGTGCGCTCGACCCACGTTCCCTTCAAGGTCAAGCTGATCAGCGAGCCGAATAGAAGCCCGAAGCAATGGACGTTTTTTGGCCGCGACGACGCCGGCCTGGACTACATGAGCACCTTCGGGGACGGCGAATTGGTCCGCAGGTACACCAAGGCTTCCTGACCGCATCGCAGGGCTGCGGCGCAGTGTCGCCGAGGCGATTGCGCCTGCGCCAACGATCGTCGCGCACCGGCGGGCTTTAGTTAGCATCGACTGGGCCGGGTCAGACCGCTAAAATCCTGATTTCATGGCCGTTAGGCGCGCCGTGTTACTCATTGCCGATATCGGCGGATACACGCACTACATGACGTGGAACCGCATGCACCTGGTCCACGCGCAGCAGACGGTGGCCGAGCTGCTCGAAGCGGTGATCGACGCCGGCAAAGGTCTCAAGCTGGCCAAGCTGGAGGGTGATGCCGCGTTCTTCTGGGCGCCCGGCGGCAACCCCGAAGTCGTTGTGTGCGAACGGATAACGACCATGCGACAAGCCTTCCTGGCGCGGCGGGAAAGGCTGAAGAAAGACATCGCCTGCGACTGCCAGAGCTGCTCGCAACTGGACAACTTGTCGCTCAAGTTCGTCACTCACGAGGGCGAAGTCGCCGAGCAGAAGGTCAAGCGGCGGGTCGAACTCGCCGGCTTCGACGTCATTCTCGTGCACCGGATGCTGAAGAACCTGGTGCCGGTGTCGGAGTATGTGCTGATGACCGACGTTGTGGCCGCTTGCCTCGATGAGTCGATGCGGAAACTCTCGATTGCGTTGACCCACGATTTCGAGGGCATCGGCCAAACGGCGACGTACTATATCGATCTCGCCACGTCCGAGGTGCGGCCCGTGGTGGTGGAACGCGGCTTCTTTGGCCGGTTCTCGGCGAAGCTGGGGTTTGGGGCGAAGGCATTGCCATTCATGCTGGGGGCAAAAGAGCCCTGCGCGCAGTTCCACAACCTTGATCGCGGCGCTCAAGAGCTGCCCGCGTAAGTCGGGCGGCCGGCAGTCGTAGCACTGACCGAACTCGGCTACGATCGGCCGGTGTCGGTGGTGCTGCTTCGCGAGATGTTCGACCGTGTGGTTGTGGCCAAGAACGCTGATCTGTTCGAGCACTACTACGACCCCGACTTTGTGATGTACTCCGACGGGCTGAGTCAGAGTTTTGCCGAATTCCGCGACAGCCACCGCAATGTCTATGCCACCGACATCAGCTACGCGGTCGAGTACGACGAGCAGGCGTGGGTGGTGGCCGCCGACAAGGTGGCGGGACGGTTGTGGATCACCACGTCTCGCCTCGGCGAGCAGCCGACCCGAATAGAGGTTGTGCTCATCGCCGCGTATCGCAACGGTCGAATCCATCGGATCTGGGAGACGACATGGCCGAGTTGGCGCAACGTGGCCGCGCTGGAAGACTACTGACCGGCCACGCGGGCAACGTCACTGCAGCCGGTGCATCAATTCGGCCGCAGCGTGTCGGCCGCTGAGCAAGGCGCCGTGCACGGTGGCGGGATTGTCCTCGCCGACGGCCTCGCCGGCGAGGTAAAGCCGGTCGTCGATCGGTTCCTGCAGCCGGCGGCGATCGTCGAGACCGGAACCCGGCGCGTGGAACGAGTATGAGCCAAGGGCATAGGGATCGACGGTCCAGTTCGACGATTTGACGTCGACGAGCGCGACGTCGTTGCCGAACAACTGCCGGGCGATGGGCAGCGCGGAGGCCATCAACTCACCGGGTGCCGAGGACTCCACGTGCCGGCCGCGGTGACCGGCGTTGAAAGCCAACACGATCGGTCCGGCGGCGGCCGGCAACGTCAGCCATTGCGCCCACATGCCGCCGTCGGCGCCCAGAAATTGGTAGAACGCGTTTTCCAGGTCCCAGGTCCGCTGCGCGAAGCGGAAGTAGCTCTTGGACAGCACGCCAAATCCCAACGCCCGCAAGGAGTGTGCGTGTCCATCCGGTAGCGGCGGATCGAAGGTTATCGCTCCGGCTTGCAGCACGCCGAGCGGAACGGTGAGGATCGCGGCGGGTCCTTCGAAGGACCGGTCACCGGCTCGCACGATCACCGAATTGCCTTGTCGCACCACCGCTGTGACCACGGTATTGAGGACGACGGGAAGCCCGTCGGCCAGTGAGCGTGGCACGGCATCGTATCCGCTGGTGATGACCACCTGGGGTCCGCCGGTGTACGTGCCTTTGTCGAACGTCGTGGCGGAGAGCTGGTCTGCATCCGCGGCGTACTCGTCTTCGATTTCGGTGTTGACGTAGTAGGCCAATTGGGCGCGTTCGCTATCGGACAACTCGTCGCGCTCCGCCTGGGCGTTGAGGGCGGCGCCCAGACTCCCGCCGTCGACCTCGTCACGAGCCTGCCCCAGCAGCGCGTGCCAGGTCGCCTGGCGGTACTCGATCGGCCCTAGACGAGGATCGATAGCCAGCTTGGCCGGCTGGTTGTAGTCGGTGGGCGCGAGTTGAGCCTGTACGTGGCGCGCCAACTCCACCAGCGGGTTGTTCGTCGTGCCGTGAATCCACGAGGCGCCCATTTCCAGTGGCGGACCCCAGTCGCGGGTGGTATTCACCCGGCCGCCGATCCGATTGCGGGCTTCGATCACCCGCACCGGCCAACCCGCGTCGGCAAGACTGCGCGCGGCGGCCAACCCCGCCATTCCGGCGCCGATGACCAGGACCGCCTTGTTGTCCGGAGGGACTGCCTTGGCGCACCCGGCCGTCACGCCGGTCCCGACGGCGCAGGTCAAACCCGCCGTTGCCGCCAAGAACCGCCGGCGGGACATCTGGGACACGCTGTCAGCGTCTCACACCCGCACGATCCCGAAACGCCGGCTGCTCAGCGTCGTTACCAGATCGTATTCACGCAAATGTGACCGGCCCCACATTACCGTCAGGTAAACTCGGCTGCATCCGGAGGGCGGCGACGAAGCCGCGTTCGAAGGGGGGAGCGGCGATGAAGTCCACCCGCGGCAGTGTGCCGAACCAGTTGCCCGATGCGTTGCCGCCCAGTCGCAGCTTGACCGTTCGCGCGGCCGACGGGACTCCGTTGCACACCCAGGTGTTCGGGCCGCCGGACGGCTATCCGATCGTCTTGACGCATGGCTTCGTCTGCTCCATCCGGGTGTGGGCATATCAGATCGCCGACCTGGCCACCGACTATCGGGTGATCGCTTTCGACCACCGCGGACACGGGCACAGCGGCATCCCGCGACGCGGCAGCTACACCCTCAAACACCTTGCCTCCGACCTGGATTCGGTGTTGGACGCGACGCTGGCCCCGCACGAGCGGGCATTGATCGCCGGGCATTCGATGGGCGGGATCACCATCTCGGCCTGGTCGGAACGCTATCGCCACAAGGTACTCCGACGCGCCGACGCGGTCGCCTTGATCAACACGACCACCGGCGACCTGCTCAGCAAGGTGAAGTTGCTGTCGGTGCCACGGGAATTGTCGGCGGCACGAGTGCTGGCCGGTCGCGGCTTGATCAACGCGTTCGGGGGATTTCGGATACCTGGCGCGGTCCGGATACCGACTCAGCTCATGGTCGCGATGATGGCCGTCGGGGCAGATGCCCACCCGAGCACTGCGCGGCTGGTCTATGAGCTTTTCGCGCAGACCTCACCGGCAGGGCGCGGCGGCTGTGCGCGGATGCTGGTACAGGAACTGGGGCCTCGACATATCAACCTCGACGGTTTGACGGTGCCGACCCTGGTGATCGGCAGCAAGCGCGACCGGCTGACGCCGATCAGTCAGTCCCGCAAAATCGCCAGTGCCGCACCCAATGTCTTCGATCTCGTCGAGTTGCCTGGCGGCCACTGCTCGATGCTGGAACAGCACCATGAGGTGAACCGCCATTTGCGCACCCTGGCCGAATCGGTCACGCGGAATTCCGCGGTCCGGCGGATCAGCTCATAGCAGTGCGGAGACTTCGGTGGCCGCACGCCGACCGGACCTGACGGCGCCCTCCAAATAGCCGGTCCATTCATCCGCGGTTTCCGTGCCGGCCCAGTGAATCGGCCCAACCGGTTCGCGCAGCGACCGCCCGTATTTGGTCCAGGAACCGGGCGGCACTGCGGCGGTGGGACCGCCGGGCGCGAATTGCTCGCTGCCCCAACGGTAATCGGCGTAGTCGAGGGGCTTGAGCGCTTGGTCGCCGAACAGCGAGGCGAAGCACCGCAGCGTGTCGCGGCGGCGCTGCTCGGTGGGCAGCGAGTCGAATGCGCGGGCATCGACGAAACCCATGAGGATGCCCGGCCCGTCGTCATGTGGGCTGACATCGAAGGTGATGAATACCGGGCCATTGTCCGACAAGGCCTGGCCGGAGAATCCGTTGGCTCGCCAGAACGGCGTCGAATACGCGGCATAGGCCTTGCTCAACCGGCCCTGAGGCCAATGCCGGGCGAGTTCCAGGTATTGAGGCGGCAGCGGGGGAGCGAACTCGATGGCCGCACGGTGTGCGGGCGGGATCGCGACGATGACGAACCCGGCCTCGGCCTGTCCCTGATCCGAGGTGACGGTCACACCGGCACCGTGCCGATCGATGCGACGCACCGGCGCGTCCAGCACCACCCGGTTTCCCAGCTGAGCCGCCGCCAAATCGGCGATCTGCTGGGTGCCGCCGGCGAACCGATCCTGCTGGGCGCCGTTTTCGACGTCCAGGAGCCGGTCCAGGCCGCCGGCCGCGCGCACATAGCGGGTGGCGTGCAGCATGGACACGTCTTCGGGTTCGCAACCCCAGGTCACCCGGGCCATGATGGCCATCAGGTCGTGCGACGACGCGGTGGCGCGTACCGCGCGCAACCACTGACCCAGTGACACGCCGTCGAGTTCGCGCGCTCGTCGCGCTTCCCAGGGCGCCGATATCGGCACGCCGCGGGCCAGCCGCTCGAATTGCCAGCGCAACCGGGCGATGTCGAGCAGTCCGGCCAGCGAAAGCCTCGGGATCGTACCGCTGTACGGGCGCACGGCGCCCCGCCAATGGATGACGTTCTTGCCGTCATGGTAGGTCGGGATGGTCGGAACTCGCAGCTCGTCGGCAAGGGCCAGGACCTCGTCTTGAGTGGGCCCGACGAACGTGCCGCCCATATCCGCCGGCAATCCCGCGACATTGCCGGTGAGGGAGCGGCCGCCGACGCGGTCGCGGCCCTCGAGTACCAGCACGTCGTGGCCCTGAGCGGCCAGGTCGCGGGCTGCCGCCAGTCCGGCGAAGCCGGCACCCACTATGACCACGTCGACAATCCAGCGTGGGTTTGTCACGTCCTCTAGTCAACCGCATTTCGGCGGATCCGTCGGAAAAACCAACACCCCGACGCCCGGTGACTCGAGTGACTGATGTGACCAAACCCGACCGGCTACCGTTGTGGACCCAACATCCGACGGCACTACATCGGCACTGTCCTTGGGACAGTGAACCGCAGCTCGGGCGTTGACGTCGAAGGTGCGGTAGCCGGCGCCCCGGTTACGGCGCACTTACGGTGCAACCGTCAGCCAGTCCGCGAACCCCGAGGGGTCGTGGCGTCCCAACGCCCCGTGCTCGTATAGACCCCAGCCCTCCACCGGTTCGGCGTCACCGTCGCGGCACATCGCCCGGCCGACGTGGTCGATGACGCCGAAGCCGGACCGCGTGATGATCGCCGGATCGGTCATGTCGTAGGTCAGCCGCTCGACGAATTTCTCGCCCTTCCACATGCCGTGCAGCCAGTCGGAATCGCCGCCGTAGCCGCCGCCGACGTGGATGGGCACCGCCAACTTGGACTCCACGTCGAAATGCACCGGGGTGCCGTCGGGTGCCGTCGCGTCGATGGTCGCCCCGGTGGGGATCCGCGTGCCGGAGCGGTAGTGGATTGTCACCCGCGGCCAGCCCAGCTGGTCGACGCGGCCGTCGCGCCACACCCGGGTGCAGTCGTTGAGCGAGCGGAATCCGTTTGGTTCCTCCTGAATGATCAGCACGACCGCGAAATCGTCGAACGCCATCGGCAGGTACAGCCACCACATGCCCTCGAATGGCGGATCGGCGGGCCGGCCGGCCGGCTCGGGCTCACCGATCGGCCGGATGCCCCAGGACCGGTCGCGGCTGCCGATCCAGGTGGCGGGGTCCACCGCGATCTCTTCGCCGTCGATCGCTATCCGGCCGCTCCAGCTGCCCAGCTGGGCGAACCGTTGTGCATTCAGCGTCACCCGGTTGCCGGACCGTAGTATGTGCGGCTGTTCCCGGACGACGTCGAACAACCCCTGCCAGGTGAGATCGGCTGCGATGCCTTCGGTTTCGTCGAGGACGAGGCGCAGCTTGCGCAGCGGCTCGATGACCTCGATGCGATAGCCGTTGACGTGCTGGCGCAGCCGGTTCTGGTCGATAGCGTCGGAAAGATGTACCGCCGTCTGGGTATCCCCGCGCCTGATCAGCAGGAATGCGTCCTTTACTCCCAGGTTGGGGTAGTAGCCGATACCGCTGATCACAAAGATGTTTCCGGTGCGGTCATGGGCGTTGAAGTAGGAGCGGTCATAGAAGTTGCGGTCGGAGGAACCCGGCCAGGCGATCGGCTGGGGAAGTTGGTGTACCGGATATTCGTCGAGTGGCCCGATCATCAGTCGTCCTCTCCGATAAGGCGCTTCATCAAAACGGCGTGGTAGAACAGCGATTCGACGTCGTCGGGTCTGTCGATCTCGCCGAAGTGAATGCGGCGCGCGCCGGTACGCATGAACACACATGCCCACATGACACCCGAATACACGTAAAACCAATGCAGGTCACCAAGTTCTGCGCCGGTAAGCCGTTCATAGGTGGCCCGGACGTCGTCTTCGCGCATCACTTCGGGCAGCCCCGGCAGCGTCGCCAAGGCGGCCAGCTCTTGAAAGACCATGTGCGCGTAGATCATCCACGCGACATCGAGTTCGCGAGGGCCCAGCGTGACCATTTCCCAGTCCAGCACCGCCACCGGCCGGAAGTCGCGGTACATGACGTTGCCCACCCGGGAATCCCCCCACAGCAGCACCGGTTGGCGTGCAGCCGCTTCGTGCGGCCAGTTGTCGTTGAGCCAGTCGAACGTCCGCTCCAGCAAAGGAGATCGGCCGATGTCGGGTACCGCGAACTCGTACCAGGCGCGAACCCAGTTGTAATGCCGGCGCAGCGCGGTATCACCGGGGAAATCCTTGGCCAGAAATCCAAATGTGTTCTCGGAGTCGGGGATCGAATGCAGCGTGGCGAGCACCGCGACCGTGGCGTCCTGTAGTTCACGTTGACGTTCGGCCGCAGCGTCGGCGAACCAGTTGTTGCCGAAGGTGTAGGGCATGACGTCGGGCGGCACCACGCCGTCGACGTAATCCATGAGGAAGAACGGAGTTCCGAGCACGTCGCCGGTGGGCTCGATCCAGCGCACGTTGGGGACCGGGACATCGGTCAGTTCGCCGACTCGCCGTATCACCTCGAATTGGTGGTCGAGTCGATAGGTGGGGAACACCGGCACATCCGTGGTGGCGGGCGCCACCCGGACTACCAGTTTCTGCTCGATGGGCTGGCCGTCCTGATGCCAGCGCGCGGTCAGAATGATGGTTTCCGACGACATGCCGGTGGAGTCGACGCCGCTTTCCACGCTCACCTCGGGTGCGGCGCCGCTGGGCAACACCGTCGACAGCCATCGCGACATCACCTCCGGCAGGGTGGTGACGTCACGACTCGAGCGCTGCAGGCGGTCGATGTCCCCGATCGCCGGTTCGTTGGCCACAGGTCTTCCCTCGCGCGGTAATTACGATACGGTAGGTAGCGTTATGAAAGCAGACCCGTCCTCACTTGACAAGGCCCCGGGCGCCGGGCGGCCCCGCGACCCGCGCATCAATTCGGCGATCCTGGCGGCGACCGCGGAACTGCTTGTGCGGATCGGCTATTCGAACCTGAGCCTGGCCGCGGTCGCCGAACGCGCCGGGACCACGAAATCGGCGTTGTACCGGCGCTGGTCGAGTAAGGCCGAACTGGTCCACGAGGCAGCATTCCCGGTGGCCCCCACGGCATTGCAGGCTCCGGCCGGCGATATCGCCGCCGACATCGCGATGATGCTCGCCGCCACCCGCGACGTGTTCACCACCCCGGTGGTGCGGGCCGCGTTACCCGGCCTGGTGGCCGATATGACCGCCGATGCAGAGCTCAACGCCCGGGTGATGTCACGCTTCACCGACTTGTTCGTCGCCGTGCGGGCGCGGTTGCGGGAGGCTGTCGAGCGCGGTGAGGCGCATCCCGACGTCGACCCGGACCGGTTGATCGAATTGATCGGGGGAGCCACGATGCTGCGGATGCTGCTGCGCCCGGACGAGAAGCTCGACGACACGTGGGTGGATCAGACCGCCGCGATCCTGGTGCACGGGGTGACCCGGTGACGCGGCGGCTGGCCGGCCGCGGTGCGGTCGTCACCGGCGCCAGCCGGGGATTGGGCCGTGCCATCGCGTTGGCCTTGGCGGCCGAGGGCGCGGCGGTGGCCGTTGCCGGGCGCACCGAGCAGGTGTGGGACGACCGGCTGCCCGGGACCATCGGTGAAACCGTGGCCGATATCGAGGCGGCCGGCGGACGCGCGATCGCGGTGCGGGCCGACCTGACCGAGCGCGACGACGTCGCACGGCTGGTGACCCATGCGCGAGATGCGTTGGGGCCGATCACGATCCTGGTCAACAATGCGGCGTTCACCGCGCCCGGCCGCCCGCCGGTGCCGGGCGCGCAACCGCGCGCCAAGCCGGCCAAGCCGGCCAAGCCGGCCAGGCCGACCGACGGCAAACCCGGCTGGCCCGGATTCCTCAGTATCCCGTTGGCCGCCTATCGCCGGCACTTCGAGATTTCGGTGTTCGCTGCCTACGAGTTGATGCAACTCGCCTGTCCCGACATGATCGCGGCGGGCGGCGGCTGGGTCGTCAACATCACCTCGGTGGCCTCCCGGTTACCCGGCGACGGGCCCTATCCGGATCGCAGTGGCGGGGTCCTGCCCGGATACGGCGGAGCCAAGGCGGCGCTCGAGCATCTGACCCAATGCGCGGCCTTCGATCTCGCCGGCCATAACGTCGCGGTCAACGCGCTGGCGCCGTCGAAGCCCATCCTCACTCCGGGGCTGGCCTACTACGCCCGGGAATTCGCCGACACCGCCCCGGCGGATGAATTCGCCAGGGCGGCAGTGGAATTGGCACTCGTTGATGCGGCCGTGGTCACCGGGCGCACGATCGGCCACCGCGAGGTTCTCGACGGCAGCTTCCGGCCGTTCCGGCGGGAATCCGGCGGGAATAGTCGGGAGCAGTAACTTCGGCCGCTGGTGGCGACAGGGGTCTTTGGCGTGCCAGTATGAAGAAATCCCAGGCCGCCAGCGGCGGCAGGCAGGTGTGCCAGATGCCCGGTATCGACAAGCCGACAGGACGCGTTGTCGCCCTGATCCTGCTGTTGATCCTGGTCGCCGCTGCCCTGCGTGGCTATCTGCCGGCTGCCGACGGCGGCTCCCGCTCGGAGCCGGGTAGCGGCCGGGCGGCGCTGACGTTCGTGATCGTCGCCCTGAGCGCGAGTGTCGCGCTGATGGCGTTCGCGATGATCGCGCGATTGCGTGATCCACGCGCGCAGGCGCCCAGTGCGGGGAACCTGTCCGAGCTGCTCGGCGGCGGCAAGGGACGGCCGAGTTGGCGGGTGCTGCTCATCGGGCTGGGCGTGATCGTGGCCTGGCTGCTGGTCGCGACGCTGCTCGCTCGCCTGGTCGTGCCGCAGGAAGTGGCTTCCTCGCTGCCCTCGGCGGATCAGAGCGCGCCACCGCCGGCGCCCCGCCCCGCGGCGCCGCCGAGGCAGCACCCGCCGGACAATCCCGGACACACCCTGGAAATCCTGCTCGCGTACACGGTTCCGCTGTTGATCATGATCGTCGTGGCGGCAGCCGTCATGGCTCGACGGCGTTGGCGCGGCGCACCCCCGGCGAGCGTCGCCGCCGACGACGTCGAGTTCCCGGGGCCGGCCGAGGGGCCGGAATTGCTGGCTCGGGCCGCCGAACTGGGATTGGCCGAGATGACCGATCTCGATCGCGAGCCGCGGGAGGCGATCATTGCCTGCTACGCGGCCATGGAGCGGGAGCTCGCCAACGTTCCCGGTGCCGTTCCCCAGGACTTCGACACCCCCACCGAGGTGCTGGCCCGCGCCGTCGCGCACGGTGTCCTGCGTGCTGACAACGCCGGACAGCTGGTCAACCTGTTCGCCGAGGCTCGGTTCAGTCCGCACGTGATGAACGAGGGGCACCGGGAACTCGCGGTCCGGGTCCTTCGGCTGGTGCTCGACGAACTGGCGCCCCGCACCCAGGGAGCTGCCTTGTGAAAAAGCTTGTCGTCCTGGGTGTTTGCCTCATCGTCGGAATCGAGCTGCTGGGGTTGATCGTGCAGGATCGCCGGTTCGTGCTCGCGGCTTCCGGTGTGGCGGTGGGCCTGGTGTTGCTCAATGTCCGCCGTGTCCTCGGCCGCGGATCATCGCCGGCCGTCGAGCCCGAGCACGACGATCTCGGCGACGGATTGCGCCGCTGGCTGTCGAACACCGAGACCACGATCCGGTGGTCGGAATCCACCCGCGCGGACTGGGACCGGCACTTGCGTCCGATGCTTGCGCGCCGATATGAAATCGCGACCGGTCAACGGCTGGCCAAAGACCCGGCGGCGTTTCATGCCACGGGCCAGATGATGTTCGGCGCCGAGTTGTGGGAATGGGTCAACCCCAACAACGTCGTGCGCTCCGGTGCGCATCAGCCCGGTCCCGGCCGCGAGGCGCTCGAGGCGATACTGGAAAAATTCGAGCTGGTATGACGCTGGTAGGACGAATGTGACCCGATCATGAATATGCCGGTCGCGACCACGACGGCCCGCTGCGAGGCGGTGCTCGACGAAATCGAACGCGTCGTGGTGGGCAAACGCGCCGCGCTCACGCTGATCCTCACCACCGTCCTGGCGCGCGGTCATGTGCTCATCGAGGATCTGCCCGGTCTGGGCAAGACGCTGATCGCACGGTCCTTCGCCGCAGCGCTGGGACTGGAATTCAAGCGAGTGCAGTTCACGCCCGACCTGCTGCCGGCCGACCTGCTCGGCTCGACGATCTACGACATGCAGTCGGGCCGCTTCGAGTTTCGCCCCGGGCCGATTTTCACCAACCTGCTGATGGCCGACGAGATCAACCGCACGCCGCCGAAAACCCAGGCGGCATTGCTCGAGGCGATGGCCGAGGGCCAGGTCAGCATCGACGGCAAGACGCACAAGCTGCCCACGCCGTTCATCGTGCTGGCCACCGACAACCCGATCGAGTACGAGGGCACCTACCCACTGCCCGAGGCACAGCTGGATCGGTTCGCGATCCGGCTGGAGCTGCGCTACCTCTCCGAGCGGGACGAGATCGCGATGCTGCGCCGTCGTCTCGACCGCGGGTCGGCCGAACCGACGGTGAACCAGGTCGTCGACCTGCACGACCTGCTGGCGATGCGGGAATCGGTCGAGCAGGTGACCGTCCACGAGGACGTCTTGCACTACGTGGTGTCGCTGGCCACCGCGACGCGGCATCATCCCCAGGTCGCCGTCGGCGCCAGTCCGCGAGCCGAACTCGACCTGGTCCAACTCGCGCGTGCCCGCGCCCTGCTGCTCGGACGCGACTATGTGATCCCCGAGGACGTCAAGGCGCTGGCCACCGCGTGCATCGCACACCGGATCACGTTGCGTCCGGAGATGTGGGTGCGGAAGGTACAGGGCGCCGACGTCGTCGGAGAACTGTTGCGGCGCTTGCCTGTTCCGCGAACCAATGGGACGAATGATCCAGACGCGTGAAGTCGAGTTGCGCTGGCGCGCCTCACCGTTGACGCTGGCGATCGCTACCGGTGCGGCAGCGGCGCTGGCGGCTGCCGTCATCGGCGGTCGCTGGCAGCTGATCGCGTTCGCGGCGCCGCTGCTCGGCGTGCTGTGCTCTATCTACTGGCAGCGACCGGTCCCGGCCGTCCAGGTGCACGGCGAGCCGGATTCGCAGCGCTGCTTCGAGAATGAGCAGGCACACGTCAAGGTTTGGGCCACAACGGATTCCACCGCTCAAACCGGGTCGGAGCCGGTCGAGGTGACGGTCTCGGCACCTACCGGTATGCAGCTCGATGTTCTCCAATCGGATTGCCGCCCAGCCAGAATGGTTGCCGCGTCGGCGCCGCGATGGGGGCGCTATCCCATCCGGGCCCGGGTCGACGTGGTCGCGCGCGGCGGTTTACTGACCGGGACGGCAACCGTCGACGCAGCGGAAGTCGTGGTCTTTCCGCTGACACCGCCGCAGCCCACGGCGATTCCGCAGACCGAATTGCTTGACCGTCTGGGTGCCCACCTCACCCGGCACATCGGCCCGGGCGTGGAATACGCAGACATTCGCCCCTACGTGCCGGGCGACCAGCTGCGCGCCGTCAATTGGGCGGTAAGCGCGCGGCGTGGCCGATTGCACGTGACGCAGCGGTTGACCGACCGCGCCGCCGACGTGGTCGTGCTCATCGACACCTATCGGCAGCCGCCGGGCCCGGCGACCGAGGCCACCGAGCGAATCGCGCGTGGCGCTGCTCAGGTGGTCCAGACCGCACTGCGCAACGGTGACCGCGCCGGGATCGTCGCGCTCGGCGGCAACCGCCCCCGGTGGCTGGGCGCTGACATCGGCCAGCGCCAGTTCTATCGAGTCCTCGACACCGTGCTGGGCACCGGCGACGGGTTCGAAAGGACTACCGGGACATTGGCGCCGCGTGCTGCCGTCCCGGCCGGGGCGATTGTCATCGCGTTCTCCACCTTGCTCGACACCGAATTCGCGCTGGCACTCATCGACTTGCGCAAACGCGGCCATGTGGTGGTTGCCGTCGACGTTCTCGACGGCTCTCCGTTCGAGGGCGAGCAGGATCCGCTGGTGGTACGACTGTGGGCGCTGCAGCGCTCCGCGATGTATCGCGACATGGCCACCGTCGGTGTCGACGTGCTGTCCTGGCAGGGGGATCGTCCGTTGGAGCAGTCGATGGGCACCTTGCCGGATCGCCGTCGTCGGGGGCGCGGACAGCTGGCGGGAAGGCACTGACATGGGCTTATCCGCCGGTCAGGTCAGCCGCGTCGGGTCCTCGTTGTTCGGCCTGCTGATGGTGGCATCCGCCGTCGTCGGGTCGCACGGGCCGGCCGTTGCCGCCGGGGCTGCGGCCGCTCTTGCCGTGGCGGCGGGGATCGCGTTTCGGCCGGCGGCAACGATTGCTGTGCTGCTGTCGGTGTCGGTGCTGGTGATGTCGGACCCATCGCAGGGGCTTGCCGCACTGTCGGGGTTATGCGCAGCCGCCTACCTGGTGTGCCGGCACGCCATCGGTCTCGTGGTGGGCAGTTTGCCGACGATCGTGTCCGCCGCGGGATTCGCCGTTGCCGGATTGGTCGCGACGTCATTCCCGTTGCAGGTGCCGTGGTTGCCGTTGGTGGCACCGGTGGCGGTGGTGGCGATCTACGTGCTGGCCGCCCGCCCGTTCATCGGCTGAGTGTGGACCCGGTCGATGTTGCTGTCAGCAATAATGTTCAACGAATTTGACGGAACTCCCACATTCGCGCGGCGATTTTCCTAAAGTCTGCGATAACCGGTGTAGTGCTGTGCACGGTCGCCCGAAGCTCAGGCGTCCGTTGCGCTGCCCGGGGAGGAATGCGGTGTGGCGACCGGACGAAAGGACTAGCTGATGAACTTCTTTGTCTTGCCCCCAGAGATCAATTCGCTGCGCATGTTTACCGGTGCGGGGTCGGCGCCGATGCTGCAGGCGGCCGCAGCCTGGGATGGGTTGGCTGAGGAGCTGGGCACGGCGGCGCAGTCGTTCACGTCGGTGACCTCGGGGCTGACTGGCCAGGCGTGGCAGGGTGCCGCCGCAGCGGCCATGGCCGCCGCGGCGGCACCATACGCGGGATTCTTGGAGGCGGCCTCGGCGCGGGCGGTGGGAGCGTCGGCGTCTGCCAAGGCGGTGGCGAGTGCGTTCGAGGCAGCGCGGTCGTCCATGGTTCATCCGGTCGAGGTGGCCGCGAACCGGAATGCCTTCGTGAAGCTGGTCCTGTCCAACGTGTTTGGTCAGAACGCGCCGTTGATCGCGGCTGCTGAGGGCATCTACGAGGAGATGTGGGCCGCGGATGTGTCCGCGATGGTCGGGTATCACGGTGGGGCGGCGACGGCAGCATCGGCGTTGCAGTCGTGGCAACAGGCGCTGTCCGGGTTGCCGGGCCTGGGTCAGGCGGCAGCGTCGGCCGTCGGTGCGGCGGCCGCGTCACCGGCCGCGGCACCGTTTGGGATTGTGTTGTCCAACACGGGTCTTGGAAACACCGGCGACTGGAACGTCGGTGGCGGCAACAAGGGCTCGTTTAACCTGGGCAACGGGAACTTCGGCAGCCTCAACCTTGGCGGCGGAAACATCGGGAACCTGAACTCGGGTAGCGGCAACTTCGGGTTTGCCAACTTCGGCAGCGGAAACACTGGCAACACCAACTTCGGCTGGGGCAACCTCGGCAATCTCAACTTCGGCAGCGGAAACCGCTTCGGTAATGGGAACTTCGGCTTCGGAAATTTCGGCAGCAGCGGAAACCTGGGCAGTGGCAACACGTTTAACCCGTTCGATTTCAGTAGCGGCAACAACTTCGGGGATGCGAACCAGGGCGCATTCAACATAGGTAGCGCCAACATCGGCTCCTCCAACATCGGCTTCGCGAACGTCGGCGACAACAACTTCGGTTTCGGCAACCTCGGCAACAACAACATCGGCTTCGGGCTCACCGGTGACAACCAGGTCGGCTTCGGCGCCTTCAACTCCGGCGTCAACAACATGGGCTTCGGGAACTCGGGCGACAACAACATCGGCTTCTTCAACTCCGGTGACGGGAACTTCGGCTTCTTCAACTCGGGTACCGGCAACTTCGGCTTCGCCAACTCGGGCGACATCAACACGGGCTTCTGGAACGGGGGCTCGATCAACACCGGCTTCGGCAACGCGGGCGACCTGAACTTCGGTGCCGCGAACGCCGGCAGCAACAACGTGGGCTTCGGGAACGCGGGCGGAGCCAACCTGGGCCTTGGTAGCTCGGGATTCGACAATGCCGGCGGATTCAGTTCGGGCAGCCTGAATACCGGCTTCTACAACGCGGGCGACGCGAACACGGGCTTCGGCAACTACGGTAACGTCAATACGGGCCTGTTCAACTCCGGCGACTTCAACACGGCGATTGGCAGCGCGGCCACCCCGGCGGGTGCGACCTCGTCCGGCTTCGGCAACACGGGCAACAATGTGTCGGGCTTCTTCAACTCGGGCAACTTCACATCCGGCTTCCAGAACCGCGGCGACTTTAGCTCGGGATTCCAGAACACGGGTGTCGGCCAGACGGGCCTGTTCAACTCGGGCAATGACAACACCGGAATCGCAAACTCGGGCACCTTCGTTTATGGCATCGGTAACACGGCGATGACTGGCTTCAGCTCGGGCCTCTTCCACTCGGGCGTTGGCAGCTCCGGTGTTGGGAACTCCGGTGACGGCAGTGCGGGCTTGTTCAACCAGGGCGACAATCAGGCGGGTATCCTCGGTCAGCTCTAACGGAACGGGTATCCGGGTCTCGGTTCGTCGGCTAAAGATGCCGTGGTGCTGCGCCGGTTTCGTACCCGCCGCAGATCGGTTGTTGGAACGGGCCGAAACAGCGAACCCCCGTTGTAGCGCAACGCAACGCGTTTCCGGAGGCCGGCGCACATTCGGCTCTCTTGGTGGCGGTCGTACCCAAGGCACGGCTCGCCGTGGGCTATCCAGCGCGGTGGCGGAGACCAAGTACCGCGACGTCCACATGTCTGCCACGGCACCGCATTAGCCTCTGAACTTTCGGCCTCATGACTAGGGTCGGAAGGCCCTGTTGAACGCGAACGCGTTCGGGCGATGCTCGGTTTTCGCCGATCGGCCGATGATGGCCGGGGCTTGGAAGGGACGGGCGCGATGAATTTTTCGGTGTTGCCTCCGGAGATCAATTCGCTGCGAATGTTTTCTGGTGCCGGTTCGGCCCCGATGTTGCAAGCCGCGACGGCCTGGGACGGGTTGTCTGCTGAGTTGGGGTCTGCCGCGTCGTCGTTTTCGTCGGTGACGTTCGGGCTGGCGGGTCAGGCATGGCAGGGTCCGGCGGCGCAGGCGATGACCGCGGCGGCGGCTCCGTATGCGGGATGGCTGACCGCGGCGGCGGCGCGGGCGGCGGGGGCGGCTGCCCAAGCCAAAGCGGTGGCCAGTGTGTTCGAAGCCGCGCGGACCGCGATGGTCCGGCCGATACTGGTGGCGGTCAACCGCAATCAGTTCGTGCAGTTGGTGCTGTCCAATTTGTTCGGGCAGAACGCACCGGCGATTGCGGCTGCCGAGGCTCAGTACGAGGGAATGTGGGCCTCAGCGGTGGCCACCATGGCCGGCTATCACAGCGGGGTGTCGGTGATCGCCGGGCAGTTAGCGCCCTGGCGGGGCGTGCTGCAAGGTTTGGCGGGCCAAGTGGCCGGCGCGGTGTCGGCCAGCCCGATTGGGGCGGCCGCTGCTGCAGTCGGCTCGGCGGTGGCCGCTAGCCCGGTGGGGGCTGCCGCGGCGTCGATTCTGCCGGCGATCAATACCGGCTTTGGCAACACCGGTGCGTGGAACCTGGGCATCGGAAACATCGGCAACTACAACCTGGGCAGCGGAAACCACGGAGATCTCAACTTCGGCAGCGGAAACTTTGGCAACGCCAACTTGGGCAGCGGAAACGTCGCCAACGGAAACCTGGGCAGTGGCAACAGAGGCTTCTTCAACCTGGGCAACGGAAATTTCGGCAGCCTCAACCTCGGTAACGGCAATCGCGGCGATCTCAACTTCGGTAGCGGCAACACCGGACCCGTCGACGGCAACAGAAACTTCGGCTTCGGAAACTGGGGCAGCGCAAACCTGGGCAGCGGAAACCACTCCAGCAACAACTTCGGCTTCGGAAACTGGGGCCCCATGAACGTGGGCTCCGGCAACCACGGCTCCTACAACATCGGCTTGGGCAACTTCGGTAGCAAGAACCTCGGCTTCGGAAACCATGGCAACAACAACATCGGCTTCGGGCTCACCGGCAACAACTTGATCGGCATCGGCGGGCTGAACTCGGGCACCAACAACATCGGCTTCGGGAACTCGGGAAACAACAACATCGGGTTCTTCAACTCGGGTGACAACAACGTGGGCTTCTTCAACTCGGGCAACGGCAACTACGGATTTGCGAACTCCGGCAATATCAACACGGGCTTCTGGAACGCGGGCAATTGGAACACCGGCGTCGGGAACGGGGGCAACCTTGATTTCGGCTTCGGCAACGGGGGCATCAAGGACGTGGGCTCCGGCAACGCGGGCTCCGACAACATGGGCTTCTTCAATTCGGGCGATTTCAACACCGGCGACTTCAACTCCGGCGGCGGCACCTTCCCCGCACCGGGCGGAAACACCGGCTCCTTCAACTCGAGCCCGAACAACACCGGCTTCTTCAACTCGGGCGCCACCAACACGGGCCTGTTCAACGCCGGCAGCGTGAACACGGGCCTCGGCAGCTCGATCGACCAACCCGGATCGGTGTCGGGCTTCAACAACACCGGCACCGACGTCTCGGGCTTCAATAACACCGGCCCCGCCACCTCGGGCTTCCAGAACACGAACACGGGCCTCGGCTTGAATTCGGGCATCGGCAACTCGGGCGACGGCGATGCGGGCTGGTTCAACTCGGGCACGATCAACTCGGGCTTGTTCAACAAGGGCACCAACGACTTTGGCCTGGCCCACTCCGGTGAGCTGGTGTCGGGTGTCGCGAACGCGGGCATGTTCAGCTCGGGGTTCTTCAACACCGGTGACAATCAGTCGGGCTTTTTGCAGGGGATCTTGCCGACGGTAGCCATTCCGGCGTTGCCCCACCTGTCCGTGCCGGCGATCAGCATTCCGGGCATCAACACCGGCTTCGGGAACACCGGCAACTGGAACCTGGGCATCGGCAACATCGGCGACTTCAACCCGGGCAGCGGAAACACCGGCGACTTCAATTTCGGTAGCGGGAATGCCGGTGACTTCAACTTCGGTAGCGGAAATTTCGGCAACGCCAACCTGGGCAGCGGAAACCGCGGCTTCTTCAACCTGGGTAGCGGCAACCTGGGCAATACCAACTTCGGCATCGGCAACTTCGGCGATCTCAACCTGGGCTTCGGAAACCTCAACAGCGGTAACGTCGGCTTCGGGAATTTCGGCAACGGCAACATGGGGAGCGGAAACCGGGGCAGCTTCAACTTCGGCGGGGGGAACTTCGGCAGCTCCAACGTGGGCAGTGGAAACCACGGCTCCCACAACCTGGGCTTAGGCAACCTAGGCAACAACAATTTCGGTTTTGGCAACCACGGCAACAACAACATCGGGTTCGGGCTCACCGGCGACAACATGATCGGCATCGGCGGGTTGAACGCGGGCACCAACAACATCGGCTTCGGGAACTCGGGCAACAACAACATCGGGTTCTTCAACTCCGGAGACAACAACGTCGGCTTGTTCAATTCGGGCAACGCTAACTACGGTTTCGCGAACTCCGGCAGCGTCGACACCGGTTTCTGGAACACCGGCAGCAGGGACACGGGCTTCGGAAACGGGGGCGACAGCAACTTCGGATTCGGGAATGCCGGACGCTTCAACGTGGGGGCCGGCAACTCGGGCCTTGACAACATGGGCTTCGGAAACTCGGGCACGCGAAACACCGGCAGCTTCAACAGCTTCGCCGGGGACGGCGTCAATACAGGCTGGTTCAACTCGGGCAACGAGAACACGGGCTGGTTCAACTCGGGAGACCTCAACACCGGGCTGTTCAATGCGGGCAGCGTGAACACGGGCTTCGGCAGCTCGATCGACCAACCCGGTTCGGTGTCGGGCTTCGGCAACACGGGCACCAACATGTCGGGCTTCTACAATTCGGGCACCGATACCTCCGGCTTCCAGAACACGACCGGGGGCGCCTATGTGTCCGGCGTCCAAAACTCGGGCGGTGGCGGGCTAGCGGGCTTCTTCAACACGGGCATCGCCAACACGGGCATCGCCAACTCCGGCAGTGACAATGCCGGCGTCGGCAACTCGGGTAACGACAACTCGGGCGTTCAGAACTCGGGCACGCTGAGCTCCGGAGGCTTCAACACCGGTGACAGCCAGTCGGGGTTCTTCCACTAAAGCGTGGACGATCCGGCGGTCTGACTCAGTACAACGACTGGGCGGCGTGCTCGGCCAGGCCGGGCACCGGATGCGGCGCGATGCCAACAACACTGCATACTCCGGCAACGGCAGCGCGGCGCATTTCAATCAGTGTCTGAGAACCGGGCTGGCGGGCATCCTGCGCCCGCCCTGCCGAATCGGGCACCGGCGCTTCCGTCGGCACCGCAGGCGATGCCCATATTGCACTCCGCCGGTTCACCCGCTGCGACGCCACGCCGGGCGCATGGTTGAGCGGCATTGTCAGCTATTCGATCTAGCGTAGCTAGCCAGAAAGCCTTACAGCGTTAGTATGGCTGACATGGAGACAGTGACGAGCACCGAAGCAAAGAATCGGCTCAATGCCCTATTAGCCGAAGTTGAGCGCACCGGCGCCTCGATCACGATCACCAATTACGGTCGACCTGTCGCCATGCTTGTCCCTATCCAGCCCGTGCCGCGGCGGTTCGGTCAATTTCCGAATCTGGTGGTACCCGAGGACTTTGACGATCCGCTACCTGAGTCAGAGCTTGCCGCCTGGGAAGACAACGTGTCATGAACGTATTGCTTGACACTCACACGTTCCTTTGGCTGGTCAGCGAGCCAGCGAGGCTGGACGCCGACGCGCTGAGTGTTTTGTCGCGCTCTGACACCAACCTTTGGGTGACCGCCGGTTCGGCGTGGGAGATCGGCATCAAGACACGCCTTGGTCGACTCGACGGTGACGCACTTCTATCAACCTGGAGTGAGGTCATTGCGGACATGAGCGCTTCTGAGCTGGCTATTGATTCACAAGATGGCATCTTGGCGGCGCGACTACCCTGGGAGCACCGGGATCCCTTCGACCGCGTCGTCGTCGCACAAGCGCTCAGGCGCAACCTAACGATCGCGACCCGGGACGTTCGCATCCTGCAGGCTGCCCTCACTCCGACCATGAAGGTCTGAAGTCGATCCAGCAACCGTCGCGCCAGCTACCTCAGTGCAGTAATTGCGCGGCCTGATCGGCCAGGTCGAGCACCGGCTGCGGGATGATTCCCAAAACCACTGTGACCACGGCGCATATCGCGATAGCGGCCTTGCTCAGCACTCCGGGCGCCACCACCTGCGGTGTGTCGTCGGATCCCTCGGTGAAGAACATCAACACGATGACGCGCACATAGAAGTAGGCGGCCACCCCGCTGGCGATCACACCGATGATCACCAACGGCACCGCACCACCCTGGGCCGCGGCCCGGAACACCGCGAACTTACTGACGAACCCACTGGTCAGCGGGATACCGGCGAACGCCAGCAGAAACATCGAAAGCATCACGCCCACAATGGGTGAACGCTGGCCCAGCCCGGCCCAGTGCGACAGGTCGGCGTCCTCGACTCCGTCGGCGTTGCGGATCAGGCCAACGATGGCGAATGCGCCCACCGTGGAAAAGCTGTAGGCGACCAGATAGAACAACGTCGCCGATAGGCCCGCTTGGTTGTCGGCGATGACGCCGGTGAGGATGAATCCGACGTGTGCGACCGACGAATAGGCCAGCATCCGTTTGACGTCGGTCTGGTTCACCGCGGTGATGGTGCCTACCGCCATGGTCAGGATCGAAATCGCCCACAGCACCGGCCGCCACTGGTCGTGCAGCGGCGGCAGTGCTACATAGACCACGCGTAGCAGCGCACCGAACGCCGCCACCTTGGTGGCGGCCGCCATGAATCCCGTGATCGGGGTGGGAGCGCCCTGGTATACGTCGGGAATCCAGGAGTGGAAAGGAACCGCGCCGACCTTGAACAGCAGGCCGACCGACAGCAGTCCGACGCCGACCAAGGCCATCGACGTATCGCTTTGTGCTGCCAGCGAATCCCGGATGCCGGACAGGGTCAGGGTGCCGGTCGCACCGTACAGCAACGCCACGCCGTAGAGGAAGAACGCCGACGAGAAGGCGCCCAGCAGAAAGTACTTCAATGCCGCTTCCTGCGACAGCAGCCGGCGGTGACGACCGAGCCCGCACATCAAGTACAGCGGCAGTGACAACACTTCTAGCGCGACGAACATGGTCAACAGGTCGTTGGATGCGGAAAAGACCATCATGCCGCCGACCGACAGGGTCAGCAGCGGGAAGATCTCGGTTTGGGCGGCCCCCGCCCGCTCGGCTTCCCGTTCGGCGTCGCTGCCGGGCACCGCGGAAGCCTGCGGCGTAAAGGAATCCAGCCCGCCGCTGCCCGCCGCGACCGCCACCCGGTCCGGTGCGGCAACCCGACGCGCGCTGCGTTCGGCGATGAAGATGACCGCCATCACCGCGACCAGCAGCACGGTGCCCTGCAGGAACAGCGTCGGTCGATCCACCGCCACCGAACCGAGCACCGCGCGTCGACCGGACGCCGGAATCGCCCTGGCCACCATGATGACCGTGACGAATGCGGCGATCAATCCGCCGACGGTGAGCGTCACCTGGGCGCCGTATCGCATGCGGCGAGGCAGGAACGCTTCGGCCAGCACTCCGACGACGGCGACGCCGAAGACGATCAGCATCGGGCAGAGCAGGAAGTACTCAATGCTGGGGCTGGGCAAGGTCATTGGTGCGGTCCTTCGGCTGTCCGGGGAGTGCCGGTACCCATGGGTACATGAGGCGCGGGATCATGCTGGCCGATGGTGGTCATGGTGTTCTCGACCGCGGGGTTGATGAGTTCGAGCATCGGTTTGGGGTAGACCCCCAGCATGAGCAGCAACGCGATCAGCGGTGCCACCACAATCATTTCGCGGGGCACCAGATCACCGATCCGTTCGTTGCCCTTGGCCACCGGCCCGGTCATCACCCGCTGATAGAGCCACAGCATGTAGATGGCCGACAGGACCAGGGCCGTGACACCGAACGCCGTGGCCAGCCAGTAGCGGTTGAAAGTGCCCAGCAGTACCAGGAATTCGCTGACGAACGGGGCCAGGCCGGGCAGCGACAAGGTGGCCATGGCCGAAACCATGAAGGTGCCGGCCAGGATCGGGGCCACCTTCTGCACACCGCCGTAGTCGGCGATCGACCGGCTGCCGTGGCGGGAAATGAGGAAGCCGGCGATCAGGAACACCGCCGCCGTGGACAGGCCGTGGTTGAGCATGTACAGCGTCGACCCGCTCTGCCCCTGGGTGGTCATCACGAAGATGCCCGCGATGATGAACCCGAAGTGCGAGATCGAGGTGTAGGCGATCAGCCGCATGATGTCGGTCTGTCCGATCGCCACCACCGCGCCGTAGACCACACCGATGATGGCCAGCGTCACGATCAGCGGACGGAAATAGGTTGAGGCATCGGGAAAGAGCTGTAGGCAGTAGCGCAGCATGCCGAAGGTGCCGACCTTGTCCATCACCGCCATCATCAGCACCGCGGTCGCGGGTGTGGACTCGACCGCGGCGTCGGGCAGCCAGCGGTGGAAGGGCCACAGCGGGGCCTTGACGGCGAATGCGAACATGAAACCCAGGAACAGCGCCTTGAACACCGCCGGGTCCACGCCGTAGCGGCCCGAGGCAACACCGGCCACGATCTCGCGGAAGTCGAAGGTGCCCGGACCGTGTTGCGCGGTCACGACGTATAGCCCGATCACCGCGGCCAGCATGATCAGCCCGCCGAACAGGTTGTACAGCAAGAACTTCACCGCGGCACGCGAGCGCCCCAGACCCTGGCCGAAGCCGCCGATGAGGAAGTACATCGGGATCAGCATGGCTTCGAAGAACACGTAGAACAGCAGCACGTCCAGCGCGACCAGCGAGATCAGCACCATCGACTCGATGGCCAGGGTCAAGGCGACATACGCGTGCACCCCGCGGGTGCGCTCACCACCGTCGTTCCAGCCGGCTACCAGCAGCAGCGGAATCAGCACCGTGGTCAGCAGCACCAGCACCACCGCGATGCCGTCCACCCCGAGGGTATAGCCGGCGCCGAAAGCCGGTATCCAGGAATGCTTTTCGACGAACTGGTATGGCTCGGTGCCAGTTTGGGAGCCCGGCCTGAAGCCGATTGCGATCACGACCGAGACCGCCAGCGTCGCACCGCTGACGATCAGCCCCGTCCACTTGGCCAGCCGGCGCAGTCCGGGGGGCAGCAGGATGACCAGCACCGAACCGGCCAGCGGCACCAGCCACAACGTGCTCAGCCAGGCAAAGTTGCTCACCACAGGTTCACCGCCAACAGCACCGCGGCCACCAGCACCGCACCGACCAACATCGACAGC
This sequence comes from Mycobacterium innocens, assembly GCF_900566055.1. GTDB lineage: Bacteria > Actinomycetota > Actinomycetes > Mycobacteriales > Mycobacteriaceae > Mycobacterium > Mycobacterium innocens. The sequence goes on from NZ_UPHQ01000051.1 coordinate 26,344, forward strand.
GCGTAGTTGCGGGCGAAGCCGGTTTGCATGCGCCGCAAGCGGTTCGACGTCCGGCTCACCAGCGCGGCCAGCGCGTTGACCGACCCGTCCACCCCCGCATTGTCGACTTCGACCAGCGTGTCCGTCAGTCGGGCGCTGGGACGCATGAACACCTCCTCGTTGAAGGCGTCGCCGTAGAGGTCGGCGCGCGCGGCCGTCGTCAGCACCGACACCTGGGTGGGGGCCACCCGCGGGATCGGTGCGGTGGCATACATCCGGTAGGCCACCGCGATTCCGGCGGCGACGACGGCGAGCGTCACCGTGGTGCTGACCCAGGCCGGAATGGCGTGGGTGGCTTCTTCGGGTACGCCGACGACGGGCTCGAGCCAGTGCCGCAGGGTTCCGCCGACCGCGAACAGGCCCCCGGAGAACACCGAGCCGACGGCCAGCACGATCATCGGCCACGCCATCAGCCCCAGCGCCTCGTGCGGATGCGACCCTGGCGCCCAACGCTTTTTGCCGAAGAAGGTCATCAGCATCACCCGCGTCATGTAGAACGCGGTGACGCCGGCACCGAGCAGCGCCGCTCCGCCCAACACATAGCCCCGGGCTCCGCCGACGCTCAGCGCCGCTTCGATGATCGCGTCCTTGGAGAAAAAGCCCGCGAACGGCGGCACCCCGATGATCGCCAGATAGGCCAGCCCGAAGGTGACGAACGTGATCGGCAGCGCGGCCCGCAGTCCGCCGTAGCGGCGCATGTCCTGTTCTTCGTTCATCGCGTGGATCACCGCGCCGGACCCGAGGAACAGGCCGGCCTTGAAGAAACCGTGGGTGAGCAGGTGCATGATCGCGAAGGCGTAACCGGCCGGGCCCAGACCGGCGGCCAGGACCATGTATCCGATCTGGCTCATCGTCGATGCGGCCAGTGCGCGTTTGATGTCGTCCTTGGCGCAGCCGATGAACGCGCCGAACAGCAAGGTGACGGCGCCGACGACGACCACGGCCAGCTGAGCCTCCGGCGACAGGTTGTACAGCGGGCTGGACCGCACGATCAGATACACGCCGGCGGTCACCATGGTGGCGGCGTGGATCAGCGCGGACACCGGGGTGGGGCCCTCCATCGCGTCGCCCAGCCAGGCCTGCAGCGGAACTTGGGCGGATTTGGCGCACGCGCCCAACAGCAGCAGCAACCCCATCGCGGTCAGCGCACCGCGACCAGCGGCCGGCGCACCGGCGAACACTCCGGCGTAGGACAGCGTCCCGAACGTGGCGAACATGACGAACATGCCCAGCGCCAGTCCGGCGTCACCGACCCGGTTCATCACGAACGCCTTCTTGGCCGCCGTCGCCGCCGACGGTTTGTGATACCAGAAACCGATCAGCAGGTAGGAAGCCAGGCCCACGCCTTCCCAGCCGACATAGAGCAGCGCATAGTTGTCGGCGACCACCAGCAGCAGCATCGAGGCCAGAAACAGGTTGAGGTAGCCGAAAAATCGGCGGCGGTCCGGGTCATCGGCCATGTAGGCGACCGAATAGATATGGATCAGCGATCCGACGCCGGTGATCAGCAGCACGAAGCACATCGACAACTGGTCGAGCTGCAGCCCGAAGTCGACCTGGAGGCCGCCCACCGGGATCCAGGTGTACACCGTCTGGCGGATAACGCGGGCGCCCTCGCCCCGGCCGAGCATGTCGGCAAGCAATGTCGCGCCCACGCCGAACGACGCGACGGCCGCCGCACAGCCCAGCCAATGACCCCACGCGTCGGTTCGTCTGCCGCCGAACAACAAGATCGCGGCACCCGCCAGCGGCAGCGCCACCAGCAGCCAGGTGTAGTGAGTCCCCAAAGAATTTGTCACGGTGGCGTTCTTAGCCTTTGAGTAGGTTCGCGTCGTCGACCGACGCCGATTTGCGGGCACGGAAAATCGTCATGATGATGGCCAGGCCGACGACGACTTCACAGGCGGCCACCACCATGGTGAAGAACGCGATCATCTGTCCGTCGAGATGGCCGTGCATCCGCGCGAACGTGACGAACGCCAGATTGACCGCGTTGAGCATCAACTCGACGCACATGAACATGACAATCGCGTTGCGTCGCAGCAGTACACCGGAGGCGCCGATGGTGAACAGCAGCGCCGAAAGGTAAAGGTAATTGGCCGGGTTCACGACGTACCTCCTTTGACCGTGTCGGCGGAGGGGGTCGCTGTGCCGTCCGCGCCCCGGGCGCGCAATATCGGGGAGACCGACAATTCCGAGTACGTGCCGTCGGGCAGCAGCGCTGCCGAATCGACCGCGTTGCGGCGGGCGTAGACGCCCGGGTTGGGCAGGGGGGTGGGGTGTCCGCCGGGACGGAAGCGCTCTTGCGAGAGCTCACGCTGGGTCTTGCGACGCTCGAAGCGCTCTCGGTGAGCCAGCACCATCGCTCCGATCGCGGCGGTGATCAACAGCGCGCTGGTCAGCTCGAAAGCCCAGAGGTAGCGAAAGAAGATCAGCGCCGCCAAGCCTTCGACATTGCCGTTGGCGTTGGCGGCGGTCAGTCCGGCGAAGCCGCCGGTCGCCACGTTGCCGATGCCGCCGACCAGCAGGATGCCGAACCCGATCCCGGTGGCCACCGCGGCGACCCGCTGTCCGCGCAAGGTTTCCTTCAGCGATTCCGCGGAGTCCACGCCGATCAGCATCAGCACGAACAAGAACAGCATCATCACCGCGCCGGTGTAGACCACGACTTGAACGACGCCCAGGAACAGCGCGTCCTGGACCATGTAGAACACCGCCAGGATGATCATCGTCATCGCCAGAAACATCGCCGAGTACACCGCGTTCACGGCCATCACCACCCCGAGCGCGCCGATCAGTGCCAGCGCGCCCAGGATCCAGAACGTCACCGCTTCACCGGTGGAGGTTCGAACGAGGGTGTCCTGCGCCAAATCAGCGGCCAGTAATGCGGTCACCGGGAATCTCCGGCCTGCTGCGGCTCGCGTAAGCCCTGCGGGGTGACGTTGCCCAGGTAGTAGTCCTTGTCGGTGGCGCCCGCAGCCCTGGGGTGCGGCGGCGCGGTCATCTCGGGCAGTAGCGGAGCCAGCAGCCGGTCCTTCTCGTAGATCAGGTCGGCGCGGTTGTCGTCGGCCATCTCGTAGTCGTTGGTCATGGTCAGCGCGCGGGTGGGGCACGCCTCGATACACAGACCGCAACCGATGCATCGCAGGTAGTTGATCTGGTAGACCCGGCCGTACCGCTCGCCGGGGGAATACCGCGCCTCTTCGGTGTTGTCGGCACCCTCGACGTAGATCGCGTCGGCCGGGCACGCCCAGGCGCACAACTCGCAGCCGATGCATTTCTCCAAGCCGTCGGGGTACCGGTTGAGCTGATGACGGCCGTGGTAACGCGGTGCCACCGGACCGGGCTTTTCCGGATACTCCTCGGTCACCGTCTTCTTGAACATCGACCCGAGCGTTACGCCGAATCCAGCTACGGCGTCCAGGAATCTAACCACGCGCGTTCTCCTTGCTCGCACCAACTGGCTGCGCCAGTGGTTTCATGGGCAGCGGCGGTGTCGGGAATACCGGTTCGGCGCCGCCGCGCTCGGCCACGCTTTCGGCGCGCTGCCGGCGGCGCTTCACCCGAGCGCCCGGGCTTCGTAGCGACATCACCAGGCCCGTGGTTACGACGAGGCTGCTGACCACCAACGTCGCCGTCCAATACTGGTATCCCTGGTTGCGCAGCGCGCGGATGACGGCGGCGACCATGATCCACAGCAGCGAGACGGGAATCAGCAATTTCCAGCCCAGCGCCATGAATTGGTCGTAGCGAAGCCGCGGCAACGTGGCCCGCAGCCAGAAATAGATGAACAAAAAGCCCCACACCTTGGCGGTGAACCAGAGCACTGGCCACCAGCCGGCGTTGGCTCCGGCCCACATGTTCAGCGGCCAGGGAGCATGCCAGCCGCCCAGGAACATCGTCGCGGCCAGCGCCGAAACGGTTGTCATGTTGACGTATTCGGCCAGCATGAACATCGCGAACTTCAGCGACGAGTACTCGGTATGGAAACCGGCGACCAGCTCACCTTCTGCTTCGGGCAGGTCGAACGGCGCCCGGTTGGTCTCGCCCACCATGGAGATGAGGTAGATCACGAACGACGGCAGCAACAAGAAGACGTACCAGACCCGGTCTTGGGCGGCGATGATCTGTGACGTCGACATGGTGCCGGCGTAGAGGAACACGGTCGCGAACGACAACCCCATCGCGACCTCGTAGGAGATCACCTGCGCGGTCGAGCGCACCCCGCCGAGTAGCGGATAGGTGGAGCCGGACGCCCAACCGCCGAGCACGATGCCGTATACCCCGACCGCCGACAGGGCCAGGATGAACAGCACCGCGACCGGCAGATCGGTCAGTTGCAGCGGCGTCCGGTGACCGAACACCGACACCTCGGGGCCGAACGGGACGAACGCAAATGCCGTGAACGCGGGAATCACCGAGATGATCGGGGCCAGAAAATACACGAACTTGTCGGTGCCGCCGGGAGTGATGCTTTCCTTGAGCGCCAGCTTGATTCCGTCGGCAAGACTTTGCAACGCGCCGTGCGGCCCCGCCCGGTTGGGGCCGGGGCGCAGTTGCATCCGGCCCAGCAGCTTGCGCTCGGCCAGGATCGCCACCAGCACCGTCAGCATGAGGAAGACGAAAATGGCGATCGCCTTGGCTACGACCAGCCACCAGACGTCGTGCCCGAACGGGGTCATCGGCACCGCTCCTCCACATCACTTCGTTCTGCGTCGTCGCCGGCGGCGCGGGTCATTCGCTCACTCCAATGCGCACGACGCTGCCCAGACTCGCGCCCAGCTGCCGGTACACCGCCGAACCGGAGGAGTTCAGCGGAAGCCACACCACCCGATCGGGCATGTCGGTGACGCACAGCGGCACGGTGATCGATCCGCGCGAAGTGCTGACGGTGACATCGTCGCCGTCGGCGGCGCCGATCTCGGCTGCGGTGTCGGCCGACAGCCGCACCACCGGCGGGCGCACGGTGCCGGCCAGATGCGGTTCGCCGTCCTGCAGCCGGCCCGCGTCGAGCAGCATCCGCCAACCGGTCAGCACCGCCTCGCCAGTGCCTGGTTGGGCGGGCCCGGGCGCGGCAACATGCGGGCCGGCGGCGTGTTTGCCGTCCCAGGTGCCCAGCGCGGCAAGCTCGGCGCGGGCCGCTTCGACGTTGGACACGCCCAGATAGACGCCCATCTCGTCGGCCAGCGCGTCGAGCACCCGGTGATCCGACTGGCCGGCTTGCGCAATGGTGCCCTGCAGCGCGGGCTTGAACCCGCGGTAGCGGCCCTCCCAGTTGACGAAGGCGCCGGCCTTCTGCGCCGTCGGGGCCACCGGGAACACCACGTCGGCGCGCTCGGTGACGGCGCTGTGCCGCAATTCCAAACTGACCACGAACCCGGCGGAGTCCAGTGCGGCGAGCGCCGCGTCCGGATCGGCGAAGTCGCCCGGTTCGACACCGCCGACCAGCAGCGCGCACAGCGCGCCGTCGGCGGCGGCGGCCAGCATCCCGTCGGCGTCACGCCCTGGGGCCGAGGGCAATTCGGCCACGTGCCAGGCGTCTCGGACCTGCGATCGGGCGGTCTCGTCGGCCAGCGGACGGCCACCGGGCAGCAGTCCCGGCAGCGCGCCGGCTTCCAGCGCGCCCCGTTCCCCGGCGCGGCGCGGCACCCAGGCCAGCCGAGCTCCCGTGGAGTCGGCCAGCCGTGCCACGGCGGACAATCCACCGGCCACCGTGGCCAAGCGTTCCCCGACCATGATGACCGCTCCCGGTGTGGCCAGCAGATCACCCACTTCACCGGTGGCCAGTCCATCCAGGGCCGCGGGCTCCGCGCCGGGAACGGTTTTGATCAGCGTGCCGGACATCTTCTGCAGCCCGCGGCTGGCGAATGGGGCGATCGCATACACCGGAACCTTGTGTTTGCGGGCTGCCTTGCGCAACCGCAAGAAGACGATCGGGGACTCGTCTTCGGGCTCGAACCCGACCAGCAGCACCACCGGAGCCGATTCCAGGTCGGCATAGCTGACGGCTTTCGGCCGGCCGGCAACGCGGGCCGCCAGGAAGTCGGCCTCCTCGGCCGAGTGCGGCCGGGCCCTAAAGTCGACGTCGTTGGTGTCCAACACAATTCGCGCGAACTTGGCGTAGGCGTAGGCGTCTTCCCAGGTGACCCGGCCGCCGACCAGCACACCGGCGCGACCGCGGGCCGCTTCGAGTCCTTGGGCCGCGGCCACTATGGCGTGCGACCACGACGCGGGCACCAACTCGCCGTCGGCATTGCGGATCAGGGGAGTGGTGAGGACGTCCGGCTGGGTCGCGTAGGTGAAAGCCCACCGGCCCTTGTCGCAGTTCCACTCCTCGTTGACTTCCGGGTCGTCGCCGGCGAGGCGGCGCAGCACCTTGCCGCGGCGGTGGTCGGTGCGTTGGGCGCAGCCCGACGCGCAGTGCTCACAGACGCTGGGGCTGGATACCAAGTCGAACGGACGCGCCCGGAATCGGTAGGCAGTCCCGGTCAGCGCGCCGACCGGGCAGATTTGCACCGTGTTGCCCGAGAAGTAGGAGTCGAACGGTTCGCCTGTATAGATGCCGACCTGCTGCAAAGCGCCGCGCTCCTGCATTTCGATGAACGGATCGCCGGCGATCTGTTCGGAGAAGCGGGTGCAACGGGCGCACAGGATGCAACGTTCCCGGTCCAGCAATACCTGTGCGGAGATGTTGATCGGCTTGGCGAACGTGCGTTTGACGTCGGTGAAGCGGGAGTCGGGCCGGCCGTTGGACATGGCCTGGTTCTGCAGCGGGCATTCGCCGCCCTTGTCGCACATCGGGCAGTCCAGCGGATGGTTGATCAGCAGCAGCTCCATGACGCCGTGCTGGGCTTTGTCGGCGGCTTCCGAGGTGAGCTGGGTGCGTACCACCATGTCGTCGGTGCAGACCGTGGTGCACGAGGCCAGCGGTTTGCGTTGTCCCTCTACCTCGACCAGACATTGGCGGCACGCGCCGACCGGGTCGAGCAGCGGGTGGTCGCAGAACCGCGGGATCTGGATGCCCATCAGCTCGGCCGCGCGGATCACCAAAGTGCCTTTGGGGACGCTTATTTCGTTTCCGTCGATGGTCAGCGTCACCATCTCCGGCTGGGCCACCCGGTTTTCGGTGTCGGCCGTTTGGGTCACGCCTTGTCTCCGTTCGCCATGAGCATGGATTCCCGGGGGTCGAACGGGCATCCGCCGCCTTCGACATGCGCGACGTATTCGTCGCGGAAGTACTTGATGGATGACATCACCGGGCTTGCGGCGCCATCGCCCAACGCGCAGAACGCTTTTCCCAAAATCGAGTCCGAGATGTCGAGCAGTTTGTCGATGTCCTCGTGAGTGCCCCGGCCGGTTTCCAGCCGCTCGTAGATCTTGTCCAGCCAGAACGTCCCTTCGCGGCACGGTGTGCATTTCCCGCATGATTCGTGTTTGTAGAACTCGGTCCAGCGCCGCACCGCACGCACCACGCAGGTGGTCTCGTCGAAGATCTCCAGTGCTTTGGTGCCCAGCATGGAGCCCACGGCACCCACACCCTCGTAATCCAATGGCACGTCGAGGTGCTCGTCGGTGAGCAATGGTGTGGAGGACCCGCCCGGCGTCCAGAATTTCAGCCGGTGTCCGGCGCGGACCCCGCCGGCGTAGTCGAGCAGCTCGCGCAACGTGATACCCAGCGGCGCCTCGTACTGCCCGGGACGGGTGACGTGCCCGGACAACGAATACAGCGTGAAGCCAGGCGATTTCTCGCTGCCCATCGACCGGAACCAGTCGACGCCGTTGAGGATGATCGACGGGACGCTGGCGATGGTCTCGACGTTGTTGATCACCGTCGGGCAGCCGTACAGCCCCGCAACAGCGGGAAAGGGTGGCCGGAGCCGCGGCTGGCCGCGGCGGCCTTCGAGCGAATCGAGCAGCGCGGTCTCCTCGCCGCAGATGTAGGCGCCCGCACCCGCGTGTACCACCAGCTCCAGGTCGAAACCCGACCCGGCGATGTTGCGGCCCAGGTAACCGGCGGCGTACGCCTCGGCCACCGCGTTGTGCAGCCGGCGCAGCACCGGCAGCACCTCGCCGCGCACATAGATGAAGGCGTGGTGGGCCCGGATCGCGTATGCGGCGATGATGATGCCTTCGACGAGCACGTGCGGTGTCGCCAGCATCAGCGGAATGTCTTTGCAGGTGCCGGGTTCGGATTCGTCGGCGTTGACCACCAGGTAGTGCGGCTTGGCGGCCGGACCCTTGTCCCCTTGGGGGATGAACGACCATTTGGTTCCGGTGGCGAATCCGGCGCCGCCGCGCCCGCGCAACCCCGAGTCCTTGACGGTGCCGATCACGTCGTCGGGGTCCATGGCCAAGGCCTTCTTCATCGCCTGGTAGCCGTCATGGCGCTGATACGTCGCCATGGTCCATGACTCGGGGTCGTCCCAGTAGCGGCTGATCACCGGGGTCAACGGGGTTGCCTGCGAGGTCATCACTGGCCTTCCGGGGTGGTTTCGGGCCCGGGTGGCGCCTGCATGTCGTTTTCCTTCGCCACCTGCAGCCCGGCCAGCGTGGCCGCACCGGCGCCGCCCTGGCCCTGATCGGGACGCTGATCCGGCAAACCCGCCAGGATGCGCGACGTCTCGCGGAAGGCGCACAGCGGCGCCCCCCGGGTAGGCGGCTTCGGTGTGCCGGAGCGCAGCGAGTCGACAAGCTCGCGTGCCGACTCCGGTGTCTGGTTGTCGAAAAACTCCCAATTGACCATGACCACCGGGGCGTAGTCGCAGGCGGCGTTGCATTCGATGTGTTGCAGGGTGATCGACCCGTCGGCGGTGGTCTCGTCGTTGCCGATACCGAGATGGTCTTTGAGGTTCTCGAAGATGGCGTCGCCGCCCATGATGGCGCACAGCGTGTTGGTGCATACGCCGACCAGGTAGTCGCCGGTGGGGCCGCGCCGGTACATGGTGTAGAAGCTGGCCACCGCCGAGACCTCGGCCCCGGTCAGCCCCAACTGGTTTGCGCAGAACTCCAGACCCGCCGGCGTCAGGTAGGAGTCCTCACCTTGCACCAGGTGCAGCAGCGGCAGCAGCGCCGAACGCTTGTTGGGGTAGCGGCCGATGATCTCCTTGGCGTCGACCTCCAGCCGCGCTTGCACCTCGGGCGGATACGACTGTGGCGCACCCTCCACCATGAACTGGTTGGGTTCTTCGGGCGGCGGCCCGAGCCTGATGAATACCGGTTGCCCCTGCGGTCCGGTCATCGGTCCACCCCGCCCATGACGGGGTCGATGCTGGCGACGGCGGTGATCAGGTCTGCGACCATGCCGCCCTCGCACATCGCGGCGACCGACTGCAGGTTGGTGAACGACGGATCCCGGTAGTGCACCCGGTAGGGGCGGGTCCCGCCGTCACTCACCATGTGCACGCCGAGCTCTCCGCGCGGTGATTCCACCGCCACATAGACCTGGCCCGGCGGTACCCGGATGCCCTCGGTCACCAACTTGAAGTGGTGGATCAGTGCCTCCATCGAGCTGCCCATGATCTTGGCGATGTGCTCTTCCGAATTGCCCATCCCGTCCGGGCCGACCTTCAGGTCGGCGGGCCAGGCTATCTTGCGGTCCTCGATCATGGTGGGGCCCGGCTTCAGCTTGTCCAGGCACTGCTCGACGATCTTCACCGACTCCCACATCTCTTTGACCCGAATCATGTAGCGCCCGTAGGCATCACACGCATCATCAGTGATCACGTCGAATTCGTAGTTCTCGTAACCACAGTAAGGTTCGCTCTTGCGCAGGTCGTGCGGTAGTCCGGTGGAACGCAGGATCGGGCCGGTGATACCCAGCGCCATGCATCCGGCCAGATCGAGATATCCGATGCCCTGGGTGCGGGCTTTCCAGATGGCGTTTTCGTTGAGCAGATCACCCAATTCGCGCAGCGGGTGCCGCAGCTGGGTGAGGGCTTCGGCGATGTCGCTTGCCGCGTTGGGCGGCAGATCCTGCGCCACGCCGCCGGGCCGGATGTAGGCGTGGTTCATCCGCAATCCGGTGATCGACTCGAACACGTTGAGGATGATTTCGCGCGCCCGGAAGCCGATGAACATCGCGGTCATCGCGCCCAGTTCCATGCCGCCGGTCGCCAGTGCGACCAGGTGCGACGAGATGCGGTTGAGCTCCATCAGCAGCACCCGGATGACGTTGACCCGCTCCGGTATCTGCTCGGTGATACCGAGCAGCTTCTCCACACCCAGGCAGTACGCGGTTTCGTTGAAAAACGGTGACAGGTAATCCATTCGGGTCACGAAGGTGACGCCCTGGGTCCAGTACCGGTATTCGAGGTTTTTCTCGATGCCGGTGTGCAGATAGCCGATTCCGCAGCGGGCCTCGATGATCGTTTCGCCTTCGATCTCGAGGATCAGCCGCAACACCCCGTGGGTGGACGGGTGCTGGGGTCCCATGTTGACGACGATGCGTTCGCCGGGGTCCGCTTTGCGGGCGGCCTCGACGATGTCCTCCCAGTCCTGGCCACCGGCGACCAGGACGGTGTCGGTTTCACTCATCAGTTGTAGCCCCTACGTTCGTCGGGCGGGGGTATTTGCGCGCCCTTGTATTCGACCGGGATGCCACCGAGTGGGTAGTCCTTGCGCTGCGGATGACCGTGCCAGTCGTCGGGCATCTCGATGCGGGTCAGTGACGGATGCCCGTCGAAGATGATCCCGAAGAAGTCATACGTCTCGCGCTCGTGCCAGTCGTTGGTGGGGTAGATCCCATAGAGCGACGGGATATGCGGATCACTATCGGGCACAGACACTTCCAGCCGGAGACGACGGTTGTGGGTGATCGACTGCAGGGGGTAGACGGCGTGCAACTCCCGGCCGGTCTCGTGCGGGTAGTGCACGCCGTTGACGCCCAGGCACATTTCGAACCGCAATTCCGGTTCGTCGCGCAGGCGTTGGGCGACTTGTGGCAGTCGTTCGCGGCGGACGTGCAGGGTCAGTTCGGCCCCCTTGTCCGGCGGGTACACCACGACTTTCTCGATGGCGTCGTCGAATTCGACACCCTCGCCCTGCAGTGCTTCGGCCAGGCGGTCGGCAATGTCGTCGAAATAGCCGCCATACGGCCGAGGGCTGCTGCCCGGCAACGCGACCTGACGCACCAGCCTCCCGTATCCGGACGTGTCACCGGTGTCGCTGACGCCGAACATCCCGCGGCGAACGTCGATCACTTCTTCGTCGGCGCGGGCGATCGCCTCCCGCGGGTCTTGGTCTGGGGAGCTCATCGCAGCAGTCCGCGCATCTCGATGGTGGGCCTGGCCAGCAGCGCCGCCTCCTCGGCCTCGGCGATGGCACGTTCCCGGTTGACACCCAACGGCATTTCCTGAATCTTCTCGTGCAGCTTGAGGATTGCGTGCAGGAGCATCTCGGGACGCGGCGGACACCCCGGCAGGTAGATGTCAACGGGAACAACGTGGTCCACACCCTGGATGATCGCGTAGTTGTTGAACATCCCGCCGGACGACGCGCAGACCCCCATGGCGAGAACCCATTTCGGCTCGGCCATCTGGTCGTAGATCTGGCGCAGCACCGGCGCCATCTTCTGGCTGACCCGTCCCGCCACGATCATCAGATCCGCTTGCCGCGGCGTCGCCGAGAATCGCTCCATCCCGAAGCGGGCCAGATCGAACCTCGGTCCGGCGGTCGCCATCATTTCGATCGCGCAGCACGCCAAGCCGAACGTCGCCGGCCACAGTGAGTTCTTGCGGACGTAGCCCGCCACCTTCTCGACTGTCGACAGCAGGATCCCGCCGGGTAGCCGTTCTTCCAGTCCCACGCCCTACCTCAATCCCATCTCAAACCCATCTCAGCCCTCAATCCCACGTCAGGCCCCCGCGGCGCCACACGTAGGCGTAGGCAACGAACACCGTGAGCATGAATATCACCATCTCGACCAGCGCGAAGGTGCCCAGCGCGTCGAAACTGACCGCCCACGGATACAGGAACACGATCTCGATGTCGAAGACGATGAACAACATTGCGGTCAGGTAGTACTTGATCGGGAACCGCTGCCCGGCCGTCGCGTGCGGGCCGCTCACCGAGCTGTCTGTCGGTTCAATCCCGCATTCGTAGGCCGCGAGCTTCGAACGGTTGAAGCGCGACGGGCCGGCCAGGCTTGCGATCACAACCGAGAACACGGCAAAGGCGGCGGCGAGCGCCGCCAGCACCAGGATGGGTATGTAGACGTTCACGTCGCTCCATGATCCGTCGTATTGGCCGCCGACACGGCGGCCGGGCGGTGACCGGGCTGCTGTGACGGGCCGGGCTTGTGGACCGTCGCAGTGACCTTCAACATAGTCGCGCTACGGCAAGGGCCCATGCCCGGGGTCAACCCTCGCGGGCACCTGCAGATCCGCGGCCGCGGAGGCGTTGGCATACCTCGCGGGTGGATCGGAGTTGGGGTTGCGAAGCCCGGTAGGCGCCTGGGTTGCTGTGCGCGGCGGTCAGAGCGCGTCAGAGCGCGGGAGCACGCAACAGGCCGAGCGCTGTGCGGCCAAGCACGATCGGGTCGATCGGATGCGGTACCGCGGCCTCGGCCCGCGACCAGCTGGCCAGCCAGGAGTCATCCGGCCGTCCGGTGAGCACCAGAATCGGTGGGCACGGCGAGAGTTCGTCTTTGAGCTGTTTGGCGATTCCCATGCCCCCGGCTGGTGTCGCCTCACCGTCGAGGATGGCCAAGTCGATGCCGCCTTCGTCCATCCGCTGTATCACCATCGGAGCTGTCGCTATTTCGACATAGGTCAATTCCGGCAGATCAGGGTGCAGCCGTTTGCCCAGCGCACGCATCACCTGTTGGCGGGTTTGGACATTGTTGCTATAGACGAGGATCCGCAGGGCGTCGCTGGAATCGGGCACGGTGAAAATGGTACTGGTGCCAGTCCGCCGTCTTTCTCACGGCGGGCGTGGTGACGATCCTGATGCGGCATGCTCGGGTGATCGGTGCACCGTCGCGGTCACCGGCACGGCGGTGCCCGGACACCGAGGCCCTATGCCGACCGGGCGCGTTCCAGCAAGGACCCATTTCTCCCGACGCGGTCGGCCGGCGCGGTCAGATGGTGTACCCGGGCGGGCGGAACGTTCATGAGAATGCTTTCGTGTGTGACCCGGTGCTCGCTCATGTGCGACAGCATGAGCTGCGCGACACTGCGTATCCGATCGCGCCGGGTCCCGCGTGCCAGGGTGGTTCGGATTTGCCGCAGGTACAGGTATTCGTAATAGCTGAGTACGCCTCCCGGCTTGAGCAGCCGGGTGTAGGAGTGGAGGATCTCCGCCACGACCGCTGGGGGAAAGTTGCTGTGTGGCAGGCTTGAAACGATGAAATCGTATGGCGCCGGCGCGGCGAAATTCTGGAACGGCAGCTCGTAGATGTTCACGAAATCGCTGATCGCCTGCCAGCGTGGTTCGGCGGCAAAACGTTTCTGCAACACGCGGATAAAGCAACCATTGATTTCCACCATGTCCAATGTGTCACCTGGCCGCAGGTGCTCGACGATTTGCTCGGTGAACACGCCTGTGCCTGGTCCGCAATCCAAAACGCGAATGGGCGCCGGGCCCCGGCGCCGGAGGTGGCGGGTGATGGCCCGGGCCAGGTAGCGGGTACTCGGTGCGATTGATCCGGTCGTTTCGAACTTTTCCCAGAATTCGCGGAGAAACAGGGTGGTCTCACCAGGCCGTCGGCTCATTGCGCCTTTCCTTGTAATCCAGGCCGGTGCGGGCTCGATTGCAGGCGCCACCGCTTCCAGATGCGGTAATACAATCCGGCTCCCGCCGCCGCCACCAGCAAAATCACAGTCCCTGCCCACTCCGACCGGTGAATCAACCCGCTGATCCAGCCAGCGCCGAGATAGCTGAGTAAGAAGAAAATGCCGACGGCCAATGTCGCGCATACCACATCGCACACCAAAAACCGGCGGAAGTCCATCCTTAAGGCACCGATTGCCAGATACAGCGGAGTACGCATCCCCAGCAGGAAACGCACCAGGAGAAACACCTTCAGGCCCGCGCAATCGCCGACCAGCACCCCGGCCAGGCACGCCAAGATCGCCAACCCGGGCTGGAGCCGACCGAAGGTGAGCTCAACACGCCCGCCGCGACGGTGACCACTTCTTCAGGGACGGGAATGCCGGTGGCCGTAAGCAGCGGCAACAGCAAATACGAATGGTGCGACAGGATGAACGTTTCCATACGTCAACCCCGGGTCGGGCCAACGAACGACGCACGTTGCGGACCGCCGGTTGCGCCGGGTCGCTCGGCTCGGCGACAGGCTGCGGTCCACCAGCTCTCGTGAATTGGGCATCCAAAATTGTTGGCCATGGCCGCAAACCTGCCTCCGTTATGCGCATCGACAACCTTCGCCTGGGGCCGGTTGCGGACCGTCCGGGCGGCTAACGGACGTGATCTAGAGGCGCAGGCGGACCAATGTCTATGGAACCAAATGCCGTATCGCACGTAAATTAGAGCTTCTGTCAACCGTGTCAATACCGGGTGACACGGCGCCGCGAGACGGCGGATTCACCGTCCTGTCCGCTGCGGTGAACCCGCCGGCCTTGCTCCTGACGAGTGGCCGTCGGCCTGGTGCGCGCTGGTTGAGACCAACTGGGCCCGGTTCGGGGTGGCGTCTGGCGCGGTGGGGGGAGCGCCCGTGAAGTCGGGCGTGGGAGCGAAATGATGAATGCGGGGCTAAGGGGCGAATCGGCGGGTATTTGTCGTTACGCTGTGTGCAGATGGGGTAGGAACCCGGCAAGCGATTCCGGAGGACTGGTGCAGTGAGTTTTTGGGTGCTGCCGCCGGAGATCAACTCTTTACGAATGTTCATTGGCGCTGGTTCAGCGCCCATGTTGCAGGCAGCGACCGCGTGGGCGGGACTTGCCGACGAGTTGGGGGCCGCGGCCCAATCCTTCGCCTCGGTGACGTCGGCCTTGGCGGGTCAGGCTTGGCAGGGTCCGGCAGCGGCGGCGATGGCGGCTGCGGCAGCTCCATACGCGGCGTGGCTGAGTGCGGCCGCGGCGCAGTCCGCCGGGGCTGCGGGGCAAGCCAGTGCCATGGCCAGCATGTTCGAGGCAGCCCAGGCAGCGACGGTGCTTCCGGGGGCCGTGGCTGCCAATCGCGACGCATTCGTGCAGTTGGTGATGTCGAATTTGTTCGGCCAGAACGCGCCGGCGATAGCGTTCGCGGAGAGCATTTACGAGGAGATGTGGGCTGCGGATGTGTCTGCGATGTCGGGCTACTACTCCGGCGCCGCGGCGCTCGCCTCGCAGTTGGTTTCGTGGCAGAGCATCCTGAAGGGCCTCCCGGGTATGGGCAGCGCCGGCGCCGCGGGCACAAGCGCAGGCAGTGGAGCCGCGGGTACTACCAATGTCGGCGGCAACGGGGAGGCTGCGAACGTCGCCGGCGGCGGCAATGCCGGCGGCGCGAGCGGCGGCCCGGTCGGTGCGGAGACGAACAACGTCGTCAACGGCAACACCAGCGCCGGGCTATCGCAGGCCGACCCGATGTACAGCAACGTAGGTCAGGGGACTGCCGGCAGTGGCAATGTCGGCAGTGCAAGTCTCTTGAGTGGCGGCACTACCAGCGCAAGCGGCGGCGTTGCGACCCCCGGGATGATGGGCGTTCCGATCCCGATCCCGGCCACCGGCGGCAATCAGAGCGGGTCTGCCGGCATTGGCGTTGGTGCGGGAAGCGCTGGAAATGCCGCACCGACTCGGGTACCGGAAGCGGCGGCCCCTCCGGCGGCCGAAGTCGAAGCTGCGGCTCCTCAGCTGGGGGTATTGCCGAACGCGGATCCGGAGATTGCGGCGAAAGCGGCGCCGGTACCGGTAGCGCGGGTAACGCAATCGACGGGTTCGGGAATTCCGGAGTCGGCGCTACGGCCGTCGCGGACCGCCGATGTGTCGGACCGGTCAGCCAACACGCAGGACCAGGCTTCGGAGGCGGAGGAAAAGGCGGCTTCGCTACGGCCGGAAGCCGAAAAGGGGAAGCTGCGATCTCGGGTAAAGCAAGAGCCGGGAATTCAAATGCGCGGTGGCTGAACGGACTTCGTTCTGTTACGGCGCCTTCACGAAACAGACCTCACCCGCTGCGGTCGCTGTCGCGGCCAGAATGCCGAACTTGTTCCACCGCAAGCCGAACTGGACTCGGTCGATCTCGGTTTCGCCGGCTATGCGCACCGAGCCGTCGCTGAACTCGCTGACCGTAACCGGCAGGGTTACCGGGTCTGTGATGCCTTTGATGGTGAAGCTGGCCTGCAGTTCGGCGTGTTTGCCCTTGGTCGGGTGCACGGCGGTCACCACAACCCGGATTTCTGGGAAGCGTTCGACGTCGAAGAAGTCGGCCGAGAGTAAGTGCTTGTCGCGCAGGCGGATACCGGTGCGCAGCGAGGCGACGTCTACCTCGAGATAACCGGAGACCGTGCCCTGGTCAGTCAGGTTGCCGCGGCCGGTGAACTTGGTGAATTCGCCCTTGACCGCGAGCAGGCCCCACATGTTCTTGATTGTGAAGGTGACCGCCGAGTGATCCGGAACAAGATTCCATGCCCCGGCGGCATCGGGATCGCTGAGTAGCGTTTCGAGCGTCGTCATCGTGCTGCCTCACTGTCTATCGGGCGTGGAGCCCACCCGGTGGTTGTCGGATCCTTTGTGGTGTACCCGCAAGCGGAGGCGCCGGTCGCAAGTCTGTAGCCGGCGGCGATGCGCTGACGGGCTTCAGCCGAGCAAGGATGCAAGCTCGGCCGGGTCGAAGTACTCGTCGACCCGGTTTATCAAACCTTCGGTGTCCAGCTTGATCACGATGCAAACCCGCAGCGCGATCGACTGTCCGGTCTGGCCTGCCGCATGTAGCACGTGCTGTTGGACGAAGCCCCTACCCGACCCGTCCTCGAAAATCTGGCGGTCCAGAACCTCATAGCGACGCTCCGTGGTCGCCGAGACGAACCAATCGATCACCCGCAGTGCGCGGGCCTTGTCGTCATCGCGATGGGCACCCGCGCGCCACACTGCGATGTCGTCGCTCCACATGCGGGCAACCGCCGCCAGCTCGCTGTTCTCGATGGCAGTGAACAACCGGTCGGCCACGTCGGCAATGGCCTCGGTGGTGGAAGAGGGCATGAGCATGATTCCTATTCGTCGTCGTATCCGCGTGTGCGGCGGCCAATCGGTGTTGTACCAGTGTGAGCCGGTCGGCGATAGGGCATCTCAGCGCTGCCCGGTGCGCCGGCCCGGACCGTGGCAGCGCTGCGGCTGCCAGGTGCCCGTTGTTCGTCATGGTCGGGTTCGACGATACGCACGGGGTCGGTGGGTGGCCCGGTGTGAAATCGCCGGATCGTCGGGACCGCCTGATTCGCCACGTCGCGCTGCCAACCCGTAGGCAACCAAGGTCGCTGCCGCGACGGCGGAACCCGCGGCGTGGCAGTCGTAGCCGGGATGCGATCGAGGACCTCCTAGAGCAATTCGCCCGAACCGCTGACAGGCTGGGCGGGTCGGTGTAACGGTTGCTCTGGCCCGTAATCGCGGGCCCGTCGGTCGGGGCAGGTCGGCTGCGGAAGGGCTAGGGTGATGAATTTTTCGGTGTTGCCGCCGGAGATCAATTCGTTGCGGATTTTCGCCGGCACCGGTCCGCAACCGATGCTGGCTGCGGCTACGGCCTGGGACGGACTGGCCGGCGAGCTCGCCGGTGCGGCGTCGTCGTTTTCGTCGGTGACATCGGGGTTGGTCGACGGCTCTTGGCGGGGGCCGGCGTCAGCGGCGATGGCGGCTGCAGCGGCGCCTTACGCCCGATGGTTGAGTGCCGCGGCGGGTCACGCTTCAGGGGCGGCAGCTCAGGCTCGTGCGGTGGCCAGTGCGTTTGACGCGGCGCGCGCGGCCACAGTGCATCCATTGATGGTGGCGATCAACCGTAATCGGTTCGTGCAGCTGGTGGCGTCGAATGTGCTTGGCTTGAACGCGCCGGCGATTGCCTCAGCCGAGGCCCAATACGAGCAGATGTGGGCGCAGGACGTGGCCGCGATGCTCAGTTATCACGCTGACACGTCGGCGGCGGCGGCCGCATTGTCGCCGTGGGGTGCTGGGCTGCAAGGCATTTCCGCCGCATCGGGCCAGTCGACTACGCCAGAGATGCCGGCTTCCGGGAGAGGGCCGGTGGCGTCCGCCATCTCGGCCGGGTCGAGTGCGGCCGCCGGCACCAATATATCGCTACCCAACCTGGGTTTCGGCAATACCGGCAATGGAAACTTCGGCTCCGGCAATGCCGGCGATTTGAATCTGGGTAGCGGCAACAACGGCAACGTCAACCTGGGTAGCGGCAACAACGGCAACGTCAATTTCGGCAGCGGCAACACCGGCAACATCAACCTTGGCAGCGGCAATGCCGGCAGCCTCAACGCCGGCAGCGGCAACGCCGGCAACAACAACCTGGGCAGCGGCAACAACGGGAACGCGAACCTCGGCCACGGGAACGTCGGCAGCAATAACTTCGGCAGTGGAAATATTGGCGGCGGCAACCTGGGTTTCGGCAACGCCGGCAGCAATAACTTCGGCAGCGGAAACAATGGCAGCGGCAACCTCGGTAGCGGGAACAGTGGCAATCTCAATGTCGGCTTCGCTAACACCGGTAACTTCAACATCGGCTTTGCGAATACCGGAAACAACAATATCGGTATCGGCCTCACCGGCGACAATCAAATCGGATTCGGCGGCCTGAACTCCGGCACCGGAAACGTCGGCTTGTTCAATTCTGGTAGCGGTAACACCGGCATTTTCAACTCTGGAAGCAATAACCTGGGGTGGTTGAACTCGGGGGTGGGCAACTGGGGTGGCTGGAACTCCGGGGTGGGTAGCACCGGCTTCGGCAACTCGGGCGTGACCAGCACCGGCTTCTGGAATTCCGGGTCCTACGACACCGGCTTTGGTAACGCCGGGTCGGGCAATGCCGGCGCTTTCAACGCGGGCAACCATAACACCGGCTGGTTCAACGCGGGCTCCGGCGGCACGGGCGACTACAACTCGGGCGATGGCAACTTCGGGAGCTTCAACGCTGGCGACGTGAACACCGGGAGCTTCAACGCAGGCTCCGTCAATACCGGATTGTGGAATTCGGGCGATACCAATACCGGCGCCTTGAACTCCGGAACGCTGAACACCGGTTTCGGCAGTTCGATCATTCAGACGGTTGCCAACTCGGGGTTTGGCAACACCGGCACCGGCAACTCTGGTTTCAACAACTTCGGCGATAACAACTCGGGCTACGGCAACGCGGGTGTCTCAGGCGGCCCCGGCCAGAGCAATGCCGGTATCGGGAATCAAGGGACGCAGCACTCCGGAATTGGAAACACGGGTTCCAACAACGACTCGGGCTTCGGGAACACGGGTTTTTACAATGTCGGGTTCTTCAACACTGGAGACAATAATTCCGGCTTCGGAAACATCAACGACGTTGCCAACGGGTTCAATTCGGGTATTGGTAATTTCGGCAACAGCAACTCCGGGGGCTTCAATATCGGTACCGGTTGGGCCGGCTTCTTCGGTAGCGACTTCTGAAGTCGACTGGGCCAGCTCGGAGAGGAAAGAGCGATGAACTTTTCGGTTTTGCCCCCGGAGATCAACTCGGCGCAGATTTATGCCGGGCCCGGGTCAGCGCCGATGCTGCAGGCGGCGGCGTCGTGGCAGCGGCTGGCCGACGAATTAACCTCGGCGGCAGCGTCATTCGAGTCGGTGACCTCGGCGTTGGTCGGCGACTCCTGGCAGGGCTGGGCGGCGGCGGCCATGGCGAGTGCCGCCGCCCCATACGCGAGCTGGCTGAACGCCGCCGCCGCCGGGGCCCAGGGTGCGTCCGTCCAGGCCGGTGCAGCGGCGACGGTGTTCGAGGACGCGCTTGCGGCGATGGTGCATCCGGCGGTGGTGGCGACAAACCGGAATCAGCTCGTCATGCTCGCGATGTCGAACCTGTTGGGTCTGAATGCTCCGGCGATCGCAGCCACCGAAGCGCACTACGAGCAGATGTGGGCCCAGGATGTGGCAGCCCTGTCCGGCTACCACGCCGGGGTTTCGACGGTGGCCGCTCAGCTGGTGCCGTGGCAAGGAGTGCTGCAAACGCTTCAGGCGAATGCGAGCAGTTCGATCGCGGCCGTCAACGTGGCCGCCCAGGCTGAATCCCTCAATGCTTTGGATGCCAGTGTGTCGTTCAGCGGTCTGCAACTTGTGCAGTTGGGCACAGCGCACGCGAACTCGACTTTCGGTGGGCTGGCGGTGGCCCTCGGCCCGAATAGTTCTGCCAGTGCTGCCGGGTTGCTCGACGGGGCCTGGGCCCTGGGCAGCGCCACTGGCGCCAGCAGCAGTGGCATTCTCAACACGGCGTTGGCCGTGGGCGACACCAGCACCGCACAGGCCGGCGGCTTGCTTACCGTGGCTTCGGCCTTTGGTAGCGGCAACAGTGTGAGCACTGGTGGTTATGTGAATTTCGCGGGGCTTGTCGGTAATGGCAATCAGGTTGGTGTGGTTGATGGTTTTGGTAATCGGGCTTGGGTTTTCGGTGACGACAATGTGGCGCAGGTGGGTGGTTTGCTTACTGGGGCTTGGGCTTTCGGTAGTGGTAGCAGTGTGAGCACTGGTGGTTATGTGAATTTCGCGGGGCTTGTCGGTAATGGCAATCAGGTTGGTGTGGTTGATGGTTTTGGTAATCGGGCTTGGGTTTTCGGTGACGACAATGTGGCGCAGGTGGGTGGTTTGCTTACTGGGGCTTGGGCTTTCGGTAGTGGTAGCAGTGTGAGCACTGGTGGTTATGTGAATTTCGCGGGGCTTGTCGGTAATGGCAATCAGGTTGGTGTGGTTGATGGTTTTGGTAATCGGGCTTGGGTTTTCGGTGACGACAATGTGGCGCAGGTGGGTGGTTTGCTTACCGTGGCCTCGGCCTTTGGTAGTGGTAGCAGTGTGAGCACTGGTGGTTATGTGAATTTCGCGGGGCTTGTCGGTAATGGCAATCAGGTTGGTGTGGTTGACGGCTTTGGTAACCGGGCTTGGGTTTTCGGTAACGACAACGCAGCCGATGTCGTCGGCGTGGTCACAGGGGCTCTTACGCTCGGTAGCGGCAATAGCACCGGCGCCGGTGGCACTGTGAACTTCGCCGGGATTCTGGGTAACAACAACCAGGCCGGTGCGGTTGACGGTATAGGCAACGGCGCTTGGGTTTTCGGGGACAACAACGCAGCCCGCGCCGGCGGCGGGTACTTCAACGCGGCAACAGTGCTCGGCAACTACAACAGCCCGGTCGGAGTCGGCGCCAACGGCACGGGCTCCGTAGCCCGAACTAACATCGCCAATTTTGCCACCGTCGTCGGGAACCACAACAGCACAGTTACCGTGGGTGCCAATGGAAACGACGCAGTCGCGAACACCAACATCGGCACCTTCGCCACTGTGCTCGGTAGCAACAACGGCATGGTTACCGCCGGTGCCAACGGAAGTGGTGCAGTCGCGAACGCCAATGTCGGAACCATTGCTACCGTGTTGGGAAATAACAACAGCGGTGTTCAAGCCAGTGTCGCCGGCCAGACCAATATCGCCACTGTCGCTACCGTGCTCGGCGACAACAACGGCGGGGTGTTGGCCGGTGCTGATGGCAACCTCAACATCGCCACGATGGCCAACGCTATCGGCGCCGACAACAACGTGGTGGCAGCCGATGCCGTCGGCAACACCAACATCGCCACGTTCAGCAACGTAGTCGGCAACGCCAACAGCGGCGTCGCAGCCAGAACCGATGGCGACACCAACATCGCCACCTTCGCGACCGTCGTCGGCAACGGCAACAATGGGGCTGGCGCCGATGCCGTCGGCCGCCTCAACATCGCCACCCTCGGCACTGCAGTCGGCGGCGGGAACGAGGTCGCTGCGAGCGCCAACGGCGACACCAACATCGTTACCTTCGCCAGCGCCGTCGGCAACGGTAACCATGACGTCGTCGCCGACACCGCAGGCCGTCTCAATATCGCCACCTTGAGCACGGCCATGTTCAACGGCAATCATGAGGTGACCGCCAGCGCGAGCGGTGATACCAATATCGCCACCTTTGCCACCGTCGCGGGCAACGCCAACAGCGGCATCACCGCAGAAGCCGTCGGCCACACCAACATCGCTACCTTCGCCACCACGACCGGCCTGATAAGCCTCGGAAACGACGGCGTCAAGGCAAAGGCTGCTGGCGACCTCAACATCGCCACCTTTGCCACCGACATCAACATTATCGGCAACGGCAACCAAAACCTGGAAGCCAGCGCCGGCGGTACCGGTAATATAGCGACATTTGCAACGGCTTTCGGTAACGCGAACGACGGGGTCACCGCGAGCACCGACGGACAGGGCAACATCGCAACCTTTGCCACCGTCTTCGGCAACGCCAACACGGGAGTGGCGTCCAGCGCTACCGGCACCGGCAATATCGCGACTTTTGCCACCAACGCCAGCTTTGTCGGCAACGCCAACAACGCGATCCAAGCGAGCGCAGACGGCACCGGCAACATCGCCACGTTCGCCACCAACGCCAGCTTCGTCGGCAACGCCAACAACGGCGTGGAAGCCAATGCCAGCGGCGGAGGTAACATCGCCACCTTCGCCACCGTCGTCGGCAGCGCCAACCAACAGGTGGAAGCCGGCGCCACTGGGAACAACAACATCGCCACTCTCGCAGGGGTTTTCGGCAACGGCAACGATGGGGTGCAAGCCACGGCGAGTGGCGACGCCAATATCACCACGATGGCCAACTCCCTCACTATCTTTGGCAACGGCGACAATTCGGTCGCAGCCAACGCCAACGGCCGGGGCAATATCGCGACCGTCGGCACCGCCGCCACTCTCTTTGGTACCGCCAGCAACGGCGTCGAAGCCACCGCCAACGGCGGGGGCAATATCGCCACATTTGCCAGCGCCTTCGGCGACAGCAATGGGGTGACCGCTAAAGCCGAGGGAGACAACAACATCGTCACCTTCGCTACCGCTATCGGTAATGACAACACCGCAGTCGAGGCCAAGACCGACGGTACAGGCAATATCGCCACTTTCGGCACCGCGGTTGGCAACAGTAACGCGCTGACCGCCGAGGCCAATGGCGCGGCTAATATCGCGACTCTTGCGACCGTGGTCGGCGACCACAACAGCGGAGTTCTGGCCAGCTCCAACGGCACTGCCAATTACGCCACGCTCGCCACTGTCGTCGGCAACGCCAACACCGGCGCCGTCGCCACCTCCAATGGCGACATCAATATCGCCACGCTAGCCACGGTCGTCGGTGACAACAATGCGGTGGCAGCTGACGCTGTCGGCAGCACGAATATCGCTACCCTGGGCACCGCCGTGGGTGATGCCAACAGCGGAGTCGCAGCCAACGCCGACGGCAGACTGAATATCGCAACCGTTGCCACGGCGGTTTTTGATGGCAATCAGGTGATTACGGCTTCTGCCACCGGTGATACCAACGTTGCTACCGCAGCCACTGTTGTCGGCAGCACCAATAGTGGGATTACGGCAGCCGCCGACGGGGCGACCAACGTCGCGACCGCGGCCACGGTGGTGGGCGATAACAACACCGGTGCGATCCTGGCGAAGGCGGTCGGTGATACCAACATCGCGACCGCGGCCACGGTGGTGGGGGATCGCAATGCTGGGGTGTTGGCCAGTGCGCAGGGGGTGCGAAATATTGCGACGGCGGCCACGGTGGTGGGCAATGACAATGCGACCGATGCTGCCAGTGCGATCGCGGTGGGGGAGACCAATGTGGCGACGGCGGCCACGGTGGTCGGGGATGCCAATAGCGGGGTGG
>NZ_UPHQ01000131.1 GCF_900566055.1 Mycobacterium innocens
GTTGCCGAGGACTGGGCGGGGGCGAGGCGGGGACGAATCGCATCCAGTGCCGCGTCGACGTCGCGGGCACTGAGGTTGGCGCCGGCCAGTATCTTCCGGTAGCGGGCGTAGCCGGACAGCCGGACGGCTAGCTGGGTGGTCGAGAACGGCTTGACAAGGTAGCTCAACGCGCCCGCCGCGATGGCTGCGCGGACGGTCTCGGCTTCGGTCGCCGCGGTCAAAATCATGCTGTCGGAACGCAGTTCGCGAACGAATTCGATTCCGGACCCGTCGGGTAGGCATACGTCTACCAGCGCCAGGTCGACGGCAGGCGCCTCGCGCGCGGCCGCAACGGTGTTGGCGGTGCCGGTCACTGCGAAACCCGGCATCACGGCAACGACTCCGGCATGCATGTTGGCGACGCGGAAGTCGTCGTCAACCACCAGCACGGTCAGGTCTGACCCACCCATTGCCCCTCCTCGGCCAGCACGCCCGGCAGCCGGGCGATGAACTCTGCGCCTCGCAGCGGTGATGCCGGGTCGCCCCTTCCTTGTTGACGGGCGGCGTTTACGACCGTGATGTGGTCAGACAAGGCTGGCGGCAACCACTCACCGAATGCTCGACAAACCCTGGGAAGCCGGCCGAGGCGCGCGCGCCGCCAGTCGACCGATCGGATCCCGCAAGGTGCCAAACCGCTTACTATCGCCGTCATGCCCGACTCGAAAATCCTGATCACCGGTGTCACCGGCCAGGTCGCCACACCCGTAGCCCGGGCCCTGGCGGCCGACAACGAGGTCTGGGGCATCGCCCGCTTCACCGACGTCGCCGCGCGTGCCGGCCTCGAGGAGGCCGGTGTTCGCTGCCAATCGGTCAACCTGGCCGCCGGCGACTTCGCCGCGATCCCCTCCGACTTCGACTATGTCCTCAACTTTGCGGTGGCCAAAAGCGGTAACTGGGACCAGGACCTCAGCGCCAACGCGGAGTCGATTGGTCTGCTGATGGCCTGGTGCCGCGGCGCCAAGGCGTTCCTGCACTGCTCATCGGCGGCCGTCTACGATCCGCCGGACGACCAGCCGCGCACCGAGCGTGCGGCCCTCGGCGACAACCACCGGTTGCTGTTCCCCACGTATTCGATCTCCAAGATCGCCGGTGAGGCGGTCGCCCGGTCGACGGCACGGATCCTGGAAGTACCCACCATCATCGCCCGCCTCAACGTGCCGTACGGCGACACCGGCGGGTGGCCGTATTTCCACATGGAGATGATTCTCGCCGGCATTCCGATCCCCGTTCCGCCCGGCGGACCGGCACGCTACAACCCGATACATCAGGATGACATCATCGCCACTATCCCGAAACTGCTTGCAGTGGCGTCGATTCCGGCGACCACGGTCAACTGGGCCGGTGACCAGATTGTCAGCATCCAGGAGTGGTGCGCCTACCTGGGCACCCTGATCGGCAAGGAGCCGGTGTTCACCGAGAGCGACCGGGCGCTACGCGGGAATCCCGTCGACCTGACCCGGATGCGCGAACTCATCGGCACCGCAACCACAGTCGACTGGCGCGAGGGATTACGCCGGATGGTGGCCAGATTTCACCCGGAGCTGGTTCACGCCTGACGGTAACGAAACGCCGAAGCGCCGGGACAACGACGCCGTAGCAGCCGTTTTTGCCGAAACGGAGCACTGTGTCGATCGGGTAGCCGGCTGGCGGCCGCGATAGTGTTACGCCGGCGACCCCGGTGGCGATGCGGACGTCGCACCGGCCGGCCCGCGGGAGGAGCGCAAATGGGATCCCAGGCCGCAGGACCCGCTACGTCGCGCAGCCAACCATGGCCCCGCGTGGTAGGGGCCGCCGCTCTTGCCGTGCTGGGCGCCTGCGGTGCGGCCTTGTTGGTGACAGCTCCCCGCTCGGATACCGTCCCGGCGAACCTGGCGTCACGAACCGACTGGGACCTGGCGACGGCGTTGCCCGCCGGCGCCGACTTCCCGTCCGACTGGGGATATTCGTTGACGGGGCGGTTGCGGCGACCCGCGACACCAGATCCGGGGACGTTGCGCGCGCCTCATCAAGACCCGGCAGCGGCCTACGAACCGGGCAGCTGCGGCGACATTCCCAAGATCCTGGACCACGCCGGGGGTGCGCTGGCCGCGTACGTCCAGGTCGACCGCTACGCCCAACTATTCGTGCAGGACGCGGCGGCGGCCGATTTCGCCGCGACCGGCGAAGGCCGCGAGCACGGACCCAATGCCCGCTTCGCGATCTGGGTCGTTCCGGACGCGGCGGCACGGATCGCGAACTACCTGGACTGGCTGGGCCGTTGCGGCTCCTACCGCGTCACCAACTATTTCTTCGATGGCCGGGTCAAAAACCATCGGACCATCACCACTCAGGTGGGAGCGCGCTCGGCCGTCGGCGCCGACGCCGCCGTCACAGCCACCAGAACATTCACCACGATCGGAAGCCGCGACCCTTCGTCGACCTACCACGTCACGTATTACGCGGTACGCGGCGTACTACTCGAATGCACCATCTATATGGAGGGTCCCGAGCTCGATCTGGTGCAGAAGCTTGCCGGCCAAACGCTGCAACGGCTACGCGCGCTATGAACCGCCTCTCGCTGCGGCCATGGGTGATCGCGGCCGCGCTGTGCGTGCTGGCAGCGGCCGCCATCGTGATCACCGCACCCGGCGTGCTCATCGCCTGGCGGCATAGCAATCCGGCGGCCCCGGGATCACTCGCACCGAAGCTGGCCTCGTTGAGCGACCAACAATTGGCGGAGTTGCTGCCCAAACCGAGTGATTTTCCTGCCTCGTGGACCGTCAGCGATATCAAAGAACTGTCCGATACGTTCGGGTACTTCAGATACCACGTGTCCGACGAAGGCCTGGGCTTCAGTCCCGTCGAATGCTTCGCGGTGGTGGGGGTCGCCTCGACCGGCGCTTTCGATGCGGCCGAGGTGTTCGGGCACGACCCCGCCGATCCGCCAGAGGTCGCCGACCGTCGAGACATCCGGCTCATGGTCGGCCGCGAATTCGACCCCACCGGATTCGACGCGTTCACCGGCCTGGTATCGCGGTGTCTGCGCTTCAGCAGCGCCGCCGTCGGCTCCTATGAGGTGCGCATCCTCGAGGATTCGCACTCCGCCGACGGACCGAAGCGGTTCCGATACTCGATCACCGCAACCATTGGCGGAGAGCCGGACGCCGCCCGGACCGATTACTACTCCTACGCGCGCACTTCGGGACTGATTCTGAGCGGCACGGCCAGCACCGGGCACCAGGGACCCTTCGATGCCCTCTTCGACAGCACGCTGAGCCGAATCTCCAACCGCTGACCTGCCCACAGACGCCACCGTGCCGAACCCGGTTCGGGTTCGGCACGATTCGTCGCCGCGAGGCGTCAGTGGTCGGCGTCGGGCCCCCTGAAGTAGCGGATCAGGAACCCGGCGGCCGCGACTGCCGCGACAGCGCCGGTCACGACCCACAGCACGAACTGGAAAGCCACCGATCCCATGAACCAGCCGAACGTCATCGACACGTATAGCAGCCAGATCACCCGGTAGAAGGACCACGCCGCCAGCAGGCCGAGGCTGATGCCGATCGCCAGGCTTGGTTGGCGATCGACGCGGTTGATCTTTTCTTCGATGCCGGCGGGAATGATGTTCATGGGCTCTTCCTTTCGCGTAAGGCGCCGCCTCGGTGGCGTCGTCGTTGCGACAAGTACAGGGCCGTGAGGCCGCTACCGATCCCAACAACGCGTGCCGGCCGCCGGACCGGACGCAGGCGGGTGGGACACCGCCGGGAAGGCCTGGCGTTACGCCAGAAACACACCCGCCGCCGAGGTGATCACGTCACCGGCGGCCAGGTCGCGGTTGCTGAGCTTCTTGAAGAGCAGGCCGACGTTGTCACCGGCAGTCGCCGCATCCAGCTTCTTGCGGAACGCCTCGATGGCGTCCACCCGCACCCCGGGCCCGTCGTTGATCCGCACCTCGTCACCGACCCGCAACTGCCCGTACTCCACGCGGCCGGTGGCCACGATCCCGCGACCGCGGATGAAGAACACGTCCTGGACCGTCATGCGAAACATGCGGCAACGGTACTGTGTTCCGGCCAGCGCCCGCTCGAGGTTCCAGCCGACCCGATCGACGACCACCGCGTGGCGCCGTACCCTGACGGACATGAACTGGTTGCGCCGAGCGAGGAAAGCCGCTGCGGGCCAACGAGTCACGCGCGCTGACCAGCAGCGGGCAATGGACGCGTTCGCCGAACTCAACACGCTCAACGCCGACCGGGAACGGCTGCTGCGCGACGGTTTGGCGGGTGTGGCCACAATCGTCGGGATCCGCCGCAACGTCGCGACCACGACGCTGGGAGCTTGGCATGAGCTGGAACTGGATGTGCAACTGCCAGAACGTGATTCTTACCGCGCGACGCGGCGCATCGCGCTCGAGCTGTCGACGGCCCCGCATCTCGCGGTCGGCGCCGAGGTGCCGGTGCGGGTGGATCCGCGGGACCCGTCGAAAGTCCTCGTGGTCGCGACGTTGTGACTACCAGACACGCACCCAGTCGACGAGCATCTGGGCGGGATAGGTCCCCGGCCCGGGGTCGCCGCCGCCGGAGCCGGCGACCGCGAGGTTCACCACCGGAGACACGGTGTAGCCGGGGTCGTTGAACGGCCAGTCAGGCAGCGAGTGCGCCGCCACCGTGAAGTACGGCTGCGCGCCGTCGACATAGTCTTGCCAGAACCGCATCCCGGTCTCATCCCATTGGCATCGCCAGGTGTGCCACCCACTGTCCAGCGCGATATTGTGCGTCTTCCATTCGGAGCCATTCGATTTGGCGTGGACGGTGGTGGCCGACGGCCAGCTGCCGTTGCCGTACCACTCGAGGATGTCGATTTCGCCGCGGTCTTCATTGGACAACCACCAGGCCGGCCAGCATCCGGCGGTCAGGCAGTCGAGTTTGACGCGAGCTTCCCAGGTGTGGCCGATGCCGCCCCGCCATGGGCTCTGCAGCTTGCCCGAATAGTAGGTCCCGCCGTCTTTCGCGGCCCGGATGACCAGGTTGGAATGGCCGTCGAGGAACACATTCTGACGATCGTCGCGGTACTGCCCGACGTTTTCGGGCCGCTCCCAGTACGTCGGGTCCTTCATCTGCTCGCGCGCCCGGGCTATGGTCCACTTCGACGAATCGGGTGCCGAACCGGCCGGGCCGTCGAACTCGTCGTGGAAAACGTAGTTGGTCGACTGGCCATTGGGTGCCGGCGCCGCGGGCATCGGCGTTCGTCCCACCGGTGCGCCGTGTCGGGACGGGTCGGCATGCGCCCTGGGAACCGGATTCGCCACCCCCAGCACGCCAAACACACCGAAGCCCGTCATCAGCATCATGCGACGACGATCCATGTCAGGCATAAGCCAGGGACGATAGCAGCCCAAGAAAACCCGCGCCGTACCGCGCTAAACCGCGATCGGCTGGGTTACCCGGACACCTTGACCACGAGCTTGCCAATGTTCTTGCCGTCGAACAGCATGTTGATCGCCGTCGGCAGTTGCTCGAAACCCTCCACGACGGTTTCCAGTGGCGTGAGCCTGCCCTGGGCGATAAGCCCCGAGATCTCCGCGATCGCCTCCGGTGCGCGGTGCAGGTGGTCGAGGATGATGAAGCCCTGCAGCGTCGCGCGCTGCACGAGCAGATTGGCGAATGCCCGAGGTCCGGGTGGCGGTTCGGCCGAGTTGTAGCCCGAGATCAGACCGCACAACGCGATGCGCGCGCCAACGTTGAGGCGCGCGAAGATCGCGTCCATGATGTCGCCGCCGACGTTTTCGAAGTCGACGTCGATGCCGTGGGGAGTGGCCGCGGCCAGTTGGGCCGGCCAGTCGTCTGCCCGGTGGTCGACAGCGGCGTCGAAGCCGAGCTGTTCGGTGAGCAATGCGCACTTTTCCCGGCCGCCGGCGATCCCGACGACGCGCGCCCCGTCGGCTTTGGCGAGCTGGCCGGCAACCGAGCCGACGGCTCCGGCGGCGGCCGACACCACCAGCGTCTCGCCGGCCCGCGGCCTGCCGATGTCGCGGATCCCGATCCAGGCCGTGAGCCCGGTCATCCCGAGTGCGCCGAGGTAAGCGCTGGGAGAGACGCCCTCGGCGACGTCGACCGGAAGCAACGGCATCGCGTCCGAGACCACCGCGTATTCCTGCCAGCCGACAAGACCCTGCACCGTCTGACCGACCGGGTATCTGGGATTTTTCGACGCGATGACCTCACCGAGCCCGCCCGCACGCATGACCTCGCCGATACCGACCGGCGGCAGGTAGGACGGCATGTCGTTGATCCACGCGCGGTTCGTCGGATCGAGCGATATCCAGGAGACGCGGACCAGTGCCTCCCCGTCGGCGATTTCGGGGACCGGTGCCTCGCTGAGTTCGAAGGTGTCCGCACCGATGCGTCCGGTGGGTCGTTCACGGAGCAGAAATCGGCGGTTGCGATCGGGCATGAGCGCACGGTACCCGACACATCAACGCCGCGGCATATGCGCTAAATCCTGTTTGCTTGCGAACCGCGGCGGACTTCGCCGGGGATGCTCTAAATCCTGTTTGCTTGCGAACCGCGGCGGACTTCGCCGGGGATGCTATAACGCCTCTATGTCAGGCTCTGAGTCCGGCGACGGGCACGTCATCACCCATGTTTCCGACACGGCCAGGTTGACGGCGCTGCATCGGGCCACCGAATCGGCCCGGCCCGACGCATTGTTCAGCGACCCGCTTGCCCAGCGTCTGGCCGGTCAGCATGGCCGCGCGATCGTCCGGCACGCCCCGTGGACACTTCGTAATGGTTGGTGGCTGGTCGCACGCACCAAAATCATCGACGACACCATTGCCAGGGCAATCGCGGACGGCTGTGACCGAGTGCTCAACCTGGCCGCCGGACTGGACACTCGACCGTATCGGCTGAATCTGCCATCTCGGCTGCGGTGGATCGAAGCTGATTTGCCGCAGTTGCTCGCCGAAAAGACCGAATTGCTTGCCGACCAGACACCGCGATGCCAACTGACCCGCAGCGCCGTTGACCTGGCCGACCCGCTCGCTCGCGCGGCGTTCTTCACCGAGGCCCTGGACGGCGCCGCCAATGCGCTGGTCCTGACCGAGGGCCTGTTGATGTATCTCGACGAGCAGGACGTCGTTGCACTTTCGGAAGCGATACGCCGACCCGAAGTCGGGTGGTGGATGCTCGATTTCGCCGGTCCGGGTCTGAAGAAGATGATGAACCAGCGGATGGCCGGCATGCTGGAGAATGCGCCCTTCACGTTCGCGCCCGATAACGGGCTGGCCTTCTTTGAAAGCCTCGGCTGGCGAGTAACCGAATCGGAATCACTGTTTGCCGCCGCAAATCGATTTCACCGGTTACCCAAATCCATGCGCGCAGTCGCATGGTTGCCCCAGCCCGATCCGCGTCACCCGGGCCGTAGACCTTGGAGTGCGGTGGCCCTGCTCACGCAGTGAATCCACCAACTACACAAATTAACGTCTCCGCGGATTTCCGCTGCGGCCGATAACAATTCGCCCCAGGAGCGAGCACCGCGCATCATCAACTGCCGGATTTCGGATCCACCGGCAATGCAACGACATCGTTCAGTGATGGACCGGTGGGCCGCCGCCGGCGCCGGACCTGCGGAAACGCCGGGTGCCCCTGGAAATTCATGGCTAATTCTTATCTAAAGACACGGTTTGATCACAGGTTTGCTAAGAATCCTAACTTTACGTTGCACAGCGCCGTGTGAACCTGAGTCGGTGGGATGAGAGGAGCGGACAATCGTGGCGAAGGCATCAGGGGCAACGGTGATCAGTCTGGAGTCACACCCGGCTTGGATTGCGGCCCAGCGGCGGGAAAGTCAGCTCCTCGAAGAGATGCGTCGTCATCCCGCATATCTGGGTCGTCAACGCGCAGCAGCAATGGGGCACGATGTCGGCGCCGGTGTGCCCGCCACCCCAGGATGGGTCAGCGCCGACGCACCGGCCTAAAGCTGGCCTAAAGCCTGCCCACATTCAGTTGAATGACGCCCCGCGCCAGCCTCCGTATCCTGATACGGAACACCGAGGGGAGCGCCATGTCTCAGACACCCGCCACCACCCGCACCACCTTCCCCGGCATCAGCTCGCGCGCCTGGGAGCATCCCGCCGACCGGACCGCGTTATCGGCGCTGCGCCGCCTCAAGGGCTTCGACCAGATCCTGAAACTCCTGTCGGGAATGCTGCGCGAGCGCCAACACCGGCTGCTCTACCTGGCCAGCGCCGCCCGCGTCGGGCCGCGTCAATTCGCTGACCTCGACGCCCTGCTGGACGAATGCGCCGACGTTCTGGACGCGCCGGCCAAGCCCGAGCTGTACGTCGTGCAGTCGCCGATCGTGAACGCGTACACGATCGGGATGGAGCAGCCGTTCATCGTGATCACTTCCGCGCTCTACGACTTGATGACCCACGACGAACTCCGATTCGTGGTGGGTCACGAACTGGGCCACGCACTATCCGGGCACGCGGTGTACCGCACGATGATGATGCATCTGATGCGGTTGGCACGGTCGTTCGGCGTTGTGCCGGTAGGCGGCTGGGCGTTGCGCGCCATCATCGCCGCTCTGCTGGAGTGGCAACGCAAATCGGAGCTGTCCGGGGACCGGGCCGGGCTGCTGTGCAGCCAGGACCTGGACACCGCGATTCGGGTGGAGATGAAGCTCGCCGGCGGCAGCCGGTTGGACAAGCTGGATTCAGAGGCCTTTATGGCTCAAGCACGCGAGTACGAACGGTCCGGAGACATGCGAGATGGGCTGCTCAAGCTGCTGAACCTGGAGCTGCAGACACATCCGTTCTCGGTACTGCGGGCCGCCGCCCTGACCAAGTGGGTGGACGCCGGCGGCTACGGCAAGGTCATGTCCGGCGACTATCCGCGCCGAGCCGACGAGGACAAGTCCTCGCTGACCGACGACCTCGGCCAGGCTGCCCGGCACTACCGCGACGGCTTCGACCAATCCGACGACCCGCTGATCAAGGGCATCCGCGACGGCCTCGGCGGCTTCGTCGACGGCGTCGGGCGCGCCGCCACGAGCGCGGCCGATTCGCTGGGCCGCAAAATCAGCGAATGGCGGCAGCCCAAATGACTGGCCGCTAGCCGGTCGACGTGACGTCAGCCGGTTCGCAGACACAGGCGGCGAAGACCGGCACACCCGCCCACGGATCACCGCGCCGACGCGCACCGGACACTGCCACCACCGCGTAGGGATGACCGAAACGCAGCGTCGCCGACCGCGACAGCACCGACGACACCATCCGCGCTGCGCAGAGCAACCGCGGTGACAGCGGCCGGCTCGAATACCCACCGGCCGTAGCGGGCTGCCGCGGACTGCCGAGCGCCGATATCCGGGATGCCGGGCGACATCGTCGCGGCAGTCGCGAGTGCCCGCCCGACCGCGGCGAAACCCAGACCCGGGTCGGTGGTCAAGTCGTGGTTCGAGGTGGCCTGCCACGCCGGTAACACCACGCGGACCTGCTCCCCGCCGGGCCGGGGTTCCTGGGTGATCGTCCAGAATTTCCCGTCGCCGAGCGCCATGTCCGTCAACGCGCGCCGGCGCACCGCGGAACCGGTTGCTTCGCGCCGGGCGATGTCGTGTGCGGCCGCCAGCACCGCTTCGAACCAAGCGTCTTTGCTCGCGAGCACCGAAGTCACGTGCAGGTCACAGTTGCCGACCGCGGGGTGCACCGCGACAACGCCCAACTCCTCGACGTCGGTGAGGTAGCCGTCGGCGCCGCCGAGGGTCAGTGCGTCAGCGACCCGCTGCTCCACGGCGACTGCAGCTCGCGGGCATCGGTGACCTCGTAGGGTCGACGCCAGCTGATGCGGGTCGCCAGCGCGCTGACCAATATCGCCTGCATATGCGATACGTCAACGGGGAAACGCTCGATCAACCCGTCGGTGTGGTCGCGCGCCCATACATCGGCCTGCTCCTGGCTGGGGACAGGACCCACATCCACGCCAGCCGGCAGGCCACCGGGTCAGTCGTCGAAACCCCATACCGCCAGCGCGGCCCGGATGACATCCGGCGGGTCGGCGAGCAATTCGTCCAGCGCCTGGCGCGCATGCTCGGCGTTGGTGCCGAGCACGTCATCGATGTCGTCTCCTACCCGACCGCGCGCCACCGGCGCGGCCAGGGCGAGGAGCAACCACGCGCCCAGTGGCGACGATATCGGGTGCACGCCGCCCTGCACCCGACTGAAGCGGCGGGCGTAGCGCGTGACGAGTCGCCCGATATCCACCCTCTACAGCTTGCCGGCGACGAAGTCGGCTGCCTGGTTGACCATGCCTGCCTGGATGTAGGCGCTGGCGTTATGTTGCGGCCAGTTCTGCTTCCAGGTGTTCGGGTCGGCCGGGTTGCAGACGGGGTCGGAGCCGTGGCACAACTCGATGGTCCTGTCGTTATAGACCGCGCTGAAGTTGGTGATCGGACCCATCCACTGACTTCCGTTGCCGAACAACGCGACGGCGGCGATGTGCTCATCGGCACCCGGGGGTAGCGGGCTGTCGAACCCAAATGCGGACATCGGCACCGCAAGCACCACGTCGGTGACCGCGGCGCCGAGGGAGTAGCCGCCGAGTACCAGCCGGGTGGCCGGGCAGGCATTGATCATGTACTGAACGTGACGGCTCATGTCGTTGGCGCCGACGTCGACCTCGGTGTCGGCCGGGTATTTGACGGCATAGCTGCCCATGCTCCTACCGCCAACCTTGGAGGCAAGAGTGCTGATGAAAGCATTGCCGATCACGCCGGGCCCCGGCGACTCTAATCTGCCGCGGGCGAAGACAACTTCGACCTGCGGGCAATTCGCCGCACTGGCCCGCCGCGGGGCCCCCGGCGCGCCGGGTGGCGACACGGCCGCGGCGATCGTCAGCGCAGCGCAGACTGCAACAGCCACCAACAATTGTTCAACCGACTTCACGGCAAGCGGAGCGCGCACACGAAGATGGTAGCCATTCCGGCCCAGCCGTTGGCCGGCTTGACGCTGACCGCCGGCTTTTGGCCCCGCATGAGCGGATAAGCGCCACGCGACCACGGCGCCGACCGTACAATCGCGGCATTCGGATCTCGGTCAAGTTCCACCTGAGTTTCACATTCCCCGAACTTAAAGATTTATGGCGAAGCGCCGATCACCTTGGTTCGAAGGGATTTGGGACTACGACCACTTCTTTGGACCATCGGAGTTCGACGAGCCGACCTACGAGGGCTGGACGACGCTGGCCGCCATGGGGGCGATTACCGAACGGACTCGGATCGGCTGCCTGGCGACCGGCGTGACGTACCGGAAGCCGGCGGTTCTGGCCAAGATGGTGGTCACCGTCGACCACATCTCCGGCGGGCGGCTCAACTTCGGCATCGGCGCGGGATGGCACGCGAGCATCGTGGGTACGGGATCGCGTTCCCGAGCCCAGCGAGCCGGGTCGCTGTGGTCGACGAAGCATTGACGGTGATCCGCAAGCTCTGGACCGGGGAGTTGGTGAACTTTTCCGGCGAATTCTTCACGCTCGAGGACGCGCTCTGCGAGCCCAAGCCCCTTCAGTTTCCGCACCCGCCAATCGTGATAGCGGGTACCGGCCAAAGATGCTGCGTCTCATCGCCCGCCACGCCGACGAATGGAAGATGCCGGCCTCCGAAGGCCCGCAGCTGTGGGGCGACGTGAACGCCCGGCTGGGCAAGGCCTGCGCCGAAGTAGGCCGTAACCCTGCCGAGGTCCGCCGTTTCGGACAAGTGCCGTTGCGAGTGAGTGATCTTTAGTGGTCACGCGACTCGCACCCCATTTCGGGGTTGTTCGGCAGCCTTGCGGCTGCGTCCCTTCCGCGCTTCACAGCCACCGGCCGGGCCAGGCCCGGTCTTACGGTCGGCTCCACGCTTGACGGCGGCCCCAACTGGGCCGACGACGCTAATGGTGTCCTCGTAGCGTGCGAGGTTGATCGCGGCGTTGTCATCACGTTGGTGTG
>NZ_UPHQ01000119.1 GCF_900566055.1 Mycobacterium innocens
GCCCCCGGCGCCGGTGGAGCCGCGGGGAATTCCACCACCGCCGGTCTCAACGGGTTCAACGGCGGCGCCGGGGGCAACGGGGGCCTGCTGTGGGGCAACGGCGCTGCCGGTGGCGCCGGCGGCAACGGCGGCCCTGCGCCACTGGCCGGTGGCGTCGGCACCACCGGCGGCAACGGCGGCAACGGTGGTGGCGCCGGGCTGATCTACGGCTTGGGTGGCGCGGGCGGAAACGGCGGAATCGGGGGAGCCGCGCCGGCCATCGGCCCCTCGCCGACCATCATCCCCGCGGGCGGTGTCGGCGGATCCGGCGGAGCCGGTGGCGGGGCAGCGGCCTTGTTCGGCGTCGGCGGCGCCGGCGGGACCGGCGGGGCCGGCGGCCTCAGCAACGCGACGGTCCAGAGCGTGGGTGGCTACGGCGGCATGGGTGGTCTTGGCGGACAGAGCGGACTGCTGTACGGCGCCCCGGGCGCTGGGGGAGCCGGCGGAGCCGGGGGAGCCGGCGACGGATCCTTCGCCAGCTTCGGCGGCCACGGTGGGTCCGGTGGAAACGGGGGCGCCACCGGGCTGTTCGGCAACGGCGCGGTCGGCGGTGACGGCGGGCTGGGAGGTGACGGCGGTACCGGGGGCGCCCAGGGTGGCCAAGGTGGCATCGGTGGTCTGGGCGGCACCGGAAGCCCCGGTGGTCTGCTGTTGGGCAACGGTGGGTCCGGCGGCAACGGTGCCCTCGGTGGCAACGGGGGCGCCGGCGTGGCCACCGGCTTTGCCGGCTCGGGCGGCTTCGGCGGCGCCGGCGGCGATGCCCAGCTGCTCGGGGTTGGCGGTGTGGGCGGCAACGGCGGTGGTATCGGCGCCGGAACCACGGCCGCGGTGCCGCTTACGACGCAGCCGGTGGGCGGCATCGGCGGCAATGGCGGTCGCTCCGGATATCTGTTCGGGACGGGCGGCAACGGCGGCAACGGCGGGGCCACCAGCACCAACGGAGCGCTGTATGCCAGTGGCGGCGACGGCGGCGACGGCGGCCTGATCTTCGGCAACGGCGGCACGGGTGGCAACGGCGGCGCCGGCGGCGGCACCAGCGTCGGCAGCGGTGGCCAGGGCGGCAACGGCTCGTTTTTCTTCGGGAACGGCGGTGCCGGGGGCACCGGCGGCGCGGGCGGCCAGGGTGCTGGCGGCGCCGGCGGTTCGGGAGCGGTGTTCTTCGGCAACGGCGGTGTCGGCGGATCCGGCGGAGCC
>NZ_UPHQ01000267.1 GCF_900566055.1 Mycobacterium innocens
TCTACGCCCGCGT
This sequence comes from Mycobacterium innocens, assembly GCF_900566055.1. GTDB lineage: Bacteria > Actinomycetota > Actinomycetes > Mycobacteriales > Mycobacteriaceae > Mycobacterium > Mycobacterium innocens. Next base: position 14 of record NZ_UPHQ01000267.1, read on the forward strand.
CGCCCAGCGCCTCCTCGCCCTTGCCGCTGTGATCTGGCACAACTGGAAGATCAACAGCCCAGTCAAGAGGTCACTGATCGCCTACGACCACTGACCAAGGTTGGGAATTACTCATCTAGCGTTGACCTGCAACACTTACACGTTCAAAGCACCCGCGGCGGTCAATACCTCGCGTTGGCCATGGCAGCGATCGAGTACCACGAGGCGGTGGCCATGCTCTTCGGCCTCGAACTAGCCCACGCGGGCGGCAATCTCGGCCTGTCGTTTAATGTTGGCCGTTACACCAGCCTCTCGTTCTCAACGAACGGGCGTGAGTTGGAGGACCCGGGTAACCGGCTGCCGCTTGCCCGTTTATGCTTTGGAGGCCAGGTAGCGGCTGGGGTCGGCGTCGTAGCTGTCGAGGCATACCTGGGAGCAGAAGTACTGCCTGTGCCCGTCGACGTCGCGGTGCCCGGCGGCGCGGCCGATCACGAGCTCCATTCCGCATACCGGGTCGGCTGCCGTGACAACGTCCTTTCGGCCATCACCCAAGTGCCAGCGGGCAGGCTGCGGCTGGGTAATGCCGTAGTCGCGCGCTGTCGCGTCAGTGCGCACCCGTCGCACCGGATCACGCGTAGGCGGTCGCAAGCGCCGGGTCTCGACCTCCCAGACCCAGCCGCTGATGGTCACGTCGTCGGGAATGAGCGGATGGTTCTCAAACACCTCGACCGTCTTCAGCAGCGCCTCGTCGACGTCGTCGGTCATCCCGATCCACTTGGCGAAACCACCCTTGTCGAGCTTTAGCTCGGGCAGCGTCGGATCCAAGATGGGCTCATCGGTATCGATACCCTTGGCCTTGAAGTAGGCCTCAAGGTCGTTGGCGTTGGCTGACAACATCCCACACTGGGTGTGTTGAACGATGACAATCTCGGTGGTGCCAAAAAAGTTCGTCGACAGCATCGCTGATCGGATCGCGTCGTCAGTGACGACCCCCCCGGCGTTGCGGAAGCAGTGCGCATCCCCATGACCGACCGGCGAATCGACCTGGATACCCAGCGCCTCGTTAATTGGCAGGCGCTCATCCATGCAAGCCAGGACCCAGAGTCTGCGGTCCGTAGGGCCAAAGCGGCCGAACCGACGCCGTTTGGCCCAATGCTCATATGCCACGACCTTGGTGGTCAATTCATCCTTCAATGTTCCCACCGTGACTTCCTCCTTCAGTTGGTCCGCACAAGTCAGCTTGCGATGCCGATGACCTACACGGCGGCGGAATCGGGCTATACAGCAACGTCTTAAGCCTTGCGGTGTGTCTACGACCCATCTAGGGCACAAAGTCCTAAACCGGCTATGGGTAGGGGCACCGCGATCAGCGTGGATCGCCAGATCGCGGCTGCTTCTGCTCCCGCAACATCGCGGTATGCGCTGATCTTGAGGAGGGCAAAACCGTAATCATTGAAGCAGTAAACCCGCAGGTACTCGTTATCTTCGCCGGCCCATGGGCCAGCGTGCCATCATTCACCCTCCCGCGCTCATACCCGGGGGGGTAGGGACCTTAGCCACCGCACGCGAGGGCAAAAGGTCTCTACCGGTGGCACTGGCCGACAACGACAGTGGAGCTTGTCACGATGCATACAGGCAGGAGGTCGTTGCCATTAATGCTTTTTCACCGCGTCGTCAACCCGTTAGCACGATGCCACAGAGCAACCGTGATCGTCGGCTGCCGGCTTCTTGCCGCCGCGATAGCACTGCACGCATATGGGAGTCGCGCGGCGGTGACGCGGTCGGAAAGCCGCTAATTGGACACGTTGAGCGCAGCGAACCAACCCAGACGCCACCCGTCGCGGTGCTGACCGATACCGGCACAAGTTGGGGACAAAACTTTTCGTCGGTGCCCGTCGGGCGAGCCTTCCCAGGTTGCGCGATAAGCCAACTCAACGATGTGAACCAATCGGGCGCTGGCCTGCCGGTCTAAAGGGGAGTTCGTCGTCATCATGCTCAACTACGGCACGCAACCCGACATGCTGGGATCGTTAACCGCCGGCCAGCGGTCGATGTGGGCTATCCAACAACTCCGGCCCGAAGTCCCGTACAACTTTGCCGGTTTTCTCGCCATCGATCACGATGTCGACGCCGAGAGGCTCACGGTTGCGTGCGAAGCGGCGGCGGCGCGGTTCGGCACACCATGCGCGCGGCTATCCCTCGTGGACGGTGAACCGGTCTTCATCGTCGACCGCTTGGTCCCGCAGACCCTACGCTGTCTGCGTTGCATCGACCTGCGCGCCGAATCTGATCCGGTCGCAGCCGCTCGTAGCTGGATGAACAACAACTCCCGCAAACCAATTGATCTGGCCGGTGACCAACTCACCGACTTCGCGCTGCTGCGGATCACCGACAATCTGTCGTACTTCTACTTGCATGCGCACCACGTTCTCTTCGACGGGTATGGCGCCAACAATTTCATCCGGCATATCGCGGCCGCCTATTCGGGATCAGCCCCCGACACCGCCGAAGTCGACTTCTCCGAGTTTGCCCTGATCCGTGACGCAGATCAGAAGTATCAGCAGTCTGCGCGCAGTCATGCGGATGCCGAGTATTGGCAGACCATCGTGCGCGGCTCCCTGGACGTCACCGACCTGGGCGGGCGACGGAGATCAGCGGCACCACGCCACCCGCAGATGCACGAGCTGGTGTGCCGGCATCTATCGGAGAACCACCAGCTCGATGTCGCACGGGTTATCGCGACAATGGCGGTGTTCATCGCGAAAACCAAAGGACGCGACAATGTCTCGATGTCGCTGCCAGTCTCGGCGCGCACGACTGCGGGGCTGAAAAGATGTGCGGGCATGGTGGCCAATATGGTGCCGCTGCGCATCTGCGTCGATGACGGCGACACGATTGGCGCACTGACCGATCGGGTTGCCAAGGCGGTGGTCGGTGCGCTACGGCATCAACAGTTCCGGCGCTGGCCGGGCCTCATTGACGACGCAACCCATCTCGACAACCTCGATTTCGGCCCGATCATCAACATCCTCGATTTCGCCACCCCGTTTCGTTTCGGGTCTTCCGAACCCATGTACAACGTCTTGACCAACGGCCCCATCCAAGACATCGCCATCAATATCTATCCGCGGCTGGGTCACGGCGCGCCGCGAATTCAGCTCGCGTGGAATCCAGACCGCTACACCGCCGACGAGATCGCCAGACACATCACCCGTTTGGAATTGCTCTTCGATCGTCTACTGGTGGCGGATGCGTGGGTGGTGGTGGGGGAGGTGTCGTTGCTGGATCGCGGTGAGCGTGAGTTGGTGGTGTCGGGGTGGTCTGGTGTGCGGGTGG
>NZ_UPHQ01000120.1 GCF_900566055.1 Mycobacterium innocens
GGCAACGGCGGCGCCGGCGCGGGCGGTAACGGCGGCAGCGCGGTGATCATCGGCAACGGCGGCAATGGCGGAAACGGCACCGGCTTGGCAGCCGGGGGCAGCGGCGGCGCCGGCGGATTCCTCTTCGGCCAAAACGGGACGAACGGGGCGGCCTAGTTCGGGCGGGGACACCGCGGCCGTCAATCGAAACGGCGCAGCCGGCACACCATTCGGCGTGCTCACCGCCGTGCCGGAACATCACCGATCTGCTGCCAGAGTCCGCCACGTTCAGTAAGGTGACGGCGTGCCTGAGGTGGGTCGCGAGCGGCGTGCCGACGAGCCGGTCAGGCTCGACGCGCACGGCCGGCTGCAACGGTACGAGAAGGCATTCGCCGCCCTGGACGCGCCGTTTGCCTTCGTCGACCTCGACGCGATGTGGGCCAATGCCGGTCAGCTGCTTTCCCGCGCGGGTGACAAGCCGATCCGAGTGGCGTCGAAGTCGTTGCGGTGCAGGCCTTTACAGCGCGAAATCCTCGACTCGAACGTTCGGTTCGACGGGCTGATGACCTTCACGCTGGCCGAGACACTCTGGCTCGCCGACCACGGCTTCGACAACCTGCTGCTCGCCTATCCGACGACCGATCGGGCGGCATTGCCCAAGCTGGGCGGGCTGACCGCCGAGGACCCCGAACGGGCGCCGATCGTGATGGTCGACAGCGTCGAACATCTCGACCTGATCGAAAGTGCAACAACCAAGCCGGTGCGGCTGTGCCTGGACCTCGACGCCGGCTACTGGCGCGCCGGCGGGCGGGTGAAAATCGGGCCGAAGCGGTCGCCATTGCATACGCCGGAACAGGTACGAGCGCTGGCGGTGGAGATCGCCCGCCGGCCGTCGCTGGCCCTGGTGGCGTTGATGTCCTACGAGGGCCATATCGCCGGGTTCGGCGACAACGTGGCCGGCAAGTCCGCCCAGAACGCGGCCGTTCGGTGGATGCAGCGGCGGTCCTTCGCGGAGTTGCGGGAACGTCGCGCCCGCGCCGTCGAGCTGGTGCGTGATGTCGCCGACATCAAGATCGTCAACGCCGGCGGTACCGGCGACCTTCAGCTGGTTGCCCAGGAGCCGGCGATCACCGAGGCCACCGCCGGCTCTGGGTTCTACGCGCCGACCCTGTTCGACTCGTATTCGACGTTCACGTTGCGGCCGGCGGCGATCTTCGCGCTGCCGGTGTGCCGCCGCCCCGCCGCCGACACCGTGACCACGCTCGGGGGCGGCTATCTGGCCAGCGGGGTCGGCGCGAAAGACCGCATGCCCACCCCCTACCTGCCGAGCGGGCTCAAACTGGACCCGATGGAAGGTACCGGCGAGGTCCAGACGCCATTGTCGGGCCCGGCGGCCCGGCGACTGCAGATCGGCGACAAGGTGTATTTCCGTCACACCAAGGCCGGCGAGCTGTGTGAGCGGTTCGATCGGTTGTACCTGGTTCGGGGCGCGCAGATCGTCGACGCCGTCCCGACCTACCGGGGTGAGGGTCGCACGTTTCTTTAATGATGGAATGGTTCGCCTACCCGCTGTGCGACAAGGAGCTGCTATGACTGCGATCACCGCATTGCCGACCGAATTGGCCACGATGCGTGAGGTCATCGAGACGCTCGCACCGCTCGAACGCGGTGCCGGAGACCCCGGCGAGCAGGAGGCTGCGGTCAAGATCGTCGAGTACCTACGCGCCGCCGGTGCACAGAATGCGCGGATCGAAGAGGAACAGTTCTACGACGGCTACCCGCAGCTGCACGCCAAGCTGTCGGCGGTCGGGGTCGGCGCCGCGATCGCCGGCCTGATCAGCCGTCGGTTGCGGGTGCTTGCCGGGCTGGCGGGGCTGGGCGCGGGACTGGCGATCGCCGACGACTGTTCCAACGGGGTACGCGTCGTGCGCAAGAAACTCCAAAAGCCCCGAACGACATGGAATGTCGTGGCCGAAGCCGGCGACCTCACCGGCAAGCGGACGGTCGTGGTGTGCGCTCATCACGACGCCGCGCACAGCGGCAAGTTCTTCGAACCCGGCTATCAGCGGTTCTTCGTCGAGCGATTCCCGGGGATCGTCGAGCGCATCGACACCTCACTGCCGAACTGGTGGCCGTCGATCCTGGCGCCGATGGTGGCCGGTGCCGGCGCGCTGCGGAGCAACCGCAAGATGATGCTCGCCGGGGCCGCGATGAGCGCGATCGGGGTGGCGGCGTTCACCGACATCGCCCGTAGCCCGATCGTGCCGGGAGCCAACGACAACCTTTCCGCCGTGGCGCTGATCGTCGCGTTGGCCGAGCGGCTACGCGACCGCCCGGTGCAGGGTGTGCGGGTGCTGCTGGTATCGCTGGGCGCCGAGGAGCAATTGCAGGGTGGCATCTACGGTTTCATCGCTCGCCACAAGCCTCGGCTGGACCGCGACCACACCTACTTCCTCAACTTCGACACCGTCGGCTCGCCCGAACTCATCATGCTCGAGGGCGAGGGCACCACGATCATGGAGGACTACTACCATCGGCCCTTCCGCGACCTGGTGGCCCGAGCAGCCGAACGCGCTGACGCACCGCTGCGGCGGGGGCTGCGATCGCGCAACAGCACCGACGCAGTGATCATGAGTCGTGCGGGCTACCCGACCGCCTGCTTTTCTTCCTTCGACCGCCACAAAGCGCTGTCGAATTACCACCAGATGTCAGATACACCGGAGAACGTCGTCTACGAGACGGTGATGCACGCCACAACGGTGGCCGAATCCGTGGTGCGGGAGCTGGCCCGGTGAGCACCGTGTGGCGCAATTGGGCCGGCGAGCAGTTGTGCGCGCCGTCGCAGATTGTCCGGCCCACTTCCGAAGCCGAGTTGGCGGAGGTCGTCGTCAAGGCTGCGCAGCGCGGCGAACGCGTGCGCGCCGTCGGCACCGGGCATTCGTTCACCGACTGCGCCTGCACCGACGGCGTGATGGTCGACATGACCGGCATGCAGCGGGTCATCGACGTGGATGTGGCGGCCGGTCTGGCGACGGTGCAAGGCGGGGCCAGGCTGCACCCGCTGTTCGCGCAGCTGGCCGAGCGCGGGCTGGGCCTGGAGAACCAGGGCGACATCGACAAGCAGTCGATCACCGGGGCGACCGCGACCGCCACGCACGGCACCGGGGCGCGCTTCACCAACGTGTCGGCGCAGGTCGTTTCGCTGCGATTGGTCACCGCCGGTGGCGACATCCTGACCCTGTCGGAGGGTGACGACTACCTGGCAGCACGGGTGTCGATCGGCGCGTTGGGCGTGATCTCTCAGGTGACCCTGCGGGTGGTGCCGCTGTTCACGCTGCATCGCGACGACGAGCTGCGCCCGCTGGCCGATACGCTGGAGCGACTCGACGAGCAGGTGGACGGCAACGACCACTTCGAGTTCTTCGTGTTTCCCTACGGCGATACGGCGCTGACCCGCACCACGCGCCGCAGCGACGAGGAGCCCAGGCCGCTGCCGGTGTGGAAACGCCGGATCAACGACTACGCCGAAAACGCGGCGCTGAGCCTGATCTGCCGCACCGGTCGTCAATTCCCCAGTGCCGCCTCGGCATTGAACCGACTCATGACGAACTTGATGTCGCCGGCCACCGTCCAGGATCATGGCTGGAAGGTCTACGCGAGCGCACGCAACGTCAAGTTCACCGAGATGGAATACGCGATCCCGCGCGAACACGCGCGCGAGGGCGTGCAGCGGGTCATCGACCTTGTGCGCCGCCGCAACCTGCCGATCATGTTCCCGCTCGAGGTCCGCTTCGGCGCCCCCGACGACGCGTTCTTGTCGACCGCGCACGACCGCGACACTTGCTACATCGCGGTTCACCAGTACACCGGCATGGAGTTCGAAACCTACTTCCGCGCCGTCGAAGAGATCATGGACGAGTATGCGGGCCGCCCGCATTGGGGTAAGCGCCACTATCAAAGCGCCGGCACGCTTCGTGATCGGTATCCCGCTTGGGATCGCTTCGCGGCGGTCCGCGATCGCCTCGACCCCAACCGGGTCTTCCTCAACGACTACACCCGGCGGGTCCTCGGCCCCTGACGGGGCGACCATTGGCACCACTTGTAGGGACCAAAGTCCTTGGCTGGCAACATGCTAGTGACCGCGGCCATCAGGCATCGTAGCTTTGTCCGTGGAGCCACTATGACTGAATTCATGCGCAACAGCGATGCCTTTACCTGGGCGATGGAAACTGACCCACGGCTGCGGTCCACAGTGGTCACGGTCGTGCTGCTGGATCGATCCCCGGACTGGGATCAGATACGCCAACGCTTCGACCTGATCAGCCGGGAACTACCGATGTTTCGCCAGCGGGTGGTGGAATCTCCGCCGCCCGCACCGCCGCGGTGGGAGTACGACGCGGACTTCGACTTGGACTATCACATGCGGCGGGTGGCCGTTTCCGGAGCCGGCACCCTCGACGATGTGCTCGAGATGGCCCGAGTGGCGGAGATGCAGGATTTCGATCGGGCCCGGGCGCTCTGGGAGGCGACGCTGGTCGAGGGCCTGCACGACGGTGCCGCGGCGGTGATCTGCAAGTTCCACCATGCCCTCACCGACGGTGTCGGGGGCATCCAGATCGCGATGCGGCTATTCGACCTTTCCGAAGAGCATTACGAACTGGAGGCACTGCCTGCCGCAGCGGAGGTATCCCAACCGTCTCGCCTGGAGGGGTACCGCGATTCGTGGCGCTATAGCGCCTCGTTGCTTGCCAACGCAGTGACCGGCACGGCACGGCAGGTACCGCAACTGGTGTACGGCGGTATCCGGCGGCCCATCGCGACTCTCCGGTCGGCAGCGGCCAACGCTGCGTCGGTCTACCGGACGGTCCGGCCGCTCAACCGCACCGGTTCACCGCTGATCAGGGAGCGCGGGCTGATCCGGCGCCTCGGGGTGCACGAGGTGCCGCGGCTGCAATTGCGCGATGCCGCGCACCGGTGTGGCGGCGCGCTCAACGATGCGTTTGTCGCCGGGGTGGCTGGCGGGTTACGCATCTATCACGAAAAACACGGCGTTGCGGTTGGCGATTTGCACCTGACTATGCCGATCAGCTTGCGGACGGCCACCGATGACATGGGTGGAAACCGAATCACGTTGATGCGGTTCGACATTCCCGTCGGTGAGACTGACCCGGCGAAACGGATCAAGGCCATCCACGAGCGCGTCGGCGCGGTGCGGCAGGAAAAGTCGCTGCCCTACACCCAGGTGATTGCCGGCGTTCTCAACCTGATGCCGCGTTGGTACATCGGCTCGGTGCTGCGCCACGTTGATTTCCTGACCAGCGACGTACCCGGTATCCCGGTGCCGGTGTTTCTCGGAGGTGCGGCAGTGCGCACGCAATACGCGTTCGGCCCGACGATCGGCTCGGCCGTCAACGTCACGCTGCTGTCCTATGTCGACACCTGCTCACTGGGCATCGACGTCGACACCGCCGCGATCCCCGACTACGACGTCTTCCATGACGCTCTCGTCGCCGGCTTCGACGAAGTATTGGCGCTCGCAGGCTAATTCGTGTCAGCCCGGATGTTTCGTGGGGTTGACGTGGTGGCCTGATCGGGGCGGATTGTGGTTTTCGATCTTGATTTTCGGGTCGGGGGTGCGGTGGTGGGACCGGGTCAGCGGGGTTCTGCCGGGTTCCTTGGGCCCGGGGGGTCCTTTCGTGGGGTCGTGGGG
>NZ_UPHQ01000049.1 GCF_900566055.1 Mycobacterium innocens
GAACACACGATGACGGGCGCTATCGGTCGCCGAGAGCACCGCCGAGGTCTTGCCGACATCGACGGCAACGACGATCGTGGACAACGTGACTGGGGCAAGATGCACAGACATAACAACACCTCCGGGGCGTGTCAGGAAACCCGCGTGCGCCAACACACGGACCTCAAAAAGGAATCACTTACAGATCCCTTCCTGACACCTCCGGAGGCGTTTGTGAAGGACCACCCCGATCTATATCAGCGGTCGAGGTCCGCGTCGTCGTCCGATACCGGAACGATATAGGCCTGATCGATCACGTCGGCTTCGTTGGCTTCGCGATCCGCGGCATCGCTCAGGTAGGCGGTGTCCAACCCCGCTTCGTCGTCGAAATCGACGGTGCGGTGCTGTTCCGCCGCGTCCGCTTCGGGAACCTGATCCTGCGGACCTACTCCGTCGGCATTGCCCATAATCGATACTCCTGCTGTAGCTCTCCGGCTGCTGGCCGGCCTCGTTGGCCTGCAGTCCGGCGTTGCCGCACGGCGGTGCGTATTGGCGGCTTCTCGCTGGGTTTCCAGAACTTCCCGATCAACCATTCGGACCAGTGGCGACCAGTTACCTGCATTGTGCCATCTGCTCGACGGTTCGCTGCGGTGCCCTGTCGCTTCGGGCCCGTCGCGGTCCCGGGCCACTCGGTGGCGGCTGGCTGCGGTGAAGGTCGCCCATGGCTGAAATTCGGTGTACGCCAGCAGGTTCGAGAGCAGCTGCGGCTACTGAAGCGGAAAAATTTTCAGTTGTCATGCTTGCGCGCGGCCAGTCGAGGTGGTAGATAGAACCTATGACCATCAACATAGATAATCGTTGCGGTTAGGAGGCGAAATATGATGTTGATGCGTTCAGATCCATTCCGCGCGTTCGACCGTTGGACCGAGCAAGCGCTGGGCACTCCGGCGCGCCCGGCGGTCATGCCGATGGATGCCTGGCGGGAAGAAGGCCAGTTCATCGTCGAATTCGATCTACCGGGCGTGGACCCCGATTCACTGGACCTCGACGTCGAACGCAATGTGCTCACGGTGCGCGCGGAGCGCCCCGATGTGGATCGCGAGCGCGAAGTGGTCGCGGCCGAGCGGCCGCGCGGCGTCTTCAGCCGGCAGTTGTTCCTTGGTGACACCCTCGAAACCGACAGAATCGAGGCCAGCTACCACGACGGCGTGTTGCGCCTGACCATTCCGATCGCGGAGAAGGCCAAACCGCGCCGTATCGAGATCAGCCACAACGGGGAGCGCACGCCGATCAATGCCTGACGGCATTCGTTCAGCCGCTCCGACTGTTGGTTGCAACGGATCTCGACGAGGAGGTGATGACGCCGGATTGACATCTGTTTGACGCTTGCGGCCCTCCGTGCCGTCTGTCGCCATAATCGACGCGCGACTGAGTCCGTAACCGCAGCGCATTGCCACCCAACGTGGTTGAGGTGAGGCTGCGCGGAGGGTACCGGTAGAAGTGGGCGCGCCCGCGACGGCGCGCCCACTTCCAGCAGCAACCCGCCATCACTCACGAAAGGCGCGGTGCTACTCCATGATTGACCCGTACTCAGTTCTCGGCGTTCCGCCTACGGCAACGCAGACCGAAATAACCCATGCCTACCGGCGCCAATTGCGCAGGTGCCACCCGGACTTGCGGTCCGGCAAACCAGACTCGGGCGCCGACGAACGGCTGCGGCAAGTTCTGGCGGCCTACCGGGTGTTGCGCGATCCGCAGCTGCGCAACGACTACGACCGCGCGGTCGCTCGCGTTCGGAAACACCGGCCGCCGGCTCGAATCGCGATCAGACGCAATGACTCTGCCCACGTCGGTGCGGTGCTGTGGGCGGGACCTGTGTGCTGGCATCGGTGACGGCCGGCTGCTGCAGGCCGCGTCCGATCGCCGCTGAGGACGTCAACGGTTGAGACCGAACTCTCCCGGGGGGCTTCACCGGCTCTGGCCGCCAGAGCGTGTCAGACCCTCGTGGTTACATGCGGCTATGCCATTGAGCTGGGGTGCCGAGGCGCACGAGCTGCTCGTGCCGGGAGTGCGCGGGCTGGTGCGCGTGCTGGGCGGCCCAGGGACCGGTAAGAGCAGCCTGCTGGTCGAGGCCGCGGTTGCGCATATCGCCGCGGGTGCCGATCCGGAATCGGTTCTGCTGCTTACCGGTTCAGGGCGGCTGGGGGTACGCGCACGCAGCGCGTTGACGTCGGCGTTGCTGCGGTCGAGCAGGATCGGTTCCGGCCGGTCCGCGGTCCGCGAGCCGCTGGTGCGTACCGTGCACGGCTACGCCTATGCACTATTGCGACGCAACGCGGAGCGTACCGGAGACGGGCCGCCGCGGCTGCTCACCAGTGCCGAACAGGATGCGATCATCCGCGAGCTGCTAGCCGGCGACCTCGAGGACGCAGCGGCCTCCCAATCCGCCTGGCCGCAGCATCTGTGGCCGGCGCTGAGCACCGCCGGATTCGCCAACGAATTGCGAAATCTATTGGCACGTTGCTTCGAACGTGGCGTAGACCCGTGGGATCTGGAGCGGCTGGGCCGTCGCTGCGGGCGGCCAGAATGGATTGCCGCCGGCCGCTTCGCCCGCCAATACGAGCAGGTGATGTTGCTGCGTTCGGCGGCCGGCATGGCGGCCCCACAAGCGACGGCACGGGCATTGGGGGCCGCTGAACTCGTCGGGGCGGCGTTGGAGGCCTTCGCGGTTGATCCGGGACTCCTGGCAGCCGAGCGGGCCCGTGTCCGGCTGCTGCTGGTCGACGATGCTCAGCAACTCGATCCGCAGGCAGCCCGGCTGGTCCGGGCGCTGGCCGCGGGCACCGAACGTGCCGTGGTGGCGGGTGACCCGAACCAGGCCGTATTCGGTTTCCGCGGCGGCGAGCCCGCCGGGTTACTGGTCAGGGCTGTCGAACGCGGACGCTTAGTGACCTTGACGGTGTCGCATCGCTGCGCGCCCGCGGTGGCGCGTGCCGTCAGTGGCATCACCCGGCGGTTGCCCGGTGGCAGCGCCGAAAAACAGATCGAGGGCACCGGGGAACGGGACGGTTCGGTTGCCGTGCGGCTGGCCGGCTCGGCGCATGCCGAAGCGGCGATGATTGCCGATACTCTGCGACGAGCCCATGTGATCGACGGGGTGCGGTGGTCGCAGATGGCGGTGATCGTCAGGTCGGTGCCGCGCGCCGCCGCGCGGCTGCCCCGGGCGCTGGCTGCGGCCGGAGTTCCGGTGGCCATGCCGGCGATCGGCGGGTCGTTGTCGGAGGAGCCCGCCCCGGCTGCGCTGCTCACCGTTTTGGCCGCGACCGCTGACGGGCTCACCGGTGAGCGGGCATTGGCGCTGCTCACCGGGCCCATCGGCCGCGTCGACCCGGTTACGCTCCGCCAGCTGCGGCGGACGCTGCTGCGCGGCCGGGCCGGCGGTTCACCGGGTGATTTCGGTGACCTACTGGCACAGGCACTTTCCCCCGAAGCTGAATCGCCCCCGTCGCTCTCAGGGCCGCAGGCCGGCCCGCTGCGGCGAGTGCGTGCCGTGCTCGCCGCGGCCGCACGGTGCCACCGTCAGGGTCAAGATCCGCGGTACACGCTGTGGGCTGGCTGGCATCGCTCAGGTCTTCAAAGCCGCTGGCTCGCAGCCAGCGAGCGCGGCGGCCCGGCGGGCGTCCAGGCCGCGCGGGATCTGGAAGCGGTGACCGCCTTGTTCGACATCACCGACCAGTACGTCTCCCGAACTTCGGGTGCGTCGCTGCGCGGACTCATCGAGCATGTCACGGCTCTGCAGCTGCCACGCGTTAGCGCCGAGCCGGTATCGCAGACAGAACAGGTGATGGTGCTCAGCGCGCACGCCGCCCTGGGACACGAATGGGATCTCGTTGTCATAGCGGGATTGCAGGAAGGGCTGTGGCCGAACACGATTCCGCGTGGTGGCGTGTTGGCTACCCAGCGGCTGCTCGATGAACTCGACGGTGTCACCCAAAACGCCTCTGCCCGGGCGCCGCTGCTGGCCGAGGAGCGGCGGCTTTTGGTGGCCGCCATGGGTCGGGCCCGGCGCCGGTTGCTGGTGACAGCCGTCGACAACGACGCCGGCGGAGGTGGCCAGGAACCGGCACTACCGTCGGCATTCTTTTTCGAGATCGCCCGTTTGGCTGATGGTGGCGGCGAACCCGTGGCGGCGCAGCCGGAGCCGGCACCACGTGTCCTGTCGGCCGCGGCGGTGGTGGGTCGGTTGCGGGCTGTCGTGTGTGCACCTGACGGCGTGGTCGATGACGCTGCTCGGGCATGTGCGGCAACGCAATTGGCGCGGTTGGCCACGGCCGGTGTGGCGGGGGCCGACCCGGACGGGTGGCACGGGCTGATCCCGGTCAGCACCGGTGAACCGCTCTACGGCAGTGGGGATGTCGTCACGTTGACGCCCTCGGGCCTGCAGACGCTGAGCGAGTGTCCCTTACGGTGGCTGACCGAACGCCACGGCGGAGCCATGCCGCGTGAGCTTCGCTCCACCGTCGGTTCGGTGCTGCACGCGCTGATCGCCGGGGCGGGCCGGAGTGAAGCTCAACTGCTGGCCGAGCTGGACCGGGTTTGGCAACGGCTGCCCTTCGACGCGAGCTGGTATTCGTCCAATGAGCTTGCCCGGCACCGCGCGATGATCCAGTCGTTTGTCGAGTGGCGAGCGCGGACCCGTGGTGAGTTGACCGAGGTCGGCGTCGAGATCGAGGTGGACGGCGTCCTGCAGACCCGCCGCGACGACGGCGGAAAGATCCGGCTGCGCGGCCGCGTCGATCGGCTGGAACGCGACGGCGCGGGTCGGCTGGTGATCGTCGACGTCAAAACCGGCAAGACACCGGTGAGCAAGGACGATGCCCAACAGCATGCGCAACTGGCGATGTATCAGCTGGCGGTCGCGGAAGGGATGGTGCCCACAGGCGACGAGCCCGGTGGCGCGCGTCTGGTCTATCCCGGGAAGTGCGGGACGACTGGCGCCACTGAACGCGAGCAGGATCCGTTGACACCGGCCGCTCGTGATCAATGGCGCGGTCTGATGCGGCGGGCCGCCGAGGCGATGGCCGGGCCGCAGTTCATCGCCCGACGCAACGACGGTTGCTCGAACTGCCCGATCCGGCTGTTTTGCCCGGCACACACCGACAGGTCACCGCTGTGAAAAATGCCCGCTACAGCCCCGCCGAATTAGCTTGTGCGCTAGGGCTTTTCCCGCCCACGGAGGAGCAGGCAGCCGTGATCGCCGCGCCGCCGGGCCCACTGGTGGTCATCGCCGGGGCCGGAGCCGGCAAGACCGAGACGATGGCGGCGCGGGTGGTGTGGTTGATCGCCAACGGCTACGCCGAACCCGGTCAGGTGCTGGGCCTGACGTTCACCCGTAAGGCCGCCGGCCAACTGCTGCGCCGCGTCCGGTCTCGACTGGCGCGGTTGGCCGGGCTGGAAACCGGCCCGGCGGCGTGCGAATCCGCGGGCACTCCGGTGGTCAGCACGTACCACGCATTCGCCGGGTCGTTGCTGCGTGACTACGGATTGCTGCTGCCTGTCGAGCCCGACACCAGGTTGCTCACCGAGACAGAGCTGTGGCAGCTGGCGTTCGAGGTGGTCAACGGGTATCGCGGTGAATTGCGTACCCAGAAGACCCCGGCGGCGGTCACCGCGATGGTACTGCGGTTATGGGGCCAGCTCGCTGAGCACCTGGTGGACACCGGGCAACTCCGCGACACCCACGTTGAGCGGGAGCGACTGGTGCACACCTTGCCGGCGGGCCCCTATCAGCGCGACCGCGGCCCCAGCCAGTGGTTGCTGCGGATGCTGGCCACCCAGAATGAGCGCGCCGAGTTGGTGCCATTGCTGGATGCGTTGCTAGAACGCATGCGGGCCGGGAAGGTGATGGACTTCGGGTTGCAGATGGCGTCTGCCGCGCGGCTGGCGGCGTCGTTCCCGGAGGTCGGTCGCGAACTGCGGAACCAATTCCGGGTGGTGTTGCTCGACGAGTATCAGGACACCGGCCATTCCCAGCGGGTCGCCTTGTCGTCGTTGTTCGGCGGCGGAGTCGACAACGGGCTGGCGCTCACGGCGGTCGGGGACCCGATTCAGTCGATCTACGGCTGGCGCGGTGCCTCGGCGACGAACCTGCCGCGCTTCACCACCGACTTCCCCCTCTCCGACGGCACACCAGCGCCGATCCTGGAGCTGCGGACCAGTTGGCGTAACCCGCCGCGAGCGCTGCACTTGGCAAACGCCATTTCTGCGGAGGCGCGCCGGCGATCGGTCGCGGTGCGTGCATTGCGGGCACGCCCGGACGCCCCGCCCGGGACCGTTCGCTGCGCACTGCTCCCCGACGTGCGGGCCGAACGTGACTGGATTGCCGACCATCTTCAACGGCACTACTTGCGGGCTCGGGCCGATGGGGTCGGCCCGCCAACCGCAGCCGTGCTGGTGCGCCGCAACGCTGACGCGGCACCCATCGCCGATGCACTGCGTGCTCGCGGAATCCCGGTCGAAGTGGTTGGGCTGGCCGGCCTGTTGTCCATTCCAGAGGTCGCCGACGTGGTGGCCATGCTGCGTCTGGTGGCCGAGCCGACGGCCGGAGCCGCGGCGATGCAGGTGCTGACCGGTCCCCGCTGGCGGCTCGGTGGCCGGGACCTGGCAGCGCTGTGGCGGCGCGCGCTGGCCCTGGCGGGCGGCCCGAATGAATCGTCGCCCGAGTCGATTGCGGCGGCAGCCGGCCCCGACAGCGACACCCCATGTCTGGCCGACGCGATCAGCGACCCGGGTCCGGCCGACTGGTACTCGGTGGCAGGGTACCGGCGTATCGTGGCGCTGGCCGGCGAACTGAACCTGCTGCGTGCACAACTCGGCCATTGCCTGCCGGATCTAGTTGCCGAGGTGCGCCGCGTGCTGGGTGTCGATTGCGAAGCCCGCGCCAAATCGGCCGCTACCGCAGAGTGGTCTGGCACCGAGCATCTCGACGCTTTCTCGGACGTGGTGGCGAAATACGCGGAGCGGGCTACCTCGTCGAGCACGGAAGTGCCGGCAAAGGCGTCGGTGGCTGGTCTGCTGGCTTACTTGGACGTGGCCGCAGAAGTAGAAAACGGCCTGCCCCCCGGGCAGCCGGCGGTCGCACGCGACAGGGTGCAGGTGCTCACCGTGCATGCCGCAAAGGGCTTGGAGTGGCAGGTCGTGGCGGTCGCACACCTGTCAGGCGGCGTTTTCCCGTCGACCGCGTCGCGGAGCACCTGGTTAACCGACCCCGGTGAGCTACCACCACTGCTGCGCGGCGACCGCGCCTCGGCCGGGGTGCTCGGTATCCCGGTCCTGGACACCTCGGCGGTGACCAATCGAAAACAGCTGTCGGACAAGATCTCTGAGCACCGTCGTCAGCTCGATCAGCGACGTGTCGATGAGGAGCGTCGGTTGCTGTATGTCGGTGTCACTCGTGCCGAGGACACCCTGTTGGTATCGGGTCACCACTGGGGCGCTACCGGGGTCAAGCCGTGCGGGCCTTCGGAATTCCTCTGCGAAGTCAAAGACATCATCGATCACTCGGTTACGGCCGGCGATCCGTGCGGGATTGTGGACCAGTGGGCTCCCGCGCCGGCTGAAGCTGAGCGTAACCCGTTGTGGAACAACGCTATTCAAGCGGTCTGGCCAGCTGAGCCGCTGGGCGCGCGGCGAGCTGACGTGGAACGCGGGGCCCGGCTGGTGGCTGAGGCAACAGCGTCCGAAGTGATCGACGCCGGGAACGCTGACACGGAGGGGTGGGTCCGTGACGTCGATGCGCTGCTGGCCGAACGTGCGCGCGCGGTGCAACCGCCGGCCCGCGAGCTGCCGGGCCAGTTGTCGGTCAGCGGTCTGGTGGAGCTGGGCCGCGATCCTGCCAAGGCACGGCAGCGGCTAGCCCATCGTCTGCCGTCGCGTCCGGATCCGCAGGCTTTGCTGGGCAACGCCTTTCACTCCTGGGTCCAGCAGTTCTACGGAGCCGAATTGCTGTTCGATCTCGGAGACCTTCCGGGTGCCGCCGATTCCGACGCGAGCAACGCCGAGGAGTTGGCCAACCTGCGGGCGGCGTTCACCGCATCGCCCTGGGCTGCTCGCACCCCGATCGCGGTAGAAGTGCCGTTCGAGATGCCGATCGGCGACACCGTGGTTCGCGGCCGCATCGATGCGGTGTTCGCCGACCCCGACGGCGGCGTCACCGTGGTCGACTGGAAGACCGGTGAGCCGCCACGCGGGCCGGAAGCCAGGCGGCAGGCCGCCGTCCAGTTGGCTGTGTACCGGCTGGCGTGGGCTGCGCTGCTCGGCTGCTCGGAGTCATCGGTACGCACCGCGTTCTACTACGTCCGCAGCGGCATCACCGTTGTTCCCGATGAGTTGCCCGACGGTGCGGCGTTGGCCGCGCTGCTGGCTGACTCCGCTCGCCGTTGCAACACCTGATCGTGGTTACATGTTCCTCGTGCCTGTGTCGTGCTTTGGGATCAGCCGATGACGGATTCCCGTGGCAAAAGGTAGTTGGCGGCGGCTGAGGCGTCTCGACGAGAGGTTGACGGTCCAGCCGAGTTACGCACTCGTCGGGGTGTTGCGCATTCCTTCGGGTCGGGCCAGCCCCGCGCGCATCATTACCCGCCGGGTGGCGATTGCCTTGGCGGCGTTGTTGGTCGGCGCCATTACCGTCTACGTCGATCGGGACGGATACCACGACTCACAGGGCGACGAACTGACGTTTTTGGATTGCCTGTATTACTCGGCGGTGACGTTGTCGACGACCGGTTATGGCGACATCACACCCATTTCCGAATTCGCGCGCGCGACCAACGTCTTGATCATCACACCGCTGCGCATCGCGTTCCTGATCCTGTTGGTCGGGACGACGCTCGAGGTGGTCACGGAGACGTCCCGGCAAGCACTGAAGATCCAGCGTTGGAGGAACAGAGTGCGCAACCACACCGTCGTCATCGGCTATGGGACCAAAGGCAAAACGGCGATTACCGCGATGCTCGGCGACGAGGTGGTCCCTGGTGAGATTGTCGTCGTCGACACCGACCGGGCGGCCCTCGACCGCGCGGCGGCGGCGGGGTTGGTCACCGTCCATGGCGACGCCACCAAATCCGACGTGCTGCGGTTGGCCGGTGCCCAGCATGCGGCCTCGATCATCGTTGCCGCGAGCCGTGACGACACGGCGGCGTTGGTGACTTTGACCGCCCGCGAGATCTCGCCCAAGGCCAAGATCGTGGCTTCTATCCGGGAGGCCGAAAACCAGCATCTGCTGGAGCAATCGGGGGCGGACTCGGTGGTGGTTTCCTCCGAGACCGCCGGTCGATTGCTTGGACTTGCCACCACCACACCCAGCGTTGTGCAGATGATAGAGGATCTGTTGACGCCGGATACTGGGCTGGCGATTGCCGAACGTGAGGTGGAGCCGAGCGAAGTCGGCGGTTCTCCGCGGCATCTGGGGGACATCGTGCTCGGCGTCGTCCGCAATGGAGAACTATTGCGTATCGGAGCACCCGAGGTGGACGCCATCGAGGCCGACGACCGTCTCCTCTACGTCCGCAATACGGGGCACTAGTGGCGATCGCAAGCTCGGCGGAGCCGGGCGCGGCGGGTCGTCACGTGGTGGGTTGCGTGGCGATCGCAAGCTCGGCGGAGCCGGGCGCGGCGGATCGTCACGTGGTGGGTTGCGTGGCGATCGCAAGCTCGGCGGAGCCGGGCGCGGCGGGTCGTCACGTGGTGGGTTGCGTGGCGATCGCAAGCTCGGGTCCGCCACGTGGGCATTAGGGCCTAGCGTGGACTTCCGGCTGCGGGACGTTCCATTCCTGTCGCGCATCGGCGCCGACCGAGCCGACCACTTGCGGACCGATGTCGACGCGGCGGCTGCCGGCTGGGCCGATGCGGCGCTACTGCGGGTGGATTCGCGCAACCAGGTCCTAGTTGCCGATGGCCGAGCGGTGCTGGGTCCGGCGGCCGCGCTGGGCGACAAGCCACCGTCGGAGGCGGTGTTCCTGGGCCGTATCGAGGGCGATCGCCACGTCTGGGCGATCAGGGGCGCACTGGAGCCCCCCGAGAATCTGGGTGTGGAGGCCGAAGTAGTGGACCTTCGCAGGCTCGGCAAGGTCATCGATGACACCAGTAGCCAATTGGTGTCGTCGGCATTGGCGTTATTGAACTGGCATGGCACCGCGCGATTCAGCCCGGTCGATGGGACCCCGACCAAACCGGCCAGGGCTGGATGGTCACGCGTCAGCCTGATCACCGGTCACGAGGAGTTTCCCCGTATCGATGCGGCGGTGATCTGCCTGGTTCACGACGGCGGTGATCGCGCGGTATTGGCCCGCCAAGCGGCATGGCCGCCGCGGATGTTCTCTCTGCTGGCGGGCTTCGTCGAGGCAGGTGAATCGTTCGAGGTATGCGTGGCCCGCGAGATCCGTGAGGAAATCGGTCTGACCGTCCGTGATGTGCGCTACCTAGGCAGCCAACCCTGGCCGTTCCCGCGTTCGCTGATGGTGGGCTTCCATGCCGTAGCTGACCGGGATCAAGATTTTTCATTCCACGACGGCGAGATCGCCGAGGCCGGCTGGTTCACCCGCGATGAAGTGCGTGCGGCGCTGGACGCGGGCGACTGGACGACCACCGCATCGGAGTCGACATTGCGGCTACCGGGGTCCGTCTCGATTGCCCGCATCATCATCGAATCCTGGGCGGCGGCGCGCGACTGAACTGCCGCGGTCGACTACTTGACGCGATCGCAGATCGCGTCAAGCAAGGTATTGGCGATCCGTTCAGCTGGTTCGATGCCCAATACACCGACAGACATCAATACCGCGTTCTTGACGCGATACAGGTGGCTCCATCCTTGGTCGGTGATCCGCAGCGTGGCGGGGTCGGGCTTGTCCACGTTGAACGTGTACTTGGGGTCATGTAATGCCATGCACGCGTTCAGCGAAGCTTCCAGCTGGTCGAGCGCTGCGCGTGCTGCATGCGCGTCCGGGTAGATGGCAACGGCTTGACTGACCGAACCCACCAGAGCCATGCCGCCGGGGCGTATTTCGTCGGTGACGCCGCTGTAGCCCGCGCTCCGGAACTCTATCCAGCCGCTGGCGAATGTGAGATCACTGGTCCCGGCCGCCCGGCAGGGGCCCGGTGCGCTCAGGTCGCCTGGTGGCGGATGACGCAAGTCCGCGTGTGAACGTGCGGTCAGTTCCTCGTAATTGGCGATCCGCCGTACCTCTTCGACGCTGATGATCAACGCATCGGCACCCGACAGCGGCGTGGTTGTGGCGGTGCTCGGCTTCGCTGCCGTGCCTGTGCGCGAGCACGCCGTGATCACGAGTAGCGCAGTGCAGATGATGAACAGCGACTTGCCCGTGCCGGCAAGGGCGGCGCGAATATCTGCCGCTTGCCACTTCAGCCGGAGCGCCAGATATGTCACGCTCGAGCGGGTTGAGCCGGTTGGCCTCATCGTTGATAGCCGTTTTCTGCGGACCGCCGTCCGCGGTTGGGTGGCGCTTATGGTACCGGCGAGTTATGCCTGGAGGTCGACGCCGTAACTCTTATCGTACGGGCGACCGGACCTCTTGTTGGGCACCTTTGTCCAGGCGACGGGCCGTGTCTGGGCGCGCCGGGTGAATGGCCGACACCGGGCCGCCTCAGCCGCCGACTTCTGCCAGTTTGGCTTTGACCACGTTTGCGCTCGGGTTGGCCAGCGTTGAGCCGTCGGCAAACCTGACCGTCGGGACCGTCCTGTTGCCGCCGTTGACCGAGGCGACAAACTCCGCAGCCGCGCTGTCGTGTTCGATGTCGACCTCGGCGTACGTGATTCCCTCTGTCTTGAGCGCCGTCTTGAGCCGGAAACAGTAGCCACACCATGACGTCGTGTAGATGGTGAGCGCAGCGTTGGTCATAGCTGGTAAACGTAGCCCGACAACCATGCGGGCGTGGAGTGGGCCGGAGCGCGGGCATCGCCCGCTTACCCGGGGCAGCCCTGGGGAGGCGGCGGCACCCGGCGACGACGCAGGCCGCGGCGCGTCGAAACGCCCGACTTGTCGGCCGCCGCTGCCAAGATGGACGCTATGCCGATGGTCGCAGACGCACTGACCGCCGCACTGGACGACGAGCAGCGCCAAGCCGTATTGGCTCCACGCGGACCGGTCTGCGTGCTCGCCGGAGCCGGAACCGGGAAGACGCGCACCATCACGCACCGGATCGCCCACCTGGTTGGCAGTGGTCATGTGGCTGCCGGTCAAGTACTGGCCGTGACGTTCACCCAGCGTGCAGCTGGGGAAATGCGCGCCCGGCTGCGTGCGCTGGGCGCCGCCGCGCAGGTCGGTTCGGGCGTCGGCGCGGTGCAGGCGCTGACCTTTCATGCGGCGGCGCATCGCCAGCTGCGGTATTTCTGGCCACGCGTGGTTGGTGACATCGGCTGGCAGTTGCTGGACACCAAGTTCGCCGTCGTGGCCCGCGCGGCCAGCCGCACCAGGCTCCAGGCCAGCACCGATGACGTCCGGGATCTCGCCGGCGAGATCGAGTGGGCCAAAGCCTCGCTGATCGGTCCGGAGGATTACCCGAGCGCGGTGGCGGCCGTGCGCCGGGACACCCCGTTGGACGCGGCACACATCGCGGCGGTCTACTCCGAATACGAATCCCTCAAAGTCCGCGACGACAGCGTCACCCTGCTCGACTTCGACGACCTGCTGCTGCATACCGCGGCCGCTATCGAAAATGACGCCGCGGTGGCCGAGGAGTTCCGGGATCGCTACCGCTGCTTCGTTGTCGACGAATACCAGGACGTCACGCCGCTGCAGCAGCGGGTGCTGTCGGCATGGTTGGGGGATCGCGACGATCTGACCGTCGTCGGCGACGCCAATCAGACCATCTACTCATTCACCGGAGCCTCCCCGCGCTTCCTGCTCGACTTCTCCCGCAGGTTCCCCGACGCCACGGTGGTGCGCCTGGAGCGTGACTACCGGTCCACTCCGCAGGTGGTGTCGTTGGCCAATCGGGTGATCGAAGCCGCTCGGGGCCGGGTCGCGGGCAGCAAGTTGCGGTTATCCGGCCAGCGTGAGCCCGGTCCCGTCCCGTCGTTCCAGGAGTATCCCGACGAACCCGCCGAGGCTGCCGCGGTGACGGCGTCGATCGGCCGGTTGATCGAATCCGGCACTGCGCCTTCAGAAATCGCGATTCTGTACCGCGTCAACGCACAGTCCGAGGTCTACGAGGAAGCGCTGACCGAAGCGGGCATCGCCTATCAGGTTCGCGGCGGCGAGGGGTTCTTCGACCGTCAGGAGATCAAGCAGGCGCTGGTGGCGTTACAGCGTGCCGCTGAACGGGGTACCGACGCTTCATTGCCCGACGCGGTCCGCGGCGTTCTGGAACCGCTGGGGTTGACGGCACACGAGCCGGTGGGTGCCCGCGCCCGGGAACGCTGGGAGGGACTCACCGCTTTGGCGCAACTGGTCGACGACGAGGTGGCGCAGCGTCCGCATTTACAGCTTCCGGGACTGTTGTCCGAGCTTCGGGCCCGAGCCGACGCGCGGCATCCGCCGGTGGTGCAGGGCGTCACGCTTGCCTCGCTGCATGCGGCCAAGGGCCTGGAGTGGGATGCAGTGTTTCTGGTCGGATTGGCCGACGGCACATTACCCATCTCGCATGCGCTGGCGCACGGCCCCGACAGTGAGCCGGTCGAGGAAGAGCGTCGCCTGCTGTATGTCGGAATCACCAGGGCCCGAGTGCATTTGGCCCTCAGCTGGGCTCTGGCTCGGGCGCCGGGCGGTCGCCAGAGCCGTAAGCCGTCGCGGTTCCTCAACGGCATTGCGCCGCAGACGCGTGCCGAACCGGGGCCGGGCAAAGCCCGTCGCAACCGGGCCTCCGCCCGCTGCCGGGTCTGCAACAAGGAGCTGACCACCCCGGCAGCCGTCATGCTGCGGCGATGTGAAACATGCGCAGGCGACGTTGACGAGGAGTTGCTGCTGCAGCTGAAGTCGTGGCGGCTGAACATCGCTAAGGAACAGAACGTGCCGGCCTACGTCGTCTTCACCGACAACACACTCATCGCGATCGCCGAGATGCGCCCCGACGACGACGAGACGCTCATCGCCATTCCGGGTATCGGTGCCCGAAAGCTGGAACAGTACGGAGCCGACGTGCTCGACATGGTCAGGCAGGCTCGCTGAGCAACGAAACCGCAGGTCAGAAAATCGGTTGGCATTGGCAGCCGCGACCGATTACCCTCGAAACGCACTTCGCTGCCGGCGTTGAAGGCTGGCAAATCGGCAAGCGGTACGAGAGGAGGTTGGCCACGATGCTCGACATCAGCGTGTTCGGTGCGAGCGTGGCTGCCGCGGCGTCAACCGCGGGAACCCCTCATGCCGCCGCCGCACCGGCGGCAGCGGCTAAGCACCGCGTCGCCGCCGCGACTGACGCGTCCGTGGATCGGAGCTCAACGTAGACACTGCGTAACAGCCCCAGATTCGCCGAATGGCCACGGACCCAAGTCACCAGGATCCGTGGCCAAATTTGTTGGGGGCCAACCTCCCTCACCTGGTCCGGATCACTTTCGAAAGACAGCCCCAAGACCAGGAAGCAGGTGAGCCAGAACATGTCAGCACTGACAGTCCCCAAAAATCGGCTGCCGGCGTTGCCATGCCATGTGGGCAATCCCGACCTATGGTTCGCCGACACCCCAGCTGATCTCGAGCGCGCCAAAACGCTGTGCACCGACTGCCCGGTCCGGCGCCAATGTTTGGCGGCCGCGCTGGAACGTGCCGAGCCATGGGGCGTCTGGGGCGGCGAGATTTTCGAGCGCGGCGCGATCGTGAGCCGCAAGCGTCCGCGGGGGCGTCCCCGCAAGGTCGCCGCTTAGGAGGCCCGGGCCCGGCTCGCCGAGAGCCGGGCCCGGCCTTGTGGAGACATCGGCGCCGTCACTTGGCGAATGCGCACGGACCGCCGCGGGCCAGGTCTGCGCCGGCTACCCGGCTCGACCGCGTATCAGACCACAGCCGTATCGGGCTCGGCGAAGCCGGGAATTAGCTCCTCGGTCAGCGACTTGATCGGCACATGCGCGCCCAGCTGACAAAGGATCGCGGCCACCGACGCGATGACCCGCATCGGGATCGCCAGCTTGGCCGGCAGGTCCATTTGCCGTGCCACCTTGATCTGCGCGACCGATCGGTCGAACTGACTCACGGTCATCCGCTGTAGCCACTTGCGGGTGTAGTGGAAGACGTCGACTTCGATGGGTTCGACGTACTGGCGCAGCATCTCGTCGATCTCCCGGACCGAGACCTGCTGTCCCTGCTGGATGAAACCGGCTTTCTCCATGGTCGGCAACAGCAGGTCGTAATTCTTGTCGCGGGCCAGCCGGATCGTCATCCCCAGCTCGATGGGATAGCCGCCGGGCAATGGTGCCACGGCTCCGAAGTCGATGACGCCCATTCGACCGTCCGGCATCAGCATGAAGTTCCCGGGGTGGGCGTCACCGTGCAGCATCCCGAGCCGGCGTGGGGCGTCGAAGGTGAGCTCTATCAGCCGGGTCCCGATCAGGTCGCGCTGTTCTTGGTTGCCGTTGCGGATGATCGCCGACATCGGCACCCCGTCGATCCACTCCTGGATCACCACCTTGGGTGCGCTGGCCACGACCCGCGGCACCGCGAAGTGTGGGTGGTCGTGGTACGCCTTGGCGAATGCCCGCTGGTTGTCGGCCTCCAACCGGTAGTCGAGCTCCATCTCGGTGCGTTCGATCAGTTCGTCGACGACACCTTGAACATCGGCGCCCGGCGAGAGCTGCTTGAGCATGCCGACCATGCGCTGCATGGTCTTCAGATCGGCCCGCAGGGCCTCGTCGGCACCCGGGTACTGAATCTTGACGGCCACTTCGCGGCCGTCGGACCACACCGCCTTGTGCACCTGGCCGATGCTGGCCGAGGCAACCGGGGTGTCGTCGAACGAACTGAACCGCTCCCGCCACTTCGTGCCCAACTGTGCATCGAGCACCCGGTGGACCTTGGCCGCGGCCAGCGGCGGGGCATCCTTCTGCAGCTTGGTCAGCGCATCGCGATAGGGCTCACCGAACTGCTCGGGAATGGCTGCTTCCATCACCGACAACGCCTGTCCGACTTTCATCGCCCCGCCTTTGAGCTCGCCCAGGACGGTGAACAACTGGTTGGCGGCCTTCTCCATCAGCTCGGCGTTGACCTCGTCTTTCGACTTGCCGGTCAGCCGTTTGCCGAAGCCAAGAGCCGCCCGGCCGGCCATGCCGACCGGAATGCTGGCCAGCTTGGCGTTGCGCGCGGCGCGGCCGCGTTTGATGTCTGACACATACCCATCATCCATGACGGTTGCGTCAACGGGTATTGATCCGGCATCAACCGGCCGCGCGTGCACGGCGGGCCCGGGCGGCTGAGCACCGGACCGACGGCCCCCACCCCGCCTTCGGCTCGCCGGATGACGGGTGGATTTTCGGATCGCCGCGGGCACAGCCGCTATGTAGTCTCTTGCAGGTCGCAACGGTGTGACGCATCGATCCCCACATCCGGAGGGTGGACCGCCAAAGCCATGTCAGCAAAACAAACGCAGCACGACACCGCCGACGCCTTATTCAGGGCGATCATCGAAACGCTGGACAAGCACCGCAAAGACGGCACCTTGACCGAAGGCGTGCTGGACGACTTGGCCAGAGCCTATGCCGCGGTCTCCACGAACGTCCCGGAGCAGGGCCGCCTCGGCTAGACGCGGCTAGACGCCGTCACGGCCACCGTCACACGAGCACAACGGATGCCGGGTCCATTGGCGCGCCACGATGGAGCCGGCGTTGAGGTCGAACTCCAGCGTGGCGTTGAGAGCCGACGGCGGATCGCGGTCGGCTTGTTCACCGCGCACCGCGGCGATCACCCGGTTGACCTGGCTGAGCGCCAGCGCGGCCGTCGCCAGCAACGTCGCTCGGTCGGCCACTCCGACGGTGCCGCGCAGCTGGGCAGCGATTGCTGGCCACGCGCAGTCCACGTCACTGCGGTGCAGATCGGCGCAGCGTAGGCAGCTCGTTACGCCCGGGATAACCAGCGGTCCGACCAGGCCGGTGCCGTCACGAACCCGAACGAGCAGGTGCGCAATGCCCTCGTTGTGCATATCGCGCACCAAACGTGGATCGGCTACCAGATAGTCGGACAACACCACCAAATCCACCGTGCCGCTGCTGACCGCGGCATGCGGTTGGCTGCTCTGCCCGACCCGCGCTCCCGAGCAGCGCAAGGCCTGCATCAGCAGGTCCGACAACGGTCCGCGACCGTGGATCCGGATCGACGCCGCGCGGCCCGGGCAACCCCGATGCCCGCGGATCGCGACACCGGCGCCGACCAATTGCCCGACGAGGTTCACCACCTCCTCGCCGTCCACCAATCCCTGGCTGACGGCTTGGCGCTGCAGCTCGGTGATCGGTGTCGGCGAGCGCATGGACCGCAGTAGCGCGGCCACCGACGAAGCGCTCAGGCCGCCGGGTGGATGCACCAGCACGGCCCGGCGCGGATCCCAGCCCACTTGCACGGCACCGTCGGGCCGCAGGAGCACCGGCATCGCCGGATCAAGCGAATACAAGGTAGGAACTGCCCGCGGCATGACCAGAAACTGTGCCACGCCGGGCTCGGCTAGCGGCTCAGTTATCCACAGGGCCGGGGCCGGAGTCCTCCGGGCCGCCGGTTTCACGGTCGAGTTCGGCGATCGCCTCGTCGATGCCGCTGGTGTCCCCGCCGATGACTTGGTCGATGAAAGCGGCCGGGTCGTCCAGATCGTCAGCCGCGGGCAGCAGGTCAGGGTGTTGCCACACCGCGTCCCGGGCGTCCACACCGGCGGCCTGGGTCAGGCGCTCCCACAGCGCGCCGGCCTCCCGCAGTTTGCGTGGCCGCAGCTCCAGCCCGACCAGGGTGGCGAACGTCTGTTCGGCGGGACCGCCGCTGGCCCGGCGCCGGCGCAGCGTCTCGCTGAGTGCGGCGGTGCCCGGAATGCGCTCGCCGAGCGCATTGGTCACCACGGTCTGGACCCAGCCCTCGATCAGGGCGAGCAGCGTCTCGAGCCGCTCGAGCGCCTGGACCTGTGTCGGTGTCGCCTTGGGCTCGAATACTCCCTCGCTCAGCAACCGCTCCATGGCGGCCGGATCGGTCAGCGTGGCCGGATTGAAGTCGCGGGCCAGCTCCTCGATTCCGGTCATGTCGATTTTCATGCCCTTGGCGTAGGCCTCGACAGCGCCCAGCAGCTGCCCGGCCAGCCAGGGAACGTGGCCGAACAGGCGATGATGGGCGGCTTCACGGGCGGCCAGGAAGGTCAGGATCGCGCTGCGCGGCTGCTCCAGGCCGGACGAAAAGTCCTCGACGGCAGCGGGCAGGATTGCGGCCACTCCCTTAGGTCCCAGCGGCAGGCCGATGTCGGTCGATGTCAGTACCTCCTGCGACAACCGGCCGAGTGCCTGACCCAGCTGCGAACCGAACGCTATGCCGCCCATCTGCGACATCACCGTGAGCAGCGGGCCGGCCATGCTCTTGGCCTCCTCCGGCAGCGACGACGCCCAGACCGTCGAGATCTGCTCAGCCATCGGATCGCACAGTCGCTTCCAGACGTCCAAGGTGTTGTCGACCCAGTCGGTGGGGCTCCAGCCCACCGCCCTGGTGGTGCCGGCGGGCAGTGAGGTGGCCCCGTCCAGCCAGGTCTCCGCCAGGTGCACCGCGTCGGCGATCGCGGAGTTGGTCGCTTCCGGGATGGGCGCCGTGAAACCGACCGAGCTGGCTGCCACTTGGCGGGCCAGGGCGTAGTTGACCGGTCCGGAACTCTGACCCGCGGTCATCGCGCTGCCGACACCGCCGAACATCTCGCCCAGGCGGGTGAAGATTTGACCCAGGTCGGCCATGGCGAAATCCCCGCTGAAACCGAACGGGCCCAGCGGGTTAGCGCCCGAGCCGGGGTCGGGTTCGTTCTTCCCGCGTTTGTCGCGGTCGGGGTCGTCTCCGGAGGAGAAACCGAAAGGCAGGTCAGCCATACGGTCAACGGTACCCATCAGGGCAGAAGAAAGCGCCATCCGCCGTCACGCTCGCAGCTGAACCGGCTTCGGCGGGGTCCGTCTAGTCTATGCGGCGTGAACAGGCGGATTTTGACGTTGATGGTCGCGCTGGTGCCGATCGTGGTGTTCGGAGTATTGCTCGCGGTCGTGACGGTGCCATTCGTGTCGCTCGGACCCGGCCCCACGTTCGACACCCTCGGCGAAGTCGACGGCAAACAGGTAGTCGACATCGAAGGCACCCAAACACATCCGACGTCAGGTCATCTCAACATGACGACGGTGTCCCAGCGCGACGGTCTGAGTCTGGGCGAGGCCATAACACTGTGGCTCTCCGGGCAAGAACAGCTGGTACCCCGCGATCTTGTCTACCCGCCGGGCAAGTCGCGGGAGGAGGTCGACAAGGCCAACAACGCCGATTTCAAGAACTCCGAAGACAGCGCCGAGTACGCGGCCCTGGGTTATCTGAAATATCCGGAAGCGGTAACCGTCGCCTCGGTCAACGATCCCGGACCGTCGGCGGGCAAGCTGAAAGCCGGTGACGCTATCGACGCGGTCAACGGCACGCCGGTGGCCAATGTCGAGCAGTTCACCGGATTGCTGAAGAACACCAAGCCGGGGCAGTCGGTGACCATCGACTTCCGTCGCAAGAACGAGCCGGCCGGTGTCGCGCAGATCACGCTCGGCACCAACAAGGACCGCGACTACGGATTCATGGGGGTGGCGGTGCTGGACGCGCCGTGGGCGCCGTTCGTGGTGGATTTCAACCTCGCCAATGTGGGCGGCCCCTCGGCCGGGTTGATGTTCAGTCTTGCGGTGATCGACAAACTCACCACGGGTGACCTGGTCGGGTCGACCTTCGTCGCGGGTACGGGCACCATCGGCATTGACGGCAAGGTTGGCGCTATCGGGGGGATCACGCACAAGATGGCCGCCGCGCGTGCCGCCGGCGCCACCGTGTTTCTGGTGCCGGCGAAAAACTGCTACGAGGCGGGCTCCGACACGCCGCAAGGTCTGCGGCTGGTGAAGGTCGAGACACTCGGCCAGGCGGTGGACGCGTTGCATGCGATGACTAACGGGGCCCCAACGCCGAGTTGCTAACGCTCTGAGATGCGTACAGTTGTGACCGACTAGACAAATCTCTGGCAGCAGCCAAAACCGAGCAGGGAGTGTAGCTAGTGGGGATGCGGCCGTCCGCACGGATGCCGAAGCTGACTCGGCGTAGCCGGATTCTGATCTTGATCGCGTTGGGTGTCATCGCGGTGCTGCTCGCCGGTCCACGCCTGATCGACGCGTACGTCGATTGGCTGTGGTTCGGCGAACTGGGCTACCGGTCGGTGTTCACCACCGTGCTGGTCACCCGAATCGTGGTGTTCCTGGTGGGGGGACTGCTGGTCGGCGGCATCGTCTTTGCCGGGCTGGCGTTGGCCTACCGCACCCGGCCAGTCTTCGTGCCGAGCAACGACAACGACCCGGTGGCGCGTTATCGCGCCGTCGTGCTGGCCCGGCTGCGGCTGATGGGCATCGGCGTGCCGGTGGCGATCGGACTGCTGGCCGGCGTCGTCGCGCAGGGATACTGGGTTCGGATTCAGTTGTTCTTGCACGGCGGTGATTTCGGTGTCAGGGACCCGCAGTTCGGGAAGGACCTCGGCTTCTACGCCTTCGAGTTGCCGTTCTACCGGCTGGTGCTCAGCTACCTGTTCGTGGCTGTGTTCCTGGCGTTCGTGGCAAACCTGTTGTCGCACTACGTCTTTGGCGGTATTCGACTTTCGGGTCGCACGGGTGCGCTGAGCCGCTCGGCGCGTATCCAACTGGTCAGCCTGGTCGGGATGCTGGTGCTGCTCAAGGCCGTCGCCTATTGGCTCGACCGCTACGAGCTGCTGTCACACAGCCGTGGCGGTAAGCCGTTCACCGGTGCCGGCTACACCGATATCAACGCGGTCCTGCCGGCGAAGCTGATCCTGATGGCGATCGCGTTGATCTGCGCGGCGGCGGTGTTCTCCGCAGTCACCCTGCGGGACTTGCGGATTCCGGCTATCGGTCTGGCCCTGCTGCTGCTGTCGTCACTGATCGTCGGTGCCGCCTGGCCGATGATCGTCGAGCAGATCAGCGTCAAACCCAACGCCGCGCAGAAGGAAAGCGAATACATCAGCCGCAGCATTACCGCGACGCGGCAAGCCTATGGTCTGACGTCGGACGTGGTGACTTATCGCAACTACACCGGCGAGGGTCAGGCGACTGCGCAGCAGGTCGCCGCCGACCGCGCCACGACCTCGAACATCCGGTTGCTCGACCCCACGATCGTCAGCCCGGCGTTCACCCAGTTCCAGCAGGGTAAGAACTTCTACTACTTCCCCGACCAGCTGTCGATCGACCGCTACGTGGACCGCAACGGCAACCTGCGTGACTACGTCGTCGCGGCGCGGGAACTCAACCCCGACCGGCTGATCGACAACCAGCGCGACTGGATCAACCGGCACACGGTGTACACGCACGGCAACGGATTCATCGCGTCGCCGGCCAACACCGTGCGCGGGATCGCCAACGACCCGAACCAGAACGGCGGTTACCCCGAGTTCCTGGTCAACGTCGTCGGCGCCAACGGAACCGTGGTGTCCGACGGTCCGGCACAGTTGGACCAGCCGCGGATCTACTTCGGACCGGTCATCTCCAACACGTCTGCCGACTACGCGATTGTCGGAAAGACCGGCGCAGACCGGGAGTACGACTACGAAACCAGTACCGAAACCAAGAACTACACCTACACCGGCGGCGGCGGCGTACCGGTCGGCAGCTGGATTTCCCGCACCGTATTCGCCGCGAAGTTCGCTGAGCGAAACTTCTTGTTCTCCAATGTGATCGGTTCCAACAGCAAGATCTTGTTCAACCGGGATCCGGCGCAGCGGGTGGAAGCGGTGGCCCCGTGGCTCACCACCGACAGCGCGGTGTACCCGGCGATCGTCAACAAGCGACTGGTGTGGATCATCGACGGCTACACCACCTTGGACAACTATCCCTACTCCGAGCTGACGTCGTTGTCGTCGGCGACCGCCGATTCCACCGAGGTGGCGTTCAACCGGCTGGCCCCCGACAAGAAGGTCTCCTACATCCGCAATTCGGTGAAGGCCACCGTCGACGCCTACGACGGCACCGTCACGCTGTATCAGCAGGACGAACAGGATCCAGTGCTGCGAGCGTGGATGCAGGTCTTCCCCGGTACGGTCAAACCCAAGAGCGACATCACTCCCGAACTCGCCGCGCATCTGCGCTACCCCGAAGACCTGTTCAAGGTGCAACGGATGCTGCTGGCCAAGTACCACGTCAACGACCCGGTGACGTTCTTTTCCACCTCCGACTTCTGGGACGTGCCGCTGGACCCGAACCCGACCGCCAGCAGCTACCAGCCGCCGTACTACATCGTCGCGAAAAACATTGCCAAAGAAGATAATTCGGCCGCATACCAGTTGATCAGCGCGATGAACAGGTTCAAGCGCGACTATCTGGCCGCTTACATCAGCGCCAGCTCCGATCCCGCTACGTATGGCAAGATCACTGTGCTGACCATCCCAGGACAGGTCAACGGTCCCAAGCTGGCCAACAACGCGATCACCACCGACCCGGCGGTGTCCCAGGATCTGGGCGTGATCGGGCGTGACAACCAGAACCGGATCCGGTGGGGCAACTTGCTGACGCTGCCGGTGGCCCAGGGTGGGCTGCTGTACGTCGAACCCGTCTATGCCTCCCCGGGTGCCAGCGACGCCGCCTCGTCCTACCCGAGGCTGATCCGGGTGGCGATGATGTACAACGACAAGGTCGGATACGGCCCCACCGTGCGGGATGCGCTCAACGGGTTGTTCGGACCCGGGGCCGGTGACGCCGCGACCGGAATACAGCCGACCGAGGCCGGCGTGCCGCCGAACCCGCCCGCCAACCCGCCGTCGGCCACCGGACCGGGAACCCCGCCGCCGACGGCGGTGGTGCCACCGCCTCCGGATGGGACTGCCACCTTGTCGCCAGCCAAAGCCGCTGCGCTGCAAGAAATTCAGGCTGCGATCGGCGCGGCGCGAGACGCCCAGAAGAAGGGCGATTTCGCCGCCTACGGGTCAGCGCTGCAGCGGCTCGACGAGGCGATCACCAAGTTCAACAACGCCAAGTAGGGCCGGGCAGCGGCGATCACTGCCCCTTGACGTTCATGATCTGTCGCAGCGAGGTCACGATGTCGACGAGCGCCTCGGCATCGACCATGACGCGGTCGATGTCCTTGTAGGCCTGTGGGATCTCATCGATCCACTCTTTGCCGTGGCGGTATTCAATGCCGACCATCGCGGCGGCCAGATCCTGTTCGGTGAACAGTTGCTTGGCCTTGGTCCGGCTGAACCGGCGACCGGCCCCATGCGGGGCCGACCATAGGCCGTCGTGGTTTCCCTTGCCGCGCACGATGTAGGAGCGGGTGCCCATCGAGCCGGGAATGATGCCCAGTTTGCCTTCGGTTGCGTCGATGGCGCCCTTGCGGGTGAGCCAGACGGTTTCGCCGCCGATCTTCGTCGGGACGGTGTAGTTGTGGTGGCAGTTGATGCGTTCGGACTCCACGCGTTGCGGTTGCACACCCAGCCACGAGGCGAAGACGTGGATGAAGCGATCCATCATCTCCGCCCGGTTGAGATAGGCGAAGCGCTGTGCCCACTCCAAATCCTTGATGTAGCGGTCGAAC
Organism: Mycobacterium innocens; assembly: GCF_900566055.1. Lineage (GTDB taxonomy): Bacteria > Actinomycetota > Actinomycetes > Mycobacteriales > Mycobacteriaceae > Mycobacterium > Mycobacterium innocens. The sequence continues at coordinate 23,739 of NZ_UPHQ01000049.1, forward strand.
TCGGTCGTTCCCTCTGTGAAGAACGCCAGATCGCGGTTGGGCAGCCTGATCCCGGGGTCAGCCGAGCACCGTTGCAGGGCGATCTTGATGTGCCGCTGTGCGATCTTGTTGCCCACGCCGCGCGAGCCGCTGTGCAGGAACAGCCAGACGTTGTCCTCGGTGTCGAGACAGAGTTCGATGAAGTGGTTGCCACCGCCGAGAGATCCCAACTGCTCCATCCATTTTGGGCTATGGGATAGGTCCACATCGAGATTCTTCTGTAGCTGCAGGAGCTCGTTGTGCTTCTTGGGGGTGAACGGGAACCGCTGCAAGCTCTTGTTGTAGTTGCCGGGCGAAAGCGGGATCGCGTCTTCCACCAGACGCCGCAGTGCGGGCGACTGCGCGGCGTACTGGCCGCCGAACCGGGCTGCCAGATCGCCCTCGGTGAACCGCGTTTTGGCCGCGACCATGCCACAGCCGATGTCCACCCCGACGGCCGCGGGAATCACGGCGCCCTTGGTGGGTATCACCGTGCCGACGGCTGAGCCTTTGCCCAGGTGAGCGTCGGGCATGAGTGAAACGTGCGGGTGGACGAACGCCATGGATGCGGTGAGTTTTGCTTGCTCGACGGTGTCGCCGGCGATTTCGCTTGCGAAGTTGAGTAGCTTCGGCCCGAGGCGCTGCGGCATGGTGAACTCCTTCGGACGCGATTATAGTTGCCCGGCACGAGCTTGGGGCGGCGGCGGGTGGGCGTGGATTATGTTGCAGCTCTTGGTTGTTCGTTGCCGTTCCACTACCGGCTGCAGTGCTTTCGCCGTTGGTGCGGAGTTAACTCGTAGCGGCCAGCCTGGGATGCTATCCGGCCGAAGCCGTCCGCCGCAAAGCAATTTCCGTTGGTCGCTGAAGGCCGGTGGTGGCGACACGAGCGGCTTGGTGGAGGCGGGTTAGGCGCGCCGACCGCCTCCGCTGCTCGCGCAACCGCCGGCGCTCCGGCGAGACCAGCGGCTCCCCGGTCATCCACCCGCATGCTGTAGCTGTCGGAATTGCCGAGGAGCCAGATGATGGTGCGCCTTGCGCTTGGGTGCCCGTCGGAAGCACGGTGGAATTGACTGACCGGTTCGCCCGGTGGGTGCTGTGCCGAGGCGCTGTGCCGAGGCAACACTGTCCGGACTTCGGGGGTGAATCCGGGGGGCTGCTTCAGAGCGGGGTCGACTCCTAACGGTCGGCCAGGGGCGGCATAGGGGCGCCCTGTTTCAGGCCGCGCCTGCACTGCTGACCGCGCGATTTGGTCAGGTTCACAGATGTTCGGTAACCTGGCATTCACCAACGCGGGGTGGAGCAGCTCGGTAGCTCGCTGGGCTCATAACCCAGAGGTCGCAGGTTCGAATCCTGTCCCCGCTACCAGCGGAAATGGCCCTCAGGCGCAAGCCTGAGGGCCATTTTCATGCCCGATGGGAACGTATTTGGGAACATTAGTATTGCTCATTAATTAGCCACTCTGTCGCCTGAACTCTAGTCTTCGCTGATCAAGGATGTGGCTGCCTCCTTGGCGGCTTAGCGGTTATCCATTCCCGGGGGAACGTGTGCCCGTGGTGAAACGCGCGAGCTCGCGCCATGACGCGATCTCGTTCGGGCTGCACGCCTGTGGCGCCCTTTGCCGGGGCCCGGTGTCTATGCCTGTGCGGGCGGCCGTCAGCTGGCGCCACACATCGCGGTACTCGCGTCGTTCATAGCAGTTCCACCAACGATCGACGACCATCGCCGTTCGCCATCGGTCAGATGACGCGGTAGCCGATACGCCGAGCGGCGCCGGCGAGTCGGCTACCGAGGTCGGGATGGGTCAACGGCAAGGACACCACCGGCTGCATCGGCATCGCCGAATGCGCCGCCATGAATAGCGCCACGCAAGGGTTTCCCGCGAAGCGGCTGTTGTAGCGCACACCATCGAGATCGGGAAACGCCTCCACGATCGCGCGCGCCCACTGCTGGGTAATCGCGTGCGCCGCTGTCGATATCGCGAATGTGCCGCCGGCGCGGGTAGCCCACGCACCCTCGCTGTCGGTGGCCAGATCCAACACAGTAAGGGGGTGGGTGAACGCTAGGCCGGTCAGGTATGGCTGGCCACGCCGGCGGTCGATGGTGCGATCAACTTGAAACGCTTCCGCGAGCGCAGCCCCCGGGGTCGATGCCGCGTACCACACGGCCTTGTCGGCGTGCTCTGCAGGAGGCGGTGGGTGCGGATCGAACCGCAGTACCGGCCCGAAATGCCGAAATTCGTTCCACGCCAAAACGTGAACCCCCTCGGTTCGATGGACGCGCCACCAGATTTCCGTCGTGTCGATGCGCCAGACTTCGTCATCGCGAATACCGATCTCGCGAAGACCATCGGGTGGCGGAGGTTCAGGCAACGTGGGAGCATCGCTCACGTGCTCGCCCAGTCGGCAATCTCGACCAGCCGCAGAACCGGCTCGACCGGCCCCCCGCTACGCAGCCATTCCAGAACCGACAACGGGCGCCCACCGACCTGTAGCTCGGTCTGAGGGGTCCGCACGAACCCGGTGACGGCGGTCGGATGCAGCCCCGCCGGCAGTGCCTGAAACACCTGCTCCAGCCCTCGGATCTGCTTGTCGGGCTTGCCCGTCTTGAGATTGGTCTCAAACTGAATCGCCGGGTACATCCAGGCCCCGTCGCTCTCGATCGCCCACAGCGTGCGCGCCAACCGGCGCTGGCGCACTCGGGATTCATTGATGCCGAGCAACGCGGCGACCTCCGGGCCGGTATAGGCCGTGTTGATCAGCACAGCGGTGTGAGCCACGATGTCGGCCGCCGCCTCGGCGAACGCCCCCGGATCTTCGACGAAGCCGGCCTCGTCGAGCAGCCGCGCCTCCTCCTCGGTCAACACCGCCGCCCCAGGCTTGATCGCCGGCAGCGTCTTCAACGCGGCCAACAGATCTGCACGCTGCAGATTGAACCGCTCGGCGAGCAATCGGTCGAGCTCATCGACAGTCATCCGTCTGTCACCCACCCACCATCTACAGAAACTAACGCAAACTAACGCTACATCGCATGCGTTAGTACCGTCAAGGTCAACACACAGATGCGCTCCGTCTGATCGGGGTATCCGCGAAGCAACTGTCGCGCGCCATGTTTGCGCCATTGTTGTCTGAGGCGGCTCCTACCCTGAACGACGTGCACGAAGATGAACTGCCCGAGGGCGGTCCGGTCGATCACTGGGCTTCTTCCTTGCCTGGAAACGGTGCACACCGCAGGCCGCGCACCAGTCGTTGTGCTATGGCATTTTCACTGGGAAGCAGTCCGCGCCAGATCTCCTCGATCGAAATCGCACAGGTCCACGGCTCGTCACCTTGTCGGCGCAGAGCGCGCAATCGCTCGCCCGCCGGGCGGCCGCGCAGAGCGTCGATGAGAACGGTCGAGTCGAGCGCCGGTCGGAGCGTTGTCTGCGAACCCATTCGCCGGGATCGTCATCCCATTCGTGGCCCTCGACGGGGATGCCCCCAAGCGCTGCCTCGATATCGTCCCATCGCCGCTCGTCGTCGAGGCCGCGGCGAATCAACTCTGCGATGAATGCGCTGCGACGCCGGCTTCCTGCCCGCCGGTCGAGTTCGGCAACGAGCTCGTCATCGACGGTAATGTGCAGTCGCATGTGCCGACTATTAACCCACTAACCTCGTATCACTTTGCCGCGCTCGTGCGTCGGTGGGCAGCACCGTCCGCAGCGCTTGCCCGCGAAGCGGACCGGCCGCGACTTCGACGCCACATCATCGGGGTTGAGGGCCACGGCGGCCGGGCCACGGCGGCCGTGCCGACTCGGCCGTGTCGCAGCGGCGAATGCCCAACCCGTGATTCGCGGGCCGGCCGGACTTTTTCATGGCAAGGACAGCCGGGCCTACCCAGGGGCGATCGTCACATCACGGCCCTTCTGGAGTACGCGCCCGAACTTGTCGGGGGCCTTGCCTAAGCTTCACTCGTGGAATACGCGACGATCGACGCATTGCGGGACCGGCACCCCGCTTGGCGACTGCTTCGTGCCGGTAACGCCACACTGATCCTGTCGTTCCTAGGGGCCTTTTTTGTCGAGGGCAACCGCGGCGCGTGCCCCGCGAGCCGGGTCGCGGCCGCGCTGGACGACCACCTGTACGCACTGAACGCCGAGATCCCCACCGAGAACGGGCAGGAACGGTTTCCGAAGGACGCTCGGTCCTATCTGGAGGATTGGGCGGCCACCGACGCCGCGTATCTGCGACGGTTCTATCCGGCCGGCGACGACGAAGTCCACTATGAAGTGACGCCGGCGTTCGAGAAGGCCTACGCGTGGGTCACAGGCCTTAAAGGTAGGGCCTTCGTGGGGACCGAGTCCAGGCTGCACACCGTCGTAGAGCTGCTGCGACAGATCGTCCACGGAACCGAAGTCGAACCAGATGTGCGGCTGGCCGAATTACGGCGCCGCCGCGGCGAACTCGACGCCGAGATCGCCGCCGTGGAAGCCGGTATCGTTCAGGTACTGGACGCGACCGGAGTCCGCGACCGCTACCAACAGCTCGCCACCACCGCGCGGGAACTGCTCTCGGATTTTCGCGAGGTCGAAGAGAACTTCCGGCTCCTCGACCGGGCGGCGCGCGAGAAGATCGCGGCCTGGGATGGGTCCAAGGGCGAACTGCTCGCCGAGCTGGTCGGAAGCCGCTCGCAGATCGCAGGCTCAGACCAGGGCCGGAGCTTCCAGGCGTTCTACGACTTCCTGCTTTCCGAGACGCGCCAGGCCGAACTCGCCGAACTCCTGGCCAAGGTTTCCACCCTCAAGACCATCGAAGCCGATCATCGGATTCGCGGAATTCACCACGACTGGTCTGAGGCTGCCGATCGAGCGCAGCGCACCGTCCGACAGATATCCGAACAACTGCGCCGCTTCCTGGATGATCAGGTTTGGCTGGAGAACCGCCGAGTGCTCGACTTGGTCAGAGCGGTGGAGAGCATCGCGCTCGAAATCCGCGGCGACCCACCGTCTTTCGGGCTCGAACTCGACCAGCCGGGCATCGAGATCGCGCTGCCGTTCGAGCGCCCGCTCTACCAGCCGCCCGCGGCCGTCGCGGTCGAGAGCCACATCCCGGCCGAGACCGAGGAGGTCGACACCGACCTGCTCTTCACCCAGACCTTCATCGACCAAGCACGGTTGATCGAGACCATCCGCGATGTGCTGCCGGAGAACTCTTCGGCTCTGTTGTCCGACATCGTCGCAGCCCGCCCGATCGAGCAGGGTGCGGCAGAGATCGTCGGCTACCTGGCACTCAACGACGAGGACGTGACGGTCGACATGGACGACGCCGACGAGACGCTGCTCGAATACTGCGACCCTGCCGACCCAGACGTCACCAAGCGAGCGAGGCTGCCGAAGGTGACGGTGCGGCGACGATGAGCAACGAGCACGCAATCGCCAGCGCCATCATCCGGCTGATGCAAGGTGTCGTCTACCGCGATGCGGACGAGGACACCTGGCTGATCTTGGAGCGCCTAGGCGCCGGCGTTCGAGACCACTTCGCCACCATCGGCGTCGACGTGGTGATCGACGACGCCGAGGGCTACGCCTATCTTCGCACCCGGCCAGAGCAAGACGGTGATGAGGCGCTCCCGCGCCTGGTGCGCAGGCGAGCGCTGACGTACAACGTCAGCCTGCTGCTGGTGCTGCTACGCAAGCGGCTCGTCGAGTTCGAGACGAGCGGCGGTGAGGGCCGCCTGGTTCTCGCCACCGACCAGATCGTGGAAATGCTGCGGCTCTTCCAGGCCGAGTCCACCAACGACGCACGAGTCGTGGACCAGGCGGAGACGACAATCAAGAAGGCCGCCGAGCTGGGCTTCCTGCGCCAATTGCGCGGTCAACGCGACCATTGGGAGGTGCGGCGCATCCTCAAGGCCTACGTCGACGCCCAGACCCTGTCCGATTTTGCGGCCAAGCTGAGAGAATACGCCGGGGCGGTGACCAGTGATGAGTGAAACACCTACTGCCACAGTCGATCTCGAGAACACCCGACGCGCCGGCTACCGGCTGCAGCACGCGGAGGTGTTGAACTGGGGTACCTTTGACAGCCACGTCTGGCGGTTCACTCCTGGCACCGATACCGCGCTGCTCACCGGTGACATCGGCTCGGGCAAGTCGACGATCGTCGACGCACTCACCACCTTGTTGGTGCCGTCCCACAAGGCCGCCTACAACAAAGCCGCCGGCGCCGAAGCCAGGGAACGCACCTTGCGCTCTTACGTTGAAGGCCACTACAAGTCAGAGCGGAACGAAGCCACTGGAAAATCCCGCGCCAAGGGCCTGCGCGAGAACAGGCGAACGTACTCGGTGATCCTCGGAGTCTTCACCAACCATGGCTACGACGAAACAGTCACCCTGGCCCAGGTCTTCCAGCAGCGCGAGAGCACCGGACAGCCCTACCGTTTCTTGGTCACAGCCACAAAAGAACTGTCAATTGCGGCGGACTTCGCCGACTTCGGCTCCGATCTACGGGATCTGCGCAAGCGGCTGCGGGCCGCCGGAGCCGACATCTTCGACGAATTCCCCAAGTATGCAACCTCATTGCGTCGCCTACTCGGAATCCGATCGGAGCAGGCCCTCGAGCTGTTCCACCAGACCGTCTCGCTGAAGTCTGTGGGCAACCTCAATGATTTCGTGCGCGACCACATGCTGGAACCCAGCGATTCGACCGACCGCGTCCGCCACATCATTGGCCACTTCGAAGACCTGACCAGGGCACACGATGCCGTCAAGCGGGCGCGGGAGCAACTCGAAGCGCTCGAACCTGTCGCACAGACCGCGGCGAAGTACGACGATGCCCTCGCCGAACGCGAGGCCCGGGAGCGCGAGCGATCCGCCGTGCGGCTCTTCATCGCAGAGCTTCGGTCGAATCTGCTAGCCGGCGAGATCGCGCAGCTGGAAACCGACGGCGCCGCCCTGTGGCAGGAGCAGGACACCGCCAAAGCCAGGCAGCAGACGCTCACCCACGAACGCGAATCCCTCATCGAGGAGCGCGCGAAAGCGGGTGGCGATCGCATCGGAGAGCTGGAGCGCCTCGCCCGCCAAGCGCGGGAGCAGGCCGAAACACGCTGTCGCGCAAGGACGTTGTTCGACGCCGCCGTCTCCGGCGCCGGCCTGGAGGCGGTCGCCGGCAGCGAGGAGTTCACGGCCCTATCCGCTCTGGTCGCGGCCGAGCGCCCGCGGCTGGTAGCCGAGAAACGAGACCTTGACGCAGCCAGCGCCGAAGCGATCGGGCGCGAGAAAGAGCTGCAATCCAAGTGCGATCACATCACTGAGGAACTCACCAGCCTGCAGCAGCGCACCAGCAACCTGCCCGTCGAGCAGGTCGAGGTGCGCGCCGAGCTGTGCGTGGCCCTCGGGCTGACGCCGGAGGATCTTCCTTACGCGGGTGAGCTTCTCGACGTCTTCGACGAGCACGCGCAGTGGCGGGGGGCTGCGGAACGCGTGTTGCGTGGGTTCGCCCTCTCGCTGCTGGTGCCGCAACAGCACTACGACGCCGTCGCCGGCTGGGTCAACGGTCGACGGCTTACGTTCCACGGCCGCGGTGGCAAGGTGGCCGGGGCCAAGCTGGTCTATGAAAGGGTTCCCCGGCAACGGGTTCGCCTCCAGCCGCCGGAGCACAGCGAACTGATACTTGCCGACTGCATCGACGTCAAGGATGGGCCTTTCCGCGAGTACCTCGTCAACGAACTCACGAAACGAGCCGACTTCCGTTGCGCAGCAAGCCTTGACGAGTTTCGCGGTCAACGGCGGGCCGTCACCCGCGAGGGCCAGGTGCGCTCCGGTGAGCGCCACGAGAAGGACGACCGGCATCGCGTCGACGACCCTCGTCGTTGGGTTCTCGGCTGGGCCAACGAACGAAAGATCGCTGCGCTGCGCACCGAGCTCGCCGAGTTAGAGGGCGAGCGCGAGGCGGCAGCATCCGAGCAGGCCAGGCTCAGCGGGTTTCGGGAAGCGCTCCAGGAAAGGCTGGACGCACTTCTTCGGATCGAGGGATTCCGCTCCTGGTCCGATCTCGACGTTGACGAGGCGCAGTCGCGCGCGAACGACTATGACGCCGAACGGGTTCGGTTGCAGGCCGGCTCGTCGCGTTTGGAGGAGATCGCCCGAGCGCTTGAGGACAACGCCAAACAAGCTGATGCGGTGGCGAATTCGATCGAGCAACTCACGGGCAAGCTGGCCACCACCGCCGCGAAAGCAAATCAAGCAAAACGGGACAAGAAGCGCGACGACGAGCTCGTCGCGGACCAGCCGGAGGCAGCGCTGGCGGCAGCCCGCGAATCGTATCCGGCCCTCACCGAACGACTGGGCAAGAAGTGCCCGACGCGGGCAGCGGACTGCGCCGAGACCGAGAACGCCCTCTCCGCGGATCTCCATCAACGTATCGACCGACTTAACAAGGAACTTGGCGGCTATGCCCAGAGCCTTATCCAGTCGATGCTCAAGGTTCTGATCCGCTGGCCCGAGCTTCGCGCGGACATGGACGCCAATGTCGATGCCCGCCAAGAGTTCCTGGCGTTCCGAGACCGCATCGCGACCGACGATCTCCCGCGCTTCGAGAGCGAATTCAAGGAACAGCTCAACAAGAACGCCATCCAGGAGCTGGCCGGGTTCAACAACTGGCTGCACCGGCAAGCCTCGGGGATCGATGAGCGCGTCGACCGCATCAACGAGGCGCTCGGGGCGGTGCCCTACAACCCGGGTCGTTTCATCCGGTTGGAGAAGGAGCCCACCACAAACCAGGACATTGCGCAGTTCCGCGCAGACTTGCGCAATCTGACCAACGACAGCCTTGCGGTCGACGGCGACCAATACTCCGAGCAGCGCTTCCTCGACGTCAAGCGGATCATCGAACGCTTCCGCGGTCGTGACGGCTATGCCGAATCGGACAAGAACTGGACCCGACGGGTCACCGACGTGCGCAACTGGTTCGTCTTTTCGGCCTCCGAGCGCGACATCGAGACCGACCTCGAATGGGAGCACTACAGCGACTCCGACGGCAAGTCCGGCGGCCAGAAGGAAAAGCTCGCCTACACGATCTTGGCGGCGTCGCTGGCCTATCAGTTCGGGCTCGAGTGGGGGGTCGCGCAGTCACGCGACTTCCGGTTCGCGGTCATCGACGAAGCCTTCGGGCGTGGTTCGGATGTGTCGACGCGCTACGCGCTGGACCTGTTTGCGACGCTCGGGCTGCAACTTCTCATCGTCACGCCGTTGCAGAAGGTTCACGTCATCGAGCCGTACGTGAAGGCGATCGGATTCGTCGACAATCCGACCGGAACGTTCTCCCGCCTCCAGACGATGACGATCGAGGAGTACCGGACACGACGTGACGGGCGGCGGCAATGAGTGCCGGGTGGACCACACCGGATGACATTGCCGCCAGGGTCAGACGCCGGTGGGACGACGGATCGCTGTTACGTGCCTACGCCAACGGTGATTCCTTTGATCCGATCGAAGTGCCGCTTCGCGGCCCTACCCCGTCGCAGGTGGGCGACGACGTCGCCGCCGCCCGCGACTGGGTGGCCGCGCTCGACGCCGGGGGTCGCGACGGTCGCCGGTACACCCTGCAGTGGCAATCGATCGGCGGCAGGCGGATCGGCCGTAACCAGCTGCCCGTCCGCGCGGTGGTGTCCTCAATCGAGCAGGCCTGTGCGCTGTTGGGTGTAGCGACTTTGGTTCGTCGCTTCGACGAGCTTCTGGCTCTCGCTCATCAACATCCGCGGGTTCGGGAGTGGGTCGTGGAACACCCGCACCACGCGCTCGGCCTAGGGCCCGAGATGTCACAGTTGATCGCGGCCTACGTTTGGCTCGACGGTCACCGTCAATCGAATCGGTATCTGCGCGAGATCAGTGCGCCCGGCGTTGACACCAAGTTCGCTGAGCGGCACCGACCGGTTTTGGCGGCGATGCTTGGCGTTTCGTCGACAGCCTCGGGATTCCTTGCGGGTCTTGGCCTCCGGTCGAAGCCCGTAATGGTCCGGCTGCGGCCCGCACCCTCGTTGGGCCTGCCGGCCCCGCTTACCGAGCTGGCGGTGCCGTCCGAGGAGTTGGCTCAGCTCACGGTTGAACCACGAGTGGCAGTGATCGTCGAGAACGAGATCAGCTATTTGAGTATCGATGTCCCCGAGGACGGTGTGGTGATATGGGGGAAGGGCTTTGAAGTCGACAGTGTTGGTCGGCTGGGATGGCTGGCGGAAGCCGAGGTTCTGTATTGGGGAGACATCGATACCCACGGATTCGCCATCCTCGACCGTCTACGGGCGTGGCTCCCACGAGCACGCTCGGTGCTGATGGACCGTGAGACGCTGTTCGCCCATCGCGACCGTTGGGTGACCGAGGAACGTCCGGCCACGTCGATTCTCACGCGGCTAACGCCTGACGAACAGGACCTCTATTCGGATCTGGTCGCAGATGGGTTGGGTGAACGCGTGCGCCTGGAACAGGAGCGAATCGACTGGCAGTGGGTCATGCATCGGCTCTCGGCAGTCCACCGAGTCGGTGCAGGTGACTGCCGCGTCCGGCGGTAAATGGTACGGGCGCTCGCAGATTGTCGAGGAGGTGCTGGCCGTGGACCGCCGTCATGCCGCTACGAAGGATGCGGTGAGGCGCGCTGCCGCCGAATCCTTACAGTCGTAAGGCAAACCCGAGGATCGGGTAATTCCTGCCGGCCTCGTTCGATCACCCGCTGTAAAGCGTTTCCTCGCTGCGCGCCAACAGCGTCCTTGATGTCGCTGACGCCGGGGTACGGCGAAACACCGCTTCTCGAAGATGAATTGGTGGCCCTGCCGGCTGATGTCGCGCTGATGTTGGTGAATCCGTGACCACCGCCGCGAGTCTACGGCCGAGGAGCTGCTGACGGGGTTCTTGGCGGCTCACTGCTGATCGATTGCTCCCTCAAGGACTTGCACGCCAGCCTGTATGCAGACATTTGGACACGGGCGGGCAATTGGCGGTCGCGCGTTGTGAGTTATCGGAGTTTCCTACCAGCAGATTGCTGTCGAGTTCCGTAATTCGTCGGGGAATTGGCTCGATACTTTATCGCTGGGAGAACACCGACGACTGGACTGGGTGTTGTGGCCCAGCGCACACACGTCAGCAGCGTGTTCGGATGAACCGTCCCCAAGGATGATACTGTGGTCGGCCTTCCGGAAGAGACTCCGAAGGTCAGTTTTCACGTGCCCGTTGACAAGCGTGACAGCGCCAGTGCTGGCACGCTCAGATGTGCTCTTGTCCGGTAGTCGTGTTGTCGCCGCTCGGGAAAGGTGCCACGACGCAAATCGATACCGATTCGTAGAACGGGCCGTTCGATGCAGCTGCGCTACATAAGTATCCCAGCGCTGATCGCCGAAGCCGGCGGTGATCCCTGGGCAATCAACGACAGCCTGCAAGTCGGTCGCCCGGCGCAAATTTCTGATCTGGCGGAGGCGTTTCGTGCCGCCGGTCGCTGCACCGCTGAGGCCGACGCAGCATTCGAGGAAGCCCGTCGTCGGTTTGAGGCGGCATGGAATCGCGAGGATGGCGTTCATCCGATCAATGACCCCGCCGAGGTGCAACGGGTGACCAAGGCGCTGGGTGCGCAGTCCCTGCAGTTGCCCAAGATCGCGGTTGACCTAGAAAACATCGCGGCCGCGTTGGCCCAGGCACAGCGAACCGGCGCACTGCTGATCTCGACCTTGGAGGGTGAACTCCAGGAGCTCGACAGTGAAATCGGGCAGGCGCTCGAAGCGGAGAAGGACATCCACCTCACCGCTGTTCGCGGGCATCCAGGGTGAGCACGTGGGGGTGGGGTTTCGGCGCTGGCGGTGAGCAGTGTGTGGGGTTGCGGTAACCCGATTTGTTGTTCGTGCTGCCGGGGCGGCACGGTGATCAGGTCAGTTGGTAGGCGACGGCCCTCCCGTCGTCTCTTCCCGGAGTGCTA
>NZ_UPHQ01000121.1 GCF_900566055.1 Mycobacterium innocens
CCGGCGCCCCCAAAGCCGATTAATCCGGCAGCCCCGCCGGTACCGCCCCGTTGGGCGGTACCGGCCGCAGCGGACCCGCCGGCCCCGCCATTCCCGAGTAGCCACCCGCCCGGTGCCCCATCTTGCCCCGTGCCCGCGGCCCTGGCCACGCCATCGCCGATCAGGGGGCGCCCGGTCAGTGCTTGAACGGGCGTGTTGATCGCGCCGAGCAGGCTTTCGAAAGGACCGGCGTTGGCCGCCTCGGCGCCGGCGTAGGCTCTGGCACCGGCGGTCATGGTTTGCACAAACTGGGCATGAAACGCTGCGGCCTGCGCGCTGAGCGCCTGATAGGTGCGGCCGTGGGCGGAGAATAACGCAGCAAGTGCCTCTGACACCTCATCCTCGGCCGCGGCCAGCACCCGTGTCGTCGAGTGAGCCGCGGCCGCGGTGGCCTCGTCCAGTGTCGAACCAAGGCTAGTCAAGTTCGCCGCCGCTGTCTCCACCATGCTGGGCGCCGCTATCACAAACAACATGTAATTCCTCCGCGTTAGTCAGCGACACGGGTCCGCCATGCCACACACGACAGCCCGCACGGTGACCGATCCGTTCGAAAAGTAGTCCTCGCATTAGCTTGAAGGGCGAAAACATGCAGGTCAACGACGTGGAGAAAGTTGAAATGGGCCAGTGGCAACCCCTGCCAGGGGCCGTCTCAACGCGAGAACAGGACCTGCATCGATGGCGAGAAAAGCTGTTACCTTTGTCTCACTATATGGAAATGGCTCTCTAACTATCTCGGGCGAAAGGACGCGACACCACGTGCCCGTCGACGATTGGCTCCTCGGAGGGGACCGCCGCGAAGCCGCCGCCGAGCGGATCTACGAGGCCGCAACCGACCTCATCGCCCGCGACGGACTCAATGCGCTGGATATCGACAAGCTGGCCACCCGCGTCCACTGTTCCCGAGCGACCATCTACCGCTACGTCGGCGGAAAAACCGAGATCCGTAACGCCGTCGTCCGGCGAACCGCGCACCGCATTGTGGACTCGGTGCGCGCGGCCGTCGAGCCGCTGCGCGGGGTGGAGCGACTCGTCACCGCAATCATGTTGACCATCAAGCAAATCCGCTCGGACCCACTGTGCCAACTCATGGTCGGTTCGATTCGCGGCGGCACCCGTCAGGTGGCCTGGCTTGCCGAGTCGCCGCTCACCGCCCAGTTTGCTACCGACCTCGCCGGCCTCGCCGTCGGTGATCCGCAAGCCGCCAAATGGGTGGTACGCGTAGTGCTGTCGCTGGTCTACTGGCCGGGCGAAGACGAGGAGGCCGAGCGCCGGCTAGTGCTGGACTTCGTTGCCCCGGCATTTGCCCAACACAACTGAGGACCGCCTATTCGTCACCGAAGTTTTGGTGGAGTCCGGCCAAGAACCCCGCGAGATGATTCATCTCCTGTGCACAGTGCACCAGCAGGTTGCGAGCGGTGGCTGCCGGATTGCCGAGCACCCGTGCCGCGATGGGGCGCACCGCCTTTGATGCCACACCCGGGGCCTTGCGAACTTCGATGTGCGGGCCGCCCATCCAGAACCGCGAACGCATCTCCGAGCCGCCCGGTGTCGACCGAATATGGTGGACGAACCATCCGACGTCCACCGGAGCGTCACCCGAGCCCAGCCGGGCGCAGATCGCCACCGCATCGTCGGAATCTGCCGGTAGACCCAGGGCCGCGGGTGCGACGAATTGGATTGCGGCATTGAGCATTGCCGAACCGATGTACTCGCTGATCATCGACCAGCGGCCGAGGTAGCGCTGATTGCCTTGGCGGCCAGCGTCGTCACCGTCTTTCCAGGCGGCCGACAGGTGCGCTCGCGGATGCCACAGCTTGTACCGCCGGGTATCGCACCCATGCCAGCCGAACCACCAGACCCACATCGCCGGGGTGACTCCGGGCATATCGGTGCGGACCGAGACCTGGAAGCTGCCGTCCTCGAGAATTCCGTAACCGTTCTCGGTCTGGTGATAGCCCTCGTCGGCAACGGTTGCGGCGTCGTCGAGTGCCAACAACGCCATCCCGCCTTGCGGGCCGTGCTGTAGCGCCTCGACGACATGCGGTGGCAGGGCCGCCATTTCGGGTTTGAAGAACTTTGCGAACGGCGTTTCGGCGTCGGCGTTGCGATAGCCCAGGTAGAGATCGCCGGTCATCAGATTCGTCCCATCCAACTGTTGAACAGACCGTCGGGATCGTAGGTCGCCCGTACCTGGTCCAGCCGGGCCATGGCCGCATCGGTGGCAAACCGAGCCGGCCGCTGACCGAGGTTTTCGTCCGCGAGCTGAATGCCGGTGGCCAAGTGCGACATCGCTGCCATGTTGGACCGCGCCCAGTCGCCGTACTTGTCGTCGTCGGCCGGGTCCTTCCAGGAGCCGTAGAGCGCCAGGTAGATCTCGTCTTCGATGCTGTAGGCCATGTCCTGGCGGGCCGGGGACGGCCCCCAGTTCAGCCACAGGAAATGCGACGGGTGCGGCGGCAGCGTGTCGAGAATGTTGCGGATGCCCGGTAACAGTTCCTCGGCCGGCGCCGAGGTCCACATATTGTCCGCGGTGTACCGGTGGTCGCCCAGGTAGTGGGTCATCACGACGTCGTACCAGGCGGGCAAATCCGTTGGCATATAGGGGTTTTTGACCAGAGCCCGGTCGATGACCGGACAGCTGTCGAATACCGCGAGGGCGTCTTTGGCTTCTTCTTCCGAGTCGGCGAAGGCCGGCGAGGCCATCACGATGGCCGGCATGTCGAGACCCATCTCGGGGACGCTGCGGGTGGCAAGGATTTGCATCTCGACGCGGCGATCCACGTCGGCGCTGACGTTGCGGGCCCAGGTGTAGACCTCGTCGGCCACGTCGAACGGGTACACGTACACGCTGGTGCCGCAGACGGCCGGGCGGGGATAGAGCTCGAGGTAAAACGACGTGACGACCCCGAAAAAGCCCGGGCCGGCGCCGCGGGCGGCCCAGTACAGGTCGGGGTGATTGTCTGCGTCGCAATGGATCTGCTCGCCGTCGGCGGTGATGACGTCGAGTCCGATGACACTTTCGCAGGCCGGGCCGAAAATCCGGCTGTTCCAGCCGTACCCGCCTTGCAGCAGGTAGCCGCCCAGGCAGACGCCTTTACAGTGGCCGCCGGGGAAAAACAGGTTCTGGGCCTGCACGTCGGCCATGAGCAAGCTGCCGCCCTTGCCGGGGCCGGCGACGGCCGTCATGTTTTCGGCGTCGATCCGCGCGTGGTCGAGACGGCTGACGTCAAGGAGAACGGCGCCGTCGCGCAGATGGCTGGCCGCGAAGCTGTGCCCGCCCGAGACGATGCTGACCTTGTGGCCGTTGGCCCTGGCGTAGCGCAGGCCCGCGATGATGTCGTCGGCATCGACAGCCTGCACAATCACCTCGGGATAACGTTCGGGCACTCGTTGATGCCACACCGAGCCGCGGCGTGCAGCCTCGTAACCGTCATCGCCGCGGAAAAAGTGCCGCCCGCCAGGAAGTGCGCTCACCCAGATCTCCTCTGATCCACATTTCGGTTCTTTAAGGTTCGCGTTGCGGACCACTATAGTGGAGTTGTGCCGCGAACGGAACGAAATGCCCGGACGAATCGCGACGAGGGTATCCAGGTGTTGCGCCGAGCGGCAGCCGCACTGGACGAAATCGCCACCGACCCGGGCGAGTTGCGTCTGGTCGACCTCAGCGAGCGCTTACAGCTGGCCAAGTCGACCACTCGCCGCCTGCTGGTCGGTCTCGTCGAAGTCGGCTTGGCCAGCGTCGACGACCGTGGCCACTTTTCCCTCGGTGAACGCCTGCTGGGATTCGGCAAAGCCACCGGAGCGCACATCGCGGCAGTATTCCGCCCGACCATCGAGCGAGTGGCCGCGGCCACCGGCGGCGAAACCGTCGACCTGTCGATTCTGCGCGGCCAGAAGATGTGGTTCATCGACCAAATCGAGTCGTCACACCGGCTCCGCGCCGTCTCGGCAATCGGCGTCCGATTCCCGCTGAACGGGACCGCCAACGGAAAGGCGGCCCTCGCCGCACTTGACGAGGCGGCCGCAGCGGCCGCCCTTGCCAGCTTCACCCCCGAAATTGCCGCGGCACTCCGTCGCGAAATCGCTGAAATCCGAAGCACCGGAATCGCTTTCGATCGCGATGAGCACACCCCGGGGATTTCGGCGGCCGCCATCGCCGGACGAGCGTTGGGCGACAACGTGATCGCGATCTCGGTGCCCACGCCGACCGAGCGCTTCGTGGAAAAAGAAGACCGCATCGTTTCAGCTTTGCGCAGTGCGGCCGACTCGCCCGCCTGGACACGCTGAGCAACGCCGAGCCGCAATGCGACGCTGACAGCCCCAACGGAAAGCAGCTGGCTTTTCTCGAACCTGAGACGGCGACGGCGGTCAATGCCGACGGCACCGCAGGTGTGAGCCCCGCGGTGAGACAACCCGAAGGAGCACCGGGCAATGCCCGTTTCAATTGTCGTTCAATTGTCGCCGCGTCGTTGACGCCCGGTATATCCACCGACCACCCTGGTGAAGGTACCTGCTGAGCCATGCCGCGGATGAATTTTCGGTTGATCGGCCCGAGTGCATACCACGCAGAAAGGATGCGCAATGACACCCGTGTGCAGTGTTCGCCTTGCCGACACAGCCCCCGGCGGGGTGTTGTCCGGTCCGGTGGCGAAATTTGCCCCGAACAGCGAAGCTGCCGAGGCCGTCGCCCAGAGCGGGCGATGGATCACCGGATGAGTTCCGCCGGACTCCGGACATGCTCCATCGATGGCAGCACCTTCTTCGGTGCCGAATGCCTGCAAGATCCCTACCCTCTCTACGAGCACATGCATGCCGCCGGAACGGTCCACCGCATTGCTGACTCCTCGTTCTATGCCGTATGCGGTTGGGATGCCGTGCACGACGCCATCAGCCGTCCCGAGGACTTCTCCTCGAACCTGACCGCCACGATGACCTACACGGTCGACGGCACCGTCAAGCCGTTCGAGATGGACGCGCTCGGCGGGCCGACCCATGTGCTGGCCACCGCCGACGACCCTGCCCACGCACTGCATCGCAAGCTGCTGGTACGCCACTTGGCGGCCAAGCGAATCCGCGCCATCGAACAGTTTGCCGCCCAGACCGCAAGCCGGCTCTGGGTCGACGGCCTGCGCGACGGCCACATCGAATGGATGGGTGCGATGGCCAACCGGTTGCCGATGATGGTCGTGGCGTCGCTCATCGGCGTGCCCGGCGCGGACGCGGCCCAGCTGGTGAAGTGGGGATACGCGGCCACGCAACTGCTCGAAGGGTTGGTCAGTCACGAGCAACTCGCCGCCGCGGGTGTCGCCGTGATGGAGCTCAGCGGCTACATCTCCGACCAATTCAGCCGGGCGGCGGCCGGTCCGCAGGACAATTTGCTGGGGGAACTTGCCGCCGCCTGCACATCCGGCGAAATCGACACGCTCACCGCCCAAGTCATGATGGTCACCCTGTTCGCCGCGGGGGGAGAGTCGACCGCCTCGTTGCTGGGCAGCGCGACCTGGGTACTGGCAACCCGGCCCGACATCCAGCAGCAGGTGCGCGACAACCCGGACCTGCTCGGAGCCTTTATCGAGGAAACGCTGCGCTACGAGGCGCCTTTTCGGGGTCACTACCGGCACGTGCGACACGACACCAGCCTGGCCGGGATCGACCTGCCGGCTGACTCGCACCTGCTGCTGTTGTGGGGAGCGGCCAACCGCGACCCGGCTCAGTTCGAAACACCAGGTGAATTCCGCCTTGACCGCGGACGAGGCAAGGGCCACATCAGTTTCGGGAAGGGCGCGCACTTCTGCGTCGGTGCAGCGCTGGCACGCCTGGAGGCCCAGATCGTCGTGCGCCAGCTGCTCGAAAGAACGTCGGTGATCGAGGCCGCCGAAGTCGGGCAGTGGTTGCCGAGCATCCTGGTGCGCCGCCTCGAACGTCTCGAATTGACCGTGCGGTAACTCGTCAGGCTGCCGTCCTGCCGATGGCGTCGTCATTCTAGGAAAACAGTTGGTAACTTGGCTATTTCAGAACTATTCTTAGTCGAGAGCCATCGGCGAAGGGCCTCCGCCGGTCACGATGAAAGCCTCGACCGCCGTGGCCTGCTCGAAGCCTTCCACCTCCACCCGCCACTCGTAGAGTCCCGGTTCCAACGGAATTCCCGGCGGGATATTGAGGGCAAGCGGCATCCGGACCGAAGTGCCATGGATCGCCCCGGGCATCCGGCCTGCCTCGGCGGCGGCTTCGAACAGCATGGGCTGCGGGCCATGCGGCCCCGTCACTACCACCGGATCTCCATCGGTGGTCAGCAGTTGGCACGTCAACTTGTGCTGTTGGTTGGTCTCATCCCAGTCGATGTCCAGAAAAAGCACCAAAGCGAAAGGGGGAGTCGGTGTTTGGCATTGCCGCCAGCCCAGCCCGAGGGCGTGGACCTTACCCGACTGGGGGTCGGCCTGCGCTGCGTCCGCCAGTAAAAGGCTGACCTTCATGAGGCCGCCGGCATTGCGATCGGCGATCGGGATGTCACCGTGAGAACGTGTCCTGTGCTGCCGTCAAGAGACCCACGAGATCCTGTCCTTGTCCGTCGTTATGCCTGGCTGGTGGGCACCGTCAGGATGGCGCCTGCCGAGCTACCATCGCTGACAGAATCCTATGCGACCTGACCCGGCATGCTGCCGGCCAGCGTGTGTCGCACCATGTTACTTACCGGGGTTACTTACCGGGGGGCAGCTGACGCGGGCCATCGGGGGAACGAAGCTCGGCCGGCCCCTCCCGCCCGACCAGCTCACGCCGGTTCGCACCTCCGGTCGATCCCATCGACAACCCGGCCAGATCTTCCGGAGATTGCTCCAACGGCCGGTATCGCTCGTTGTGGCTCAGCCCCTCGTAGTCTCCTTCGTAGCTGCCGGTATCGGCGTCGCCACGTGACGATTCGATACGGTTCACGCCGGCCGGGGCCTCCGCGACAGGGGATTGAGGCGTCGGCTGGTCACGTCTGCTGTTGGAGCTGTCGGGGCTGTCGGAACTCTCGGAGTTGACGGTGACCTTGCGGGTGCGCTTGAACGAAAACGCGATTTCTTCGACCTCTTCGAACACCTGA
Source organism: Mycobacterium innocens (assembly GCF_900566055.1). Classification (GTDB taxonomy): domain Bacteria; phylum Actinomycetota; class Actinomycetes; order Mycobacteriales; family Mycobacteriaceae; genus Mycobacterium; species Mycobacterium innocens. The sequence continues at coordinate 7,124 of NZ_UPHQ01000121.1, forward strand.
CGTGCGGTGCGCAGTGGCTGAGTGGTGTTGTCGATCACCCGCGCCACGAACGGGGGCATCAACGGCCGAATCCATCGCGCCGCAGCCTTGGTGGCGTCCGGAATCGACGGAATCAGCGGGCCGCCGCGCTCGGTCTCATCCGCTGCCACGGTCCCGCTCGAGTCGACCTGCGCCGGAAGCTGTTCCGGTGTTTGAGCGAGGCGATCCGCTGTTCCAGCCGGCAATTGGGCGACGGCGCGGCTGGCGGCCTCTGCTTCGGCCGCGATAGGCAGATACATGTCTTCCTCTACTTCCTCGACTGGCTCGAAAGGACGCTGCGACGACGCGCGCACCGGAAGCTCAGGAAGCTCCAGCGCTTCGATGACACGACGGCGTTGCTGTTCCCGGTCGATTTCGGCCTGTGCCTCGATCGCCAGGCGGGTCTGGGTCAGTTGATGCTCGGCCCACATGATTTCGGCAGCGCGGCGAACTTCGGCGCGTTTGATCGCGATGGCGGTCTCGGCCTCGAGTTCGGCACGGTCCCGCTCGGCGCGCGCGGCCGCGTGGCGGTCATGTGTCGTCTCACCACGCCATAACCACAGGATCAGCGGCAACAGATACACCAGCGCGAAGAACGCGATCAGCAGCGCCCGCAGCGCCAACGCGCCTGCGCTGGCGAGGGTTACGTCGTTCATCGCCACCCAGCGAGTGCCCAGCCCGCGACCCGCGTCGGCCACCACCGCGTGGCGCACCGTGTTGAGGGCCTCCTGGTCCTGCCGCACCCTGGCGTCGAGGTCGGGTGCCTGACTGTCACGAGCCGCCAACGCATTGTCCAATTCACGCTGCGCATCGGCGAGAAGCTGGTTAGCCGTTCGCGTTTCGGGTCCTTGACCGGGAACGCCCGTGATCCTGGTCTGCGGGCAACCCGGTGTGGGGTGGTATTCGCAGCGCGCGACCACCAGAGCCGTGTCCAGATGCGCCCGAGCCTGTTCGACCCCGTTGTCGAGCGCGGCCCGCGCATCACGGGACTGTTGCAGCGACGCCGACGCCTGCGCGACAGCGGGCACGGAGTCGGCATTGCGCAGGGCCCGTTCGTCGAGGCGCTGGTCGATGGCACCGGAAAACGCAACCAGCGCGGCAAGCTCGCCAACCACGACACCGACGGCGAGAGCGACCCCGGCGCGTCCCGCGATGCCGGACCGGCCCCGGCCTGGTCCGCCGGCGGTACCGCGGAGCACCGCGGCGACCAGCAGGGCGAACACCAGGGTCACGGCAACGACGGCCCAGGTGGGCCAGCCCGTCGATTCGCTCACCGCCAAGCTCGCCACGAGCCAGGCCAGCCCGGATCCGAAGGCCACCACGGCGCCGGCAACGGCGTGGGTTGACCGCTCGTGACGCTCACCGAGTTCCCCCCAGTGTCCGCCGCCGAGCCAGGTCAGCAGTCCCTCGATCCGGGTTACGACCGAGCGCTGATCAGGATTTTCGTGGGCGCACATGAGACTCCAAACACCTCCAGGTACTTCCAGCGTGGCAGGCCGCCGCCCGACTTATCGAATCGAAGCGGCCGCTTGTGGTGTTGTTCACAACGCGCGGCAGATGTTGCAGATCACACTGCGGCGGTGGGGACCCGGTCCGCCGGCACATCTGACCTCAAATTTCGCGCGACGCGAACCGATCAGCGACCGTTACGGCAGTTGACGTGAGACGGTATAAACCTATGCAACATCACGACTACCTCAGCTACGAAGACTTCGGCCGCAGATTCTTCGAGGTTGCCGTCACACCGGAGCGGGTGGCGGCATCGTTCGCCGAAATCGCCGGCAGCGAATTCGCCATGGAGCCGATCGCCCAGGGCCCCGGAGGGATCGCCAAGGTCAGCGCGCATGTCAAGATCAACGAACCGCGTGTGACCCGAAAGCTCGGTGACCTCATCACATTTGTGATTCACATTCCGCTGTCGATTGACCTGCTGCTGGACCTCCGGCTCGACAAGCAACGGTTCAAGGTGGCCGGAGATATCGCGCTGCGCGCCACCGCACGTGCTGCCGAGCCGCTGCTGCTGATCGTCGACGTCGCCAAACCGCGGCCCTCCGATATCACCGTCAACGTGTCGTCCAAATCGATTCGTGGGGAGGTGCTGCGCATTCTGGCCGGTGTTGACGGCGAGATCAGGCGGTTCATCGCCCAGTACGTCGCTGAGGAGATCGATTCACCGCAGTCGCAGGCCGCCCAGGTCATCGATGTAGCCACCCAATTGGATACCGCCTGGAAAGGAGTTTAGCCGCAAGCCGGCGAGGGCAACGGCTGGGTTGGCACTGGTTCTGCGGCAACGGGATTGGGCCGGCGATAGGCCGGATTGGTCGGCGCGAATCGGCGGCGTGCCGGTAGACGACGGCGGATTGTCGGGGTTTATCGGGTTCTATCGGAGTTTATCGGGCCGCGGTGCCTGGGTATGTAACCCCGAACGCATGGTCCGGCTGCGGCCGGTCAGGAGCACGGGGCCGCCGAACCAGGGAGCGGGTTAACACATGGCGCGTGTGGAGGTGTCAACGTCATCCAACGTCGATCCGGATTCCGCCTGGAAAATTGCCTCCGACCTGCACCGATTCGACGAATGGATGACGATATTCGGGGGGTGGCGCGGGGAGGTGCCGTCGACGGTCGACGAGGGCGTCCGCGTCTCGTCACTGATCAAGGTGAAGGGTTTCCGCAACGTCGTTCACTGGACGGTCACCGAGTACGACGAGCCGACCTCGATCCAGCTACATGGCTGCGGTCGGGGCGGAATCCGGATCGCTGTCGCGGTGACCGTCACCGCCAACCATCCGGGGTCGGATTTCCAACTGACGGCTGACCTGAAAGGCGGTCTGCTCGGCGGGCCGGTTGGGCGGCTCGTCGCCAGAGTTCTGCGCCGCGAGATTCAGAACTCGGTGGACAACCTCGCAGCTTTGCAGTAGCCGGTACACCTACCTTTCACGCCTCTCAGGCCGCTGCTGGTGGCCGAACGGTCGCTGCCGTTCGGCTTCGCGAACTCGCCTGCGCTCCATGGCAAGCCAAGCCAGACCGGCGCCGAACGAGAGCAGTCCGCCGATGGCGGCCGCGAGGCCAAGTCCTACCTGTCCGAGTGCGAAATTGGCGAGGGACACCACGAAAGCCAGCACGACACCAGCGACGACAACCAGGCCGGGCGCGTGCTGGGCGTCGTTGGCGCGTTCCGCCGCGTCCTGGGCGTACGGACGTCGGTGGATGGCATGGCGCGAGATGCCCCCCATGAACGCCTCCTCCACTGTGAGGTCTCCGGGCCGGCAAACCGACGGGGTCGGTCAGCACCTTCGGAATTACCCGAAATGCCGCATAGCCAAACGACTTCGCTTGCCGTGGCATGGAAGCGCATAAAAGCAGAGTCAGCAGCCGCTCACGCCGGCGGCGGTTGGTCGCGTGGCAGCAATCGGCGTACCGGCCGGATTTCAATGGCGTTGATCGTCAAGGCGCGGTTGCTGATTCGCCAGCCCGATTCGGTCAGCTGGTACTCGTCGTCGTACCGCAGATGCCAGACCACGTCGACCAGGTCATCGCCGCGCCGGCTCCAATGGTGCGCGATGCAGGTGATGCGTCCTCGCGCGACACCCGGGCGAGGGGCCTGGTCATAGACCTCCCCGACGATCGCGTGTTCGGTACGCATGGTTTGGGCGACGGCCGCTATGGCGGTGGCGATGGCTTTTTGGCCCCGGTGCGAATGGACAGGTGTCAGTGTGGCGGGCGGGTCGGGTGTCGTCAGCTCGGCGGCCGCAGTGAAAAGGGTGGCCGCAGCGTCGAATTCGCGGTCATCGACGCGGGCCGCATACCGGTGCACCAGATCGCTGAGCGCCAGCCGAAGAGACTCAGGAGGGGGCATCAGATCCTCGTGAGACCTCAAGAGGCCAATCCCAGACGCTGAGCGCACGCCGACACGATGTCTTTGGCCTGCTCGATATCGGTGGTCGACGGCATGCCCAGCACGATCCGGTCGGCGCCCTCATCGACCAGGCGGGCCGCGCGTTCGCTGTCGATCTTGGTCACCAGGTGGCCCAAGGAGACCTCCAGGGACGCCGGATCGCGGCCGGCGAAGGACGCCTCCTCACGCATCAGCGCGATCAGCGCAGCGAGCTGCGGCCCGGCCACGCCGAGTGGCTGGAAGCCATCGCCGAAGCGCCCGGCCCTGCGTGCGGCCGCCCGGCTGTGGCCGCCGATGTGAATCGGAAGCCGCCCAACCGGTTTGGGGTAGCACATGGCGTTGTCGAATTTGAAGAACTCGCCGTGGTGAGAAGCGCCGTGCGGTTCGTCGGCCCACAGTGTCCGCAGCACCGCCAACTGTTCGTCGGCCCTGCGGCCGCGGCTGTCGAACTCCGCCCCGCAGGCCTCGAGCTCTTCTTTGAGCCATCCCACACCCGCACACAGCCGCAGCCTGCCGCCGGAGAGGGCATCGATCGTCGCAGCGCGTTTGGCCAGCACCACGGGGTGATGGTTGGGCAGCACCAAGACTCCGGTGGCCAAACCGAGCCGCGTCGTCCGGCCGGCCAGAAACCCGAGCAGATCGAGCGGGTCGGGAATCGGGCAGTCCGCGGCCAGCCCGACCCGCCCGGAACGGTCGTACGGATACACGCTGTCGTACCTGGTGACCAGCACGGTGTGCTCGGCGACGATGATCGATTCGAAGTTGCAAGCCTCGAGGTGCAGCGCGAAGGCGGTCATCCAGTCCGGGTCCGCGGTGACGCCGTCGGCAACCGGGGCGACCACCGCCACCGAGGGCGTGGCCGTCATCGGTGCGCCCCGCGGGAATCGGTGGCATCAGCCGAAGGGAGCACCGGGGCTTTCGCTGTGCGACGGCGGGAGACGCACCGCAGGGATGTCACGACATCCGACGCTAACAGGACGATTCTCAGGTGACCGCGGGAGCCGTCACGGCTCGCATCACGTCGGCCAAGGTTGCTGCCCTCTTGTCCGTGAAGATGTCCTCGAGCAGCACCTGCTTGCCGTCGGGACCGGTCAGTGGAACCCGCCAGTTGGGGTACTCGTCGGTAGTGCCTGGCTGATTCTGCGTCCGCCGATCGCCGACCGCGTCGGTCAATGCCACTCCCAACAGGCGCGACGGCGTTCGGCCCAGGTATCGATGGAGGGCCAACAGGGTCTGCTCCGGGTCGGCTTCGGCCCCGTCCGCCAACAGGCCGACCCGTCGCAATTCCGCTATCCAGGCCTCCTGATCGGCCCGATGCGCCTCGAGTTCGGCTTCCGCCGGCCGGGTCAACAAACCGAGAGACTCGCGCAGCCGCACGTGGTCGCCGGCCAGATACCCGGCCGTCGGCGGCAGGTCGTGAGTGGTGACCGACGACAAGCAGTACTCGCGCCAGCGCTCGGCCGGCAGCGGACCGCCATTTCCGTCCCGATCCAGCTCGAACCAGAGAATCGAGGTCCCCAGCAGGCCGCGCAAGAATAGATAGTCACGCACCCACGGTTCGACGGTGCCGAGATCCTCCCCGACGACGACCGCTTCGGCCCGATGCGCTTCCAGCGCCACGATGCCGATCATCGCCTCATGGTCGTATCGCACATACGTGCCATGAGTCGGCGCCGCTCCCGCTGGGATCCACCACAGCCGGAACAGCCCGATGATGTGGTCGATCCGGACTCCGCCCGCGTGCCGCAGCACAGCCCGGATGAGAGCGCGAAACGGTCGATACTCCTGCTCATCGAGCCGGTCGGGTCGCCACGGCGGCTGAGACCAGTCCTGGCCGAGCTGATTGAACTCATCCGGTGGCGCGCCGGCGGTCACGCCCAACGCCAGCACGTCCTGCAAGGCCCATGCGTCGGCCCCGTCGGGGTGGACGCCCACTGCGAGGTCATGCATGATGCCCAACGACATTCCGGCCCGGGTGGCCCCGGACTGCGCCGCGGCGAGCTGTTCGTCGAGCTGCCACTGCAGCCACCGGTGGAAATCGATCGCGTCGGCGTGTTTGTCCACGAAACCGGCAACGCCGGCGGCATCGGGATGCCGCAATGACTTCGGCCATCGATGCCAGTCACCGCCGTACTTTTCGGCAAGTGCGCACCAGGTGGCGAAGTCGTCCAGGGCGCGGCCCTCCCGGGACCGGAACGCGGCGTAGGCCAGCTCACGACCTGCCGATCGCGGCACTCGGTGGATCAGCTCGAGAGCCTTGCGCTTGGCCCGCCACGCGCTGTCCCGGTCGATGGTGTCGCGCCGGTCCGCCCGCTGCTGCACGTCGGTGCGCAGTTGCCGGACTCGGCTGCGCTTGGCCAGCTCGCCGAACTCCGGAATAGCCTCCACACGCAGGTAGAGAGGGTTGAAGTAGCGCCGCGAGGTCGGCAGGTACGGCGACGGCTCCATGGGTGTTGTCGGTGCCGCCGCGTGCAGCGGGTTGACCAGGACATAGTCGGCGCCGTGCCGGTAGGCCGACCACAGCGCCAGGTCAGCCAGGTCGGTGAGATCGCCGATACCCCACGACCGTCGGGACCGCACGCTGTAGAGCTGGGTGGCCAGGCCCCAGGCTCGGCGGTTGCCGAGCTTTTCCGGCAGTCCGACCCAGTCCGGCGTGACGATAAGCGCGGTGCTGTTCTCGTCGTCGCCGGAGCGCAGCTGCACGCGGTGATACCCGAGCGGTAGGTCGGAGGGCAGCACGAAGCTCGCTTCGCCGATCCAGCGTCCGTCCAGCTCGAATGGCGGGGTGAAGTTGTCGATCTGCTGCATCCCGCCGCGTACCGTGCCGTCCTCGAGGCGCAACCACACGTCGGCGGGCGCGCCGTGAGTCACGTGCACCCAGAACCGCGCCGGTGCGCCGGCGCGAGCGACGATGGTGGCCGGCAGCGGACGGGCCCAGTACGACCGGAGTTGCTCGGCCAGTGCGGTGTTGCGCTCTTCCTCGGTGCGTGCGGCAACGCCGAACGCAGCCAGCACGGCCACCAGCGTTTCCGCGGAGACGCGCACGTCGTGGCCGGTCCAGTCCTGGTATTCGGTGGCGATGCCGAGTCGACGGGCAAGTTCGACCAGCGACGGCGCGAGCTCAGTCATGGCGCCCATCTTGCGTCCAACACCGCTGCCCGCGGACGGCGGGGCGGTCTGGCTTGTCCGCTCCGCCGCGGGCTCACCGCACCGCGCGTTTACTTCCCAGCTCAGAGACGTTAAACCGGCCGCAACATTTCCGCGCGCCGAGACGGCGATTGGTCGCTACGATGCAATGAAGACACGACGAATCCTTGGGGGATCTAGTGCGGTAAGGGCCGTATGGCGCCGGCCTTTCGGTTGCCCTACGGTTATCGATGTCGTCAGCATTTCTCCACATATTTGGGCCAATATCCAGGCGTTCTGAACAGACCGGAAGGTGATCTAGCGTGGCTGAAGAGAGCCGCGGGCAGCGGGGGTCGGGGTACGGCCTCGGATTGTCCACGCGGACCCAGGTAACGGGTTATCAGTTCCTGGCGCGCCGAACCGCGATGGCATTGACCCGCTGGCGGGTGCGCATGGAGATCGAACCCGGCCGGCGGCAGACGCTGGCGGTGGTGGCATCGGTGTCTGCGGCCCTGGTGATCTGCCTGGGCGCGTTGCTGTGGTCGTTCATCAGCCCGTCGGGCCAGTTGAACGAGTCGCCGATCATCGCCGACCGGGATTCCGGTGCGCTCTTCGTCCGGGTAGGGGACCGGTTGTATCCCGCGCTGAACTTGGCATCGGCACGGCTGATCACCGGGCGGCCGGACAACCCGCATCTGGTTAAGGGAAGCCAGATTGCCAACCAACCGCACGGCCCGCTGGTGGGCATCCCGGGCGCGCCGAACCAGTTCTACCCGAAGAGTCCGCCGGCGTCGTCGTGGCTGGTGTGTGACACCGTGTCCACCTCGTCGAGCCTCGGGTCGTCGCAAGGGGTCTCCGTCACCGTCATTGACGGCACTCCCGATCTCAGCGGCCACCGGCGGGTATTGAAGGGTTCGGACGCCGTGGTGCTCAGCTATGGCGGAGACGCGTGGGTGATCCGCGAGGGGCGCCGGTCCCGCATCGACGCCACGAACCGGTCGGTGCTGCTGCCGCTGGGGTTGACGCCGGAACAGGTCAGTCAGGCCCGACCGATGAGTCGTGCGCTCTACGACGCCCTGCCGGTGGGGCCCGAGCTGCTGGTGCCCGAAGTGCCCAACGCGGGTGCTCCGGCGACTTTCCCCGGTGCTCCCGGTCCGGTGGGCACGGTGCTCGTCACGCCGCAAATCAGTGGGCCGCAACAGTATTCGCTGGTCTTGGCCGACGGGGTGCAGACCCTGCCGCCCTTGGTGGCCCAGATCATGCAGAACGCCGGGCGGCCGGGGAACACCAAGCCGGTGACGGTGGAACCCTCGGCGTTGGCCAAGATGCCCGTCGTCAACAGGATCGATCTGTCGGCCTACCCGGATGAACCGCTCAATGTGCTGGACATCCGGGAAAATCCGTCGACGTGCTGGTGGTGGGAACGGACCCGGGGTGAGAACCGGGCCCGCGTCAAGGTGATCTCCGGGCCTACCATCCCGGTCGCGACCCACGAAATGCACAAGGTGGTTGACCTAGTGAAGGCCGACATGAGCGGCCGTGAAGCCGACCACGTCTATTTCGGACCCGACTACGGCAACTTCGTCGCTGTCACCGGCAACAACCCCGCCGCTCAGACCACCGAATCGCTGTGGTGGCTCACCGACGCGGGCGCGCGGTTCGGGGTGGAGGACACCAAGGAAGCCCGCGAGGCGTTGGGTCTGAGCCTGGCCCCGAGCATGGCCCCGTGGGTGGCGCTGCGGCTGCTGCCGCAGGGTCCCACGCTCTCCAGAGCCGATGCGCTGGTCGAACACGACACCCTACCCATGGATATGACCCCCGCAGAATTGGTGGTACCCAAGTGAAACGTGGTTTTGCCCGGCCAACGGCGGAAAAGCCGCCGGTGATCAAGCCGGAGAACATCGTCCTGCCGACACCGCTGAGCATTCCGCCCCCGGAGGGCAAGCCCTGGTGGCTGATCGTGGTGGGCGTCGTAGTGATCGGCCTGCTGGGCGGCATGGTCGCGATGACTTTCGCCAGCGGGTCACGCGTGTTCGGCGGCGTCGGCTCGATCTTCCCGATCTTCATGGTCGGCGGGATGATGATGATGATGTTCGGCGGCCGGTTCGGCGGCCAGCAGCAGATGAGCCGTCCGAAGCTGGACGCGATGCGCGCTCAGTTCATGTTGATGCTGGACATGCTGCGCGAGACGGCCCAGGAGTCGGCCGACAGCATGGACTCCAACTACCGGTGGTTCCACCCGGCGCCCACCACGCTGGCGGCAGCGGTGGGATCACCCCGGATGTGGGAGCGCAAGCCCGACGGTAAGGACCTCAACTTCGGCGTCGTGCGCGTCGGCGTGGGAATGACGCGGCCGGAGGTGACCTGGGGCGAGCCGCAGAACATGCCGACCGACATCGAGCTCGAGCCGGTCACAGGTAAGGCGCTTCAGGAGTTCGGCCGGTATCAAAGCGTTGTCTACAACCTGCCGAAGATGGTTTCGCTGCTGGTCGAGCCCTGGTATGCGCTCGTCGGGACCCGCGAGCAGGTGCTGGGTTTGATGCGGGCGATCATCTGCCAGCTGACGTTTTCCCACGGACCCGACCATGTGCAGTTGATCGTGGTCAGTTCCGATCTGGACGAGTGGGACTGGGTGAAGTGGCTTCCGCACTTCGGTGACTCACGGCGTCATGACGCGGCCGGTAATGCACGGATGGTCTACAGCTCGGTCCGCGAGTTCGCCGCCGAGCAAGCCGAATTGTTCGCCGGACGTGGGTCGTTCACGCCCCGGCACGCCAGCTCGTCGGCGCAGACGCCGACACCGCACACCGTGATCATCGCCGATGTCGACGACCCGCAGTGGGAGTACGTGATCAGCGCCGAAGGCGTGGACGGGGTGACGTTCTTCGATCTGACCGGCTCTTCGATGTGGACCGATGTCCCGGAGCGCAAGCTGGAATTCGACGAGAAGGGTGTGATCGAGGCGCTGCCGCGCGACCGCGACACCTGGATGGTGATCGACGACAAGGCCTGGTTCTTCGCGCTGAGCGACCAGATGAGCATCGCGGAGGCCGAAGAGTTCTCCCAGAAGTTGGCGCAGTGGCGGCTCGCCGAGGCCTACGAAGAGATCGGTCAGCGGGTCGCCCACATCGGTGCCCGAGACATCTTGTCTTACTACGGAATTGACGATCCGGGCAGCATCGACTTCGACTCGCTGTGGGGCAACCGCACCGACACGATGGGCCGGTCGCGATTGCGGGCGCCGTTCGGTAACCGCTCCGACAACGGCGAACTGCTGTTCTTGGACATGAAGTCGCTGGACGAAGGTGGTGACGGCCCGCACGGCGTCATGTCCGGAACGACGGGTTCCGGTAAGTCGACGCTAGTGCGAACGGTGATCGAGTCGCTGATGCTGAGCCATCCGCCCGAGGAACTGCAGTTCGTGTTGGCCGACCTCAAGGGTGGTTCGGCGGTCAAGCCGTTCGCCGGGGTGCCGCACGTGTCGCGCATCATCACCGACCTCGAAGAAGACCAGGCGTTGATGGAACGCTTCCTGGATGCGTTGTGGGGCGAGATCGCCCGCCGTAAGGCGGTATGCGACAGCGCCGGTGTCGACGACGCCAAGGAATACAACTCGGTGCGCCTCCGGATGCGGGCCCGTGGCCAGGACATGCCGCCGTTGCCGATGCTCGTCGTGGTCATCGACGAGTTCTACGAATGGTTCCGGATCATGCCGACCGCGGTCGACGTGCTCGACTCGATCGGCCGGCAGGGTCGTGCGTATTGGATCCATTTGATGATGGCGTCGCAGACCATCGAGAGCCGGGCCGAAAAGCTCATGGAGAACATGGGTTATCGCCTGGTGTTGAAGGCGCGTACCGCCGGCGCGGCCCAGGCCGCCGGCGTGCCGAATGCGGTAAACCTGCCGGCACAGGCCGGTCTGGGTTATTTCCGCCGGAGCCTCGAGGACGTCACCCGCTTCCAGGCCGAGTTCCTGTGGCGCGACTACTACGCCCCCGGCGGCACCATCGACGGCGACGAAGCGCCGGTCCTGGTGCACAACATCGACTACATCCGGCCGCAGCTATTCACCAACTCGTTCACGCCGCTGGAGGTGAGCGTGGGCGGGCCGCAAATCGAGGCGGTCGTCGCGCACGCCAACGGCGAGGTGATCGACGGAGAGGGCGCCGCCGCCGAGGAGGAGGAAGAAGGCGTGCGGACCCCCAAGGTCGGCACGGTTATCATCGATCAGCTGCGCAAGATCAAGTTCGAGCCCTACCGGTTGTGGCAGCCGCCGCTGACCGTTCCGGTAGCCATCGATGAGCTGGTCAACCGATTCCTCGGCCACCCGTGGCAGAAGGACTACGGCTCGGCGCGGAATCTGGTGTTCCCGATCGGGATCATCGACCGCCCCTTCAAGCACGACCAGCCACCGTGGACCGTCGACACCTCAGGCCCTGGTGCCAATGTCTTGATCCTGGGCGCGGGCGGTTCGGGCAAGACCACCGCCTTGCAGACGCTGATCTGCTCGGCGGCGCTGACCCATACTCCCGAACAAGTTCAGTTCTACTGCTTGGCGTACAGCAGCACCGCGCTGACAACGGTGGCGCGCTTCCCTCATGTGGGCGAGGTCGCCGGTCCGACCGACCCCTATGGCGTACGCCGGACCGTGGCCGAATTGCTGGCGTTGGTGCGCGAGCGCAAACGGAGCTTCCTCGAACACGGCATCGCGTCGATGGAGATGTTCCGCCGGCGCAAGTTCGGCGGAGAAGCCGGGCCGGTACCCAACGACGGGTTCGGCGATGTGTACCTGGTGATCGACAACTACCGGGCACTGGCCGAAGAAAACGAAGTACTGATCGAGCAGGTCAACCTGATCATCAATCAGGGCCCCTCGTTCGGGGTGCACGTGGTGGTCACCGCGGATCGCGAATCGGAGCTGCGGCCGCCGGTGCGCAGCGGTTTCGGTTCCCGGGTCGAACTGCGATTGGCTGCGGTGGAGGACGCCAAGCTGGTGCGTTCCCGCTTCGCCAAGGACGTTCCCGTCAAGCCCGGCCGCGGCATGGTTGCGGTCAACTACGTCCGATTGGACAGCGACCCGCAGGCGGGTCTGCACACCCTGGTGGCTCGGCCCGCGCTGGGCGGCACGCCCGACAACGTCTTCGAGTCCGACAGTGTGGTCGCGGCGGTGAGCCGGTTGACCGCCGCCCAAGCCCCGCCAGTGCGCCGCCTGCCGGCACGCTTCGGCGTGGAACAGGTGCGCGAGCTGGCCGCCCGCGACAACCGTCAAGGCGTGGGTGCCGGCGGAATCGCCTGGGCGATATCGGAATTGGATCTGCAGCCGGTCTACCTCAACTTCGCCGACAACTCGCACCTGATGGTGACCGGTCGACGCGAATGCGGGCGCACGACGACGCTGGCGACGATCATGTCCGAAATCGGGCGGCTTTACGCGCCGGGCGCCAGCAGCGCGCCGCCGCCGCCGCCCGGACGCCCCTCCGCGCAGGTTTGGCTGGTCGACCCGCGCCGTCAGCTGCTGACCGCGCTGGGTTCGGACTATGTGGAGAAGTTCGCCTACAACCTCGACGGCGTTGTCGCGATGATGGGTGAGCTGTCGGCGAGCCTGGCGGGCCGTGAGCCGCCGCCCGGTTTGTCCGCCGAGGAGCTGTTGTCGCGGTCGTGGTGGAGCGGGCCGGACATCTTCCTCATCGTCGACGACATCCAGCAGCTGCCGCCAGGCTTCGATTCGCCGTTGCACAAGGTTGTTCCATTCGTCAACCGGGCTGCCGACGTCGGCTTGCACGTGATCGTCACCCGTACCTTCGGCGGCTGGTCTTCGGCAGGCAGCGACCCGATGCTGCGCGCGCTGCATCAGGCCAACGCACCACTGCTGGTGATGGACGCCGATCCGGACGAGGGCTTCATCCGCGGCAAGATGAAGGGCGGTCCGCTGCCACGTGGCCGAGGCCTGCTGATGGCCGAGGACACCGGGGTGTTCGTTCAGGTCGCCGCCACCGAGTGGCGAAGGTAAGACCGTTCAGCGCCGCGTTGGGATGGGCTGACGTTGGCTGAGGTCAGCCCCAACGCAGCGGTAACGTCTTGAGCGCGAAGGATTTTGACGGAAACCGGATCTCGGGCATGTATCCGGGAGCCAGGCCGAAGTCGGGAATCCTCTTCAGCCACTCGCCGACCACCAGGGTCAGCTCTAAACGCGCCAGATGAGAACCCAGACAGCGGTGCGGCCCGCCACCAAATCCCCAGTGGCGGTGCACTTTTCCGTCCATGACCAACTCGTCGGTGGACATCGCGTCGGTGCCGTCGCGATTTACCGCGGCCATGCACAGTCGCACCGGGGAACCGGCGGGTAGTGTCATACCCCCGACCTCGACGACCCGGGTGGTGATTCGCGGCGCCACCGGGGCCGATGGCTCGAGCCGGACGATCTCCTCGATGAAAACCCGGATCTGCTTGGGATTGTCGCGGAGCAAAGCGCGCAGCTCCGGCCGGCGCGCGAGTTCCAGCAGACAAAAACCCACCGCCGCGGTCACGGTGTCCAACCCAGCGAGGATCAACAGGTGACTCAGCCCCAGCACCTCGATCTCGCTCAGTGGGTCATCGCCGATGAGCACCTGTGACAAGACGTCCGGGCCTGGGTTCTGTTTGCGTTCGGTGATCGCTTGTGCGAGATATTCAAACAGCTCACGCGTTGCGGCGGCATCGGCCTCGGTCGGGTAAGGCCGGTCCGACACGGCAATGACGGCGTCCTTCCAGGCAATCAGGCGGTCACGGTCGGCCACCGGCAGACCGTAGAGCACCAAAAACAGCTGAAACGGAAACAGATTCGCGAAGTCGGCCATCGCCTCACACTCACCCCAGGGGATGAGGGCATCGATCATGGCGTTGGTGTGGGTCTGCAGCGCCGGTCGCACCTTGGCCAAGGCGGCCGGGCTGAAATACGGTTGCAGGATCCTGCGGTATCGGGTGTGCTCCGGCGGATCGAACCCGAGCGGTACCAGCGGCAGCGGGCTGCCCGGAGACTGAAACGCCTCCCGCGACGAGAACGCCTTAGTATTGCGTAGCGCGGCGAGCACGTCTTCGCGGCGCGTCAGGTAATACCAGCCGTTCATGAACACCACTGGCCCCGCGTCGCGCAAGGTCTTCCACCCGAGGCCCCGGTCGCTGGCCATCGGCAACGTCGAATACTCAAGCCGCGGTAGGTAAAATGCGCCGGCCTTGCCGCCCTCGGTAATACTCATGCATTCGACTCTTCTGCTGTCCGTTTCCCGCTTCACGGCCTTCGAGGCAGCCGGGCCTTGGTAACACAGCCCAATATCGCACGCGCGACAAACGCGCACCAATCCGACGATGTGAGCCCCGGCCGTGGCCGATCGGCAGCACGCTCGGCTAGCCTCTTGGAAGTTTTGTTCGGTGGACATGCATGCACATGACTGGCAGGGATCCAGGAGGTAAACGAGGTGAAGGTTCGTCTGGAGCAGTCGAGGTGTGTGGGGCACGCCCAGTGTTACGCGGTGGCTCCGGACCTGTTTCCGATTGACGATTCGGGCTATTCGGTTCTCGAAGAGCGCGTCGTCCGGCCCGAAGACGAGCAGTTGACCCGCGACGGCGTGGCCTCGTGTCCCGAGATGGCGCTTGTCCTCGACGAGGACTGATCGCACTGCGCGACACCCTGGAAAGTTCATAGATTCATAGATCCGCAGCCGCTCGCGACGGCGGTGCACATAGGAAACTCATACCTGGCGCCGCGCAACCTACGGTGACAAGACCGGATAATTCTTGGTTTCCCTACGCCCGTGGCGGCTCTTTGCGCAGGTCGCGTGGACGTAGCTGGATTCGCGGTTTAACGGCAGCTTAACAATCGTTTGCGGGGAATGAATTGTTGGCGTACGCGCCCGATGGACCCCGTTCGGCAACCTAAAGTGTTTGATGTGCAACGGGTTCACAACGAACAAATTGCTGATAGGTGATGGTATAATGCCAGGCTTTTGGGGAAACGCGGGCAGCATTCCGTTGTTGTCCGCGCACGCGGAAGTGCTGGCCGTAACGGCCGCGGATGGATCCGGTGTCGGCTGAGCGATGACTGCCGGTGATGCGTTGACTCACAGGACGGCAAGGGCGAGCCACTGATGAGCATCGACAGCCAATACAGCTCGCGGTATGAGCCGGGGTGGTATCAGCACTGCTGGCCCGCGACGGGTTCGCGACCAGGGTGATGACGTAGCCGCCACCCGGCGGGGCTGTCATCGATCGCGGTCGGCCGGGGAGCGGCAAGGGAGAGGCTGAGGAGGGGTGGTGTTGGACTTCGGGGCGTTACCGCCGGAGGTCAACTCGGGACGAATGTATGCCGGTCCGGGTTCGGGCCCGATGATGGCTGCTGCCGCGGGCTGGGACGGGCTGGCCGCGGAATTGAGCACGGCGGCGGCCGGCTACGGCTCGGTGATCACCGAACTGACCAGCTCACCGTGGGTAGGGCCGGCGTCGGCGTCGATGCTGGCCGCGGCCGCACCGTATGTGGCCTGGTTGCACGCCACCGCCGAGCAGGCCGAGCAATCGGGCATGCAGGCGCGCGCGGCCGCCACAGCTTTTGAGACCGCCTTCACGATGACGGTGCCGCCTGCGGTGGTCGCGGCTAACCGGGCGTTGTTGCTCACCTTGATCGCGACCAACTTTTTCGGGCAGAACACGCCGGCGATCGCGGCCACCGAGGCCCAGTACGCCGAGATGTGGGCCCAAGATGCCGCCGCGATGTATGGCTATGCCGCCTCCTCGGCGACCGCTTCACTGTTGACGCCGTTCCAGCCGCCGCCTGCCACCACCCAACCCGATGCAGGGGCCGGGCAGGCCGCCGCGGTGGGTCAGGCCGTCGCCGCATCGGCAGCCAACTCGGCGCCGACCGTTGTGCCGACCATGTCGATGACTGCGTTACTGGGCAGTCTGACGTCGCCGATATCGACCACCACACCGATAGCGGGTGTCGACTCGATTCTGACGCAACTGGGGTTCTCGTTGACCCCTTCGTCATTGTCGGTTCCGCCGTGGGTCGTCGGGCCCACCGGATTACTGGCCACAATATTCGGGAATTCGACAAATATTTGGAATTCGGTCACCAATTACCCGTATTTCGCGCTGGGTTCGGTCAATTCGCTTATCGCGTGGGGCGGCGGTCTGCTACCGGGTGCTCCTGCGCCCAATCCCGCGCTCGGTGGGGCGCTGGCGCCGCCGGGGGCCCTGGGTGGTTCCTGGGGTGCCCCGGCGGCCGGTGTGGGCAAGGCTGCGAGCATCGGCCGGCTGTCGGTGCCACCGACTTGGGCGGCCATCACGGCCTCAGAAGTAAGCCCATTGTCGGGCGAGCCTGGAACCGGCAGCGCCCTCAACGCCACCGCGACCAACGCCGGAACATCGGGACTACTGCGCGGAATACCGCTGACCGGTGCCGGCCGGCGCGCCGCCGGCTACGTCAACAAATACGGATTCCGCCACAACGTACTCACCCGCCCGCTGTCCGCCGGGTGACTAAGGACGGAGGCTCGCTCACGATGCGATTGAGGTTTCAGCGATTCAGCCAGTTCGTTCAACCAATTGGAGGTGACAAACGGCATGGCAGCCGATCTAAAACCCAACTGCAGATTAATGCTCGAAAGCAATAAATGAATACTAGCTAGCGGTCCAGGAATGAATAGTTGGCATCGGAACCAGGCCGAGCCATAGCAGGCAAGTAACGTGATCACGGGACGCGAAAGCCCTGAAGTCGGTTAGGCACAGGGTTATTCGAAGGGAGGAAACTGATGTCGTTTGTGATGACACAGCCAGAAGCATTGTTGGCTGCTGCCGCTGCCTTGCAAGGCGTCGACGCGGCACTGAACGCCCAGAACGCCGCCACTGCAGCACCCACGACCTCGGTGGTTCCAGCGGCCGTTGACGAGGTGTCAGCGCTGACCGCGGCGCAGTTCGCCGCACATGCCGAGATCTACCAGGTCGCATCCGCGCAGGCGGCGGCCATCCACGAGATGTTCGTCAAGACCTTGGGCGCCAGTGCCGTCTCGTATGCGGCCACCGAGGCGGCGAACGCAGTCGCGAGCAGATAAGGGTCAAGCAATGGATTTTGGGGCGCTACCGCCGGAGATCAACTCCGTGCTGATGTACATCGGTCCGGGGTCGGGGCCGATGACGGCCGCTGCTTCGGCGTGGAACGGGTTGGCAGCCGAGCTGAATGCAGCCGCCACGGCCTACGAAGCCGTGATCACCAGCCTGGCCAGTGAAGAGTGGCTCGGTCCGGCGTCGGCATCAATGGCCGAGGCGGTCGCGCCCTACGTGGCCTGGATGAGCAACGCCGCCACGCAGGCCGAACTAGCAGCAAGTAAGGCCACGGCCGCGGCAGCGGCATATGAGGCCGCGCATGCTGCGACGGTGCCCCCGCAGCTGGTCGCACTCAATCGTGCTGAGCTCGCGCAGCTGCTGGGTTCCAACGTGTTCGGTCAGAACACCAACGCTATAGCGGCGCTGGAGGCCCAATATGGTGAAATGTGGGCTCAAGACGCCGCGACCATGTACCAGTATGCGGGCTCGTCAGCTACCGCTACGAAGATCACCCCGTTCGCGTCGCCTCCGCAGACGACAAGCCCGACTGCCGGGGCCGTACAGGCAGGCGCGGTCACTCAAGCGGCTGGCACTGCGGCCGGCTCGGCGCAACAAACGATGTCGGACCTGCTTAACAGCCTGCAGACCCAGCTGGCAAGCCTCGCGTCGCCCTCGAACATGGCTCTTGTCGGGCTGACTCCGACGAGCGAAACGATGGGTGCGGTAACTTTCAACCCGAACTCGATCGTCGGCTCGATCCTGGCCGGGATAGGTGGAAACAGCACGTTGAACCCGCAGTGGTTCATCACCGCGTTCAGAAACTTCGCCGGTCCCGCCTACAACATCGAGGGCCTGCCATACTTCTCGACCGGCATGGCGAATACGTTGTTGTCCCTGAGCAAGGGACTCGCGCCGGCTGCCTCGTCGGCCGCCGGCAGCGCCGCCGCGAACGGTTTGGCGGGCTTGGGCGGACTGCTGGGCGGCGGCGGTGGTGGGGTGGCGGCGAGCATGGGCCAGGCGGCGTCTGTCGGGAAGCTGTCGGTGCCGGCCGCGATCTCGGGGATAGGCCCGACGGTTGGGCATGCGGCTCCGTTGCCGGTCAGCACTGTCAGCGCGGCACCGGACACGGCGGCCGGAAATCTGCTGGGCGGTCTGCCACTCGCCGGCGCCGGCGCCGGCGCTGCGGCGGGCGCCGGGCCCCGCTATGGCTTCCGGCCCACCGTCATGGCCCGCCCACCTTTCGCCGGCTGACGACCAAGCTGTGCCGTGTCTCGCCGACGCTGCATCACCTACCCGGAACGGGTAAGCATGTCCGGGTCAGCAGATCTTGACGGGTGTCGACCCTTAATTTTCCAAGGGTTCGGGCGGGAGTTTGCTGAGCGGACGACAAACAGCCCTTCCCGCTGTTACTGTGTCGTTACCACAGGTGAATTTGCCGTGCCAACACGTGAACACTTGCTTAATGGTGGCGTTGAAAGCAAACTGGCGCCGCGCGGTCATCTACTCTCTTGCGGTAGAGCGGTGCCGGGGACAATCGAGGGAGGAAAACAGCATGCCATTTGTTAAAACACAGCCGGAAGCTCTGGCCGCTGCGGCGTCAAGCCTACAGGGTATTGGCACCACAATGAGCGCCCAGAACGCCGCGGCTGCGGCCCCTACGACGGGGGTGGTGCCTGCGGCCGCCGACGAGGTATCGGCGTTGACTGCGGCTCAATTCGCCGCACACGCGCAGATGTACCAAGCGGTCAGCGCCCAGGCCGCCGCGATTCACGAGATGTTCGTTAACACCTTGGCGACCAGTTCCGGTTCGTATGCGGCTACCGAGGCCGCCAACGCTGCCGCTGCCGGCTGACCACGCTGGCAGTCATAGACCCGGGGGACGGATGCGGCTACGGACGTGAGTTCTACGGTGATCTCTCGCCGGTGGGTCATTGCGCGAGCGCGCCAGGCGGCCGATTCTGTGCTCCGAGGTGCCGCATTCATCGATCCTGATGTTGCGGTCGGGGCCCGGTGTCCGTGCGCTGTGCCGCGACGCCCGGTTGCCGTCGGCTGGAAAGGGGGTCATCCATAGTTCTCCGGTCGGCGGTTGCGTGAACACGTAGCCGGCCGGTCATCGCACCCGACGAACAACAGACGACAAATGATCGACAAATGATCTAGGCAAGATCTAGGCAATAAGGAGAATTCAGGTGACTTCACGCTTTATGACCGACCCGCACGAGATGCGGGCGATGGCGGGCCGCTTCGAGGTGCACGCTCAGACGGTTGAGGACGAGGCCCGCCGGATGTGGGCGTCCTCGCAAAACATCTCCGGCGCGGGCTGGAGCGGTCTGGCCGAGGCCACCTCGCTGGACACCATGGGCCAGATGAACCAGGCCTTCCGCAACATTGTGAACATGCTGCACGGAGTGCGTGACGGGCTGATCCGCGACGCCAACAACTACGAGCAGCAAGAGCAGGCCTCCCAGCAGATCCTCAGCAGCTAGCGCCCAAAGCCACAGCTGCGTACGCTTTCACTGGTTAGGAGAACACCACTATGACCATCAATTACCAGTTCGGCGATGTCGACGCCCACGGCGCCACGATTCGTGCCCAGGCGGCGTCGCTCGAGGCCGAGCACCAGGCCATCGTTCGCGATGTGCTGGCTGCCGGCGACTTCTGGGGCGGCGCCGGTTCGGTGGCCTGCCAGGAGTTCATCACCCAGTTGGGTCGCAACTTCCAGGTGATCTACGAGCAGGCCAACGCCCACGGTCAGAAGGTCCAGGCCGCCGGCAGCAACATGGCGCAGACCGACAGCGCCGTCGGCTCCAGCTGGGCCTAAAACCGAACTTCAGGCGCGGCAGCACACCAACTACCGGGTGTGCTGCCGTGTCCTGCAGTTGACCGGCAGTCGAACAACTGAAAACCTCTGAGGTTAGGCATGGATCAACAGAGCACGCGCACCGATATCACCGTCAACGTGGACGGCTTCTGGATGCTCCAGGCGCTGCTGGATATCCGGCACGTTGCGCCCGAACTGCGGTGCCGGCCGTACGTATCCACCGACAACAATGACTGGCTGAATGAGCATCCCGGAATGGCGGTCATGCGCGAGCAGGGCATTGTCGTCGGAGACACGGTCAACGAACAGGTGGCCGCCCGAATGAGGGTGCTCGCCGCGCCCGACCTCGAGGTCGTAGCCCTGCTCTCCCGGGGCAAGTTGCTGTACGGGGTAGTCGATGACGAGAACCAGCCGCCCGGGTCGCGCGACATTCCGGACAACGAGTTCCGGGTGGTGCTGGCCCGCCGAGGCCAGCACTGGGTGTCCGCGGTGCGGGTGGGCAACGACATCACCGTCGACGACGTCTCAGTAACCGAGAGCGCATCGATCGCCGCGCTGGTGATAGACGGGCTGGAATCGATTCACCACGCCGACCCTGCCGCGATCAATGCGGTCAATGTGCCTTTGGAGGAGATGCTGGAGGCCACCAAGTCATGGCAGGAATCCGGCTTCAACGTCTTTTCCGGCGGGGATCTGCGGCGAATGGGTATCAGCGCCTCCACGGTGGCCGCGCTGGGCCAGGCGTTGTCAGATCCGGCGGCCGAGGTCGCGGTTTATGCGCGGCAGTACCGAGACGACGCCAAGGGTCCGAGCGCCTCGGTGCTGTCCCTTAAGGACGGATCGGGTGGGCGCATCGCGCTCTACCAGCAGGCGCGAACCGCGGGCTCCGGGGAGGCGTGGCTGGCTATCTGCCCGGCAACCCCGCAATTGGTGCAAGTCGGGGTGAAGACCGTGTTGGACACGCTGCCGTACGGCGAGTGGAAAACACACAGCAGGGTTTAACAACGCTGTTACGAAAAACGAAGTGTTACAACGCTTTCAAACATAGAATGCGAGCCAGATGCGGACCGGGCATACTGCTCTGGTAGCGGCTGCAAAATTGAAAAGCAAGTCAACCACATCCATTTAGTCGCGAGGCGAGGCAAATGAATTCGGAGTTGGTCGATCCGCAACTCACCCGGGGCGACGCCTCGGTGAGCACACCGACGGTGCCCCGGGCGCGGCTGAAGTCATGGGCTACCACGTTCGCCACGGCAGGGGGTACAGGACGATGACCGCAGTAGCTGATGCGCCACAGACCGAAATCGAGGGCGTCTCGTCGCCCCGATCCGTCGTCGTCGGCATCATGGCCGGTGTCGGCGTCCAGATCGGCGTGCTGCTGGATGCCAACGCCCCGGTTTCGGTGATGACCGAACCACTGTTGAAAGTGGTGAACAGTAGGCTCCGAGAGCTCGGCGAGCCTCCCCTGGAGGCCACCGACCGCGGCAGGTGGGCGTTGTGTCTGGTCGATGGCTCGCCGTTGCGGGCCACGCAGTCGTTGACCGAACAAGAGGTCTATGACGGCGACCGGCTATGGATCCGATTCATCCCGGACACCGAGAAGCGGTCGCAAGTCATCGAGCACATCTCCACAGCGGTTGCGTCCAATCTCAGCAAGCGATTCGCCTCGATCGATCCGGTTGTCGCCGTACAGGTCGGGGCGTCGATGGTGGCCATCGGCGTCGTCCTGGCATCAGGAGTGCTCGGCTGGTGGAGGTGGCACCACAACACGTGGTTGACCACCATTTTCGCGTCAGTGGTCACCGTACTGGTGTTGGCGGTGTCGATGCTGCTGTTGATGCGCGCCAAGACCGACCCAGATCGGCGCGTTGCCGACATCATGCTGATGAGCGGTCTCGCTCCACTGACAGTGGCCGCTGCGGCGGCGCCTCCAGGTCCGGTCGGGTCGCCGCAAGCGGTGCTGGGTTTCGGGGTGCTGTCAGTAGCCGCCGCGTTGGCGCTGCGATTCACGGGTCGCCGGCTAGGGATCTACACCGCGATCGTCACCATCAGCGTGCTGGCGACGCTTGCGGGTCTGGCCCGGATGGTCGCCGCAGCCAGTGCGGTGACGTTGTTCAGTAGCACGGTGCTGGCCTGCGTCCTGCTCTATCACGCAGCCCCCGCGCTGTCGCGTCGGCTGGCCGGGATCCGGCTGCCGGTGTTCCCGTCCGCCACCAGCAGGTGGGTCTTCGAGGCCCGTCCCGACCTGCCCACCACGGTGGTGAGGTCCGGTGGTGGTCCGGCGACCCTCGAAGGGCCGGCGTCGGTACGCGATGTGGTGCTGCAAGCCGAACGCGCCCGGTCATTCCTGAGCGGCCTACTGGTGGGGCTCGGCGTCCTGATGGTGGTATGTCTGACCGCGCTGTGCAATCCGCACACCGGGCAACGCTGGCTGCCGCTATTACTTGCCGGATTTACCGCCGGGTTCCTGCTGTTGCGCGGACGCTCGTACGTCGACCGCTGGCAGGCGACCACCCTGGCCGCCACCGGCGTGATCATCGTCGCCGCGGTAGTTATCCGGTACGCGCTGGTGTTGGCCTCGCCATTGTCCGTGTCGATCGCCGCGGCGATCCTGGTGCTGCTGCCGGCCGCGGGTCTGACAGCTGCTGCCGTGGTGCCCAACACCATCTACAGCCCGCTGTTCCGCAAGTTCGTGGAATGGATCGAATACCTCTGCTTGATGCCGATCTTCCCGCTGGCATTGTGGTTGATGAATGTCTATGCAGCGATTCGGTACCGGTAACGACAGGTTGCGGCGTGGTCGTGGCCCAGCCGCGGCCCTCGCCGCGATTCTGCTCGCGTCGGGTGCGCTAGCCGGTTTGCCGCCGGCACAAGCGATTTCGCCCCCGACGATCGACCCGGCAGCGTTGCCACCTGATGGTCCGCCCGGACCCGTCGCCCCGATGAAGCAGAACTCCTACTGCACCGAAGTCGGAACGTTGCCCGGCACCGACTTCCGATTGCCGCCCAGGTACATGGAGATGCTGAACCTCACCGAGGCATGGCAGTTCGGCCGGGGCGAGGGCGTGAAAGTCGCCGTCATCGACACCGGCGTGACGCCGCACCCCAGGTTTCCGCACCTGATTCCCGGCGGCGACTACGTGATGGCCGGCGGTGACGGCTTGTCGGACTGCGATGCTCACGGGACCATCGTGGCGTCGATGATCGGCGCGGCTGCGGCCAATGGGGCGGCGCCGCCTCCGGCGGTTCCGCGCCGGCCGGTCACCATCCCCACCACGGAGAAGCCGCCACCACCGCAGACCGTGACGCTGTCACCAGTCCCGCCGCAGACCCAGACGATCACCGTGGTTCCGGCTCCGCCGTCTGAGGAGGGAGCCCCGGGTGCCGCCCCGGCACCGGGCCCAGTGCCTCCGGTGGCCCCAGGTCAGGCTCCGGCCGGAACCCACGGTGGTGGAACGATGACGATACCGAGCTACTCCGGTGGCCGGCGGGTGATCGGCATCGACAATACGAGCGGTCCGCGTCCGCTCGAGCCGCCGCCCTCACCAGCGCCGCCGCCCGACGCGTTCAGTGGAATCGCCCCGGATGTCGAACTGATTTCCATTCGCCAGTCGAGTCAGGCCTTCGGTCTCAAAGACCCATACACCGGCGATGAAGATCCGCAGACGGCGCAGAAGATCGACAATGTCGAGACCATGGCGCGAGCGATCGTGCATGCTGCCAATATGGGTGCTTCGGTGATCAACATCTCCGACGTGACATGCATGAGCGCCCGCAATGTGATCGATCAACGGGTGTTGGGTGCGGCGGTCCATTACGCGGCGGTCGACAAGAACGCCGTCATCGTGGCCGCGGCCGGCGACAGCAGCAAGAAGGATTGCAAACAGAACCCGGTTTTCGATCCGTTGCAGCCCAACGATCCCCGTGACTGGAACGCAGTCACCACGGTGGTGACCCCGTCGTGGTTCAGCGACTACGTCCTGACGGTCGGCGCGGTCGACGCCAATGGTCAGCCGATGAGTCAAATGAGCATCGCCGGGCCATGGGTGTCGATTGCCGCACCGGGGACCGACGTCGTCGGCCTTTCGCCTCGAGACGACGGCTTGATCAATGCGGTTGACGGCCCGGACAACACGTTGCTGGTTCCGGCCGGCACCAGTTTCTCCGCCGCGATCGTGTCCGGGGTAGTGGCCCTGGTCCGGGCGAAGTACCCCGAATTGTCGGCCTACCAGGTCAAGAACCGATTGATTCACACCGCCAGGCCGCCCGCTCGCGGCGTGGACAACCAGGTCGGCTACGGTGTGGTGGACCCGGTGGCAGCCCTGACCTGGGATGTGCCGGAAGGGCCGGTCCAGCCGCCGAAGCAACTGTCAGCGCCACTGGCGCTGCCGAAACCACCCACCGAACGCAATATGATCCCGGTTTGGGTGGCTGCCGGGGGATTGACCGGGGCACTACTGATAGGCGGTGCGGTGTTCGGTACGGCGACATTGATGCGACGATCACGGAAGCAGCGATGAAGGCTCAGCATAGGTTTGGGTTGGCATTGTCGTGGCCGCGGTTGACGACGGTGTTCTTGGCGGACGTGGTCATTCTTTTGGTCGCCAGCCACTGCCCGGACTCGTGGCAGGGCCAGTACCGGGTCGCATGGTGGGTCGGGGCGGGCCTTGCGGTGGTGCTAACAATGTTGTCGATCGTCACCTATCACGGGATCACCGTGACCTCGGGTATCGCCACCTGGGTGTGGGATTGGTCTGCCGATCCGGGTACGGCACTGGGCGCGGGGTGTACGCCGGCCATCGATCACCAGCGCCGCTTCGGACGTGACACCGTCGGAGTGCGTGAATATCAGGGCCAGTTGGTCACGGTGATCGAGGTAGACGGTGGTGGGGGCGACCAGCCGGGCCGACATCGTCATCGGACCTCGCTGTCGGCAGTGTTGCCGGTGGGCGCGGTTGCTGAAAACTTGCGACAGTTCGACATCCAACTCGATGGCATTGACATCGTGTCGGTGGAAGTGCGCGGCGGCGCCGAGGCCGCCAAAGCGTCGGCTTCATTGGACGAGTGGGGTCCTGAGGAGTGGGGAGTGGTGGGGGACCAACCCGCCGCCAACCGGCGCCGTACCTGGTTGGTGTTGCGGATGGATCCGCAGCGCAACGTGGCCGCGGTCGCCTCCCGTGATTCGTTGGCCTCGACGTTGGTGGCGGCCACCGAGCGGCTGGTTCAGGATCTGGATGGTCAAACCTGTGCGGCGCGGCCGCTGACAGCTGATGAGTTGGCCGAGGTCGACAGCGCGGTGTTGGCAGATTTGGAGCCGACCTGGAGCCGGCCGGGTTGGCGTCGTCTCAAGCATTTCAACGGGTTCGTCACCAGTTTCTGGGTGACGCCGTCGGACATCAGTTCCGAGACGCTGGACCACCTGTGGTTGCCGGACACCCCGGAAGTGGGCGCCGCGGTGATCACGGTACGGCTGACGATGCGAGCCGGTCGGCCGCACATGTCGGCGTGGGTTCGCTATCACAGCGATTCACGTCTGCCCAAGGAACTCACGTCGGGGCTCAACCGCCTCACCGGCCGCCAGTTGGCGGCCGTGCGGGCGAGCCTGCCGGTGCCGGGGAAACCTTCCCGACTGGTCGTGCCCAGTCGCGAAATGCGTGACGACGACGAGCTTGAACTGCCTGTGGATCAAGTACAGGAGCACGCAACAAGCTCGTCCGCAGGGCAATGACTCGCCCGCAGTCAACCGCTGAAGATGCCCGCAACGCCCTGGTCGCCGGTCTGCTCGCCTCTGGAATCTCGGTCAGTAGCCTACAGCCCAGCCACAACCCACAAGTGGCGGCGCAAATGTTTACCACCGCCACCAAGCTGGATCCCGGCATGTGCGATGCCTGGCTGGCCCGGATCCTCGCCGGCGACCACAGCATCGAGGTGCTCGCCGGCGCCTGGGCGGCGGTCAGGACATTCGGTTGGGAGACCCGCCGTCTCGGCGTGACGGACCTGCAGTTCCGTCCCGAGGTATCCGACGGGTTGTTTCTGCGGCTGGCAGTCACCAGCGTTGATTCGCTGGCATGCGCATACGCTGCGGTCCTCGCCGAGAACCGGCGTTACCAGGAGGCGGCCGAACTACTCGACGCGACCGACCCCCGCCATCCTTTCGACACCGAGCTGGTCAGCTATGTGCGGGGCGTGCTCTACTTCCGCACCAAACGCTGGCCCGACGTGCTCAACCAGTTTCCCGAGGCAACGCCATGGCGTCACCCGGAACTGAAGGCCGCCGGCGCGGCGATGGCCACCACCGCGCTGGCGTCACTAGGCGTCTTCGAGGAGGCGTTCCGGCGAGCGCAAGAAGCCATCGAAGGGGACCGGGTGCCCGGTGCGGCCAACATCGCGCTCTACACGCAGGGCATGTGCTTGCGGCATGTCGGCCGCGAGGAGGAAGCCGTTGAACTGCTGCGCCGGGTGTATTCGCGCGACCCCAAGTTCACCCCGGCCCGCGAAGCTCTGGACAATCCCAACTTCCGGCTGGTACTGACCGATCCGGAAACGATTGAGGCACGCAAAGATCCGTGGGATCCGGATAGTGCGCCGACCCGCGCCCAAACCGAAGCTGCTCGCCATGCCGAGATGGCCGCGAAGTATTTGGCGGAAGGGGACGCCGAGCTGAATGCGATGCTCGGCATGGAAAAGGCCAAGAAGGAAATCAAACTCATCAAGGCGACGACGAAGGTGAACTTGGCGCGGGCCAAGATGGGGCTGCCCGTCCCGGTGACATCGCGTCACACCTTGCTACTGGGACCGCCGGGTACTGGAAAGACTTCGGTGGCAAGGGCATTCACCAAACAGCTGTGCGGGTTGACGGTATTGCGCAAGCCGCTCGTGGTGGAGACCAGTCGCACCAAGTTGTTGGGCCGGTACATGGCCGATGCCGAGAAGAACACCGAAGAAATGCTCGAGGGTGCGCTGGGTGGCGCGGTTTTCTTCGATGAGATGCACAGTCTGCACGAGCGTGGCTATTCCCAGGGCGACCCTTACGGCAACGCGATCATCAACACCCTGCTGATTTACATGGAGAACCACCGCGACGAGCTCGTGGTCTTCGGCGCCGGTTATGCCAAGGCGATGGACAAAATGCTCGAAGTGAATCAAGGTCTGCGACGGCGGTTTTCGACCGTGATCGAGTTCTTCAGCTATACCCCGCAAGAGTTGATCGCGCTGACCCGGTTGATGGGCCGGGAGAATCAAGACGTCATCACCGACGCGGCAGCCCAGGTGTTACTGCCGTCGTACACCAAGTTCTACAACGACCAGACCTACTCCGAGGACGGCGATCTGATCCGGGGCATCGACATGCTCGGCAACGCCGGTTTCGTCCGCAATGTCGTCGAGAAGGCCCGCGACCACCGTAGTTTCCGCCTCGATGACGAAGATCTGGACGCAGTACTGAACAGCGATCTGACGGATTTCAGCGAGGACCAGCTGCTCCGATTCAAGGAGCTCACCCGCGAGGACCTCGCCGAAGGCCTCAGCGCTGCAGTGGCGGAGAAGAAGACGACGACTTAGCCGAGACGTAGCCGCCGTCTCGTTGGCCGGCAACAGCTAACCTTACGACCTGAACGTTAGCGCACCCGTGCCGCCGTCGTAACCGTATTCTCGCGCGGGAAACATCGCCCTGTCTGCTGAGTCACCCCGCCCTGGAACGACGACGGTGACCTACTGCTCGCGGTACCACCGAAGGGCGGGAGTACCGGTGTGAGCTTGCGTTTCCGCACGGAAAAAGGACATTGACCCACACCGCCGATAAGGGTTTCGAGATTTTGCCGATGCCACCCCTATAGGTTAGGCCCAACTGGCTTCCGGGGCGGCTGTGGCCGGATACGCTGTGTGGTGCTGAAGCTCGGACGACCGGGGTGGCGCTCCTGGCAAATTTCGCGAGGGTGACTTCATCCGGGATATTGCAACCACCGGGGCATCCCGATGTGCCCCGATCGCGACAGGAGGTGGGCCGAACGGACCCGATCGATAGCGTGCTCCATGAAAGTTATGACCGATTCATCCCGATCTGGTCACGGCGCTTTGTCCGCCGTCTGAATCGGCTGGCGCCGAGTACCCCGGCGCGCGCTACGTAACACACGTACGTGCTCTCGGTAACACCCCGACACCACCCACAGCGACGAGGCTCCGTAGCCGGGTTGGACTATCCCCCAAGAGGAGAAGTCCGATGTATTTGCTTAGGAAACAACTGGAATCGCTGCACATAGTAGCCGGCGACGTAACCGCGGTGACCGCAACGCGATTCGCCGCCCATGGGCAACGAGCAGTCGTGCACGCTGCCGCTGATCAGCAATCGCGCACGGCCACCACGCCGAAGGACGTTAATTGCCACCTCACGACCGAAGCCGCCGACTCGGCCACCGAAGCACTGGTCGGATAAGGGAGGTGAAGGTGATGGATTTCGGAGCGCTTCCACCGGAAGTCAATTCGCTGCGTATGTATTCGGGACCGGGATCGGCGCCGCTGCTGGCTGCTGTGGCGGCCTGGGATGGGCTGGCAGCGGAACTGCGTTCGACGGCTGCCTCATACGACGCGGTGATCTCGGAGCTGACCGGCGAACGCTGGCTAGGCCCCGCATCGGCATCGATGGCGGCCGCAGTCGCCCCATATATGGGGTGGATGAGCATCACCGGCGTCCAGGCCGAGCAGACTGCCGCTCAGGCAGCAGCGGCGGCGGGTGCATTCGAGGCCGCCTTTGCGATGACGGTGCCGCCGGCTGTGGTCGCGGCTAACCGCGCTCGGTTGATGATGCTGGTTGCCACCAACATATTCGGCCAGAACACGCCGGCGATCGCGGCGACCGAGGCCGAGTACGGCGAAATGTGGGCTCAGGATGCGGCGGCAATGTATGGCTACGCGGCCAGCGCCGCGGCGGCCTCGACGCTGACACCGTTTACCGAGCCGGCCCAGACCACCAGCCCGGCAGGTCAGGCCGGCCAGGCAGCGGCCGTCACTCAAGCCGCCGGCAGCGCGGCGAGCGCACTGACACAGTCGGAACTGCCCCAATTGATGTCGGTAGTGCCGTCTGCGCTCCAAGGACTCGCATCGCCGGCATCGGCCCTATCGGGTGCTGGAGCCGCCAATCCTGCGGCCACTCTTCCAGTGCCGGGCAGCATACTCGCCGATATCCTGAATTTCCTGGACGGCAACGACGGCAACCCCTACGGGGTATTCCTCAACTCCTCGCTGGTCAACGGCTTCACGTCGGCCGGGTACGTAAGCCCGGACCTGATCACCCCGGCAATCACCGGCGCGATGGCCGACCTCAATTCGTTGCAGGCCGGCGGGCTGCCGGTTATCTCGCCACCCGACAGCGGCCATTTCAACTTCCCCGCATTGGCCTCGGTGTCGGCCCCGGCGCCGGCGCCGACAAATGTAAGCAGCGTTGTGACCGGGCTCAATCGCGCGGCGCTGGTCGGCCGATTGTCCGTGCCGGAGAGCTGGACGGCGGCCACCCAGGTGGTGAACCACGCCGGTGCCGCCGCCCCGGGTGGTGGTTGGACCAGCACCGCCAGTGTCCCCGACGCCGCAGCCGGTACACCTGGCGTGCCCGGGATGCCCGCCCCGGGTGTTTACGGACACAACTTCGGCAGTGGTCCTCGGTACGGGTTCAGGCCGACGATTATGTCCCGGCCCCCCGCCGCGGGCTGACGATGAGGCCGATGTTCGTGGTGAAGTCGCGGGCACGCACCCGAAGGTGCCGGCCGGTCCACACGGCTCCGGTGCCGGTGTCCCGCAACGAGATCCGGATCCTGGCCCGGGCCGTTGGTCCGGCTCGTCATCGCCGGCTTGTCGCCGGGACATCGCCGGCGCACCCCTGGGTGTTCCGGGATGCTGTGTCGCACAGGCGGTTTGCGACCAGACGTCGGCATGGCCGGCTTGACCGGCCACCGCAAATGCGTGATTTGCCATACCGCCACCTGATACGACGAATAGTTGCCGGTTGTTTAACCAACCAGCTGGGTATTGCCGTTATCGGCGGGTTGGGTTGACTCCCATCGCCACAAGTGTCACGATTGCCCTTGCATGCACCTCGCTAGGTGAGGCGTCTGCACGGATACAGGCCACTGACCTCGAACGTCGAAAGACGCCCAGGGTCAGGACAGCTCTTCCCGGCTTAAGGGTTGAGCCCAAGTGGCTTCTGGCTTTGGCTAGCCGGATACGCCGTGTGGTGCCAAAGCTCTGACGAGAGGGGTGCCGCGCCCAGTTATTCCGCTGGGCTCTTACCCCGTGTGCAGTTTGCCTGGCATCCCCGTGTGCCCTGGCCCTGAGGAGGTGAGAGCGAGATGAGTCCCGGCGATAGTCCGTATCCGAGTCCGACGAGCATTTCGTTCCGATCCGACCCCGGCGCCTTTTTCGCCTTCTGAACGGGTTCGCCTGATTCTCTGCGTTGCGCGGCTCCGCATTTCGGAGTCGTGACGATAGAGCGCGAAAAGCACCATCGATCCGGGTTGGTTCTTTGTCCTGGAGAAGTTCGATGTCGTGTGCCGATCACCCGTGCAGGTGTGCTGTCTACGACCCCTGGGGCCGTGCCACGCCAACACCGCACCCGCAACCGGCAACTGCCCATTGCCACCGCGGAGGACAAATCCTGCAAGCGACGAATCAAACTCGAGCACAACATGATTCAATGCCCGATTCCGGATCTGGCGGTGGCCGCACAGATGACGGCAGTCCACCGATCAGGTACCGCGACTTCGGGTCCAGGCGCCGGTTCAGTTGCGGCCACCGGCGCCGACAGCACTAACACAGCCGATGAGAAAAGAGGCCAGCGATGACCGTCGCCCTGGACTTTGCAATGCTTTCGCCCGAAATCAATTCCGCCCGCATGTATTCGGGGCCCGGCTCGGGCCCAATGCTTGCCGCGGCATCAGCCTGGAAGAGCCTGGCTGCGGAATTGCGCGCCACCGCATTGTCCTATCACTCGGTGCTCGCGGCGCTCACAGGGGAAGAATGGTACGGTCCGGCATCGGCATCGATGGCAGCCGCCGCCGCCCCCTACGTGGCGTGGATGAACACCACCGCGGTCCAGGCAGAACAGACCGCGGTACAAGCCGAGGCAGCCGCGGGAGCGTACGAAGCCGCCTTCGCCGCGACCGTCCCTCCGCCGGTGATCGCGGCCAACCGTGCTCAACTGATGGCGTTGATCGCCACAAATATCCTGGGCCAGAACACCCCGGCCATTGCAGCCACCGAGGCACAGTACACCGAAATGTGGGCCCAAGATGCCATGGCGATGTACGGCTACGCCGGTTCCTCGGCTGCCGCCACTCAGCTGAGCCCCTTCGTGGAGCCTCAGCAGGCAACCAACCCCAGCGGGCTGGCCGCCCAGGCGGCTGCGGTCACCGAGGCGTCCGGCAACTCGGCCGGCAATCAGTCAAGCACGCTGTCCGGGCTGATTTCCATGGTTCCTAGTGCGTTGCAGGGACTTTCGGGACCTAACAGCACATCATGGCTACAGGTGATTTGGGACCTGCTGACCGGGTCTGGACCTGCTTGGTGGCAGACCTTGTGGAACGTCTGGGGGCCCAACGCGAATGTCTGGAACACCATCACGTCGACTGGACTCTTCGTCCCAGGTAGCACGTTTGCACCCTTCATGGCTAGCGTCCTGGCTGGCGCAGTAGCTGCGGATGCGGCTCAGGATGCGAGTGCGGCCGCGGCGGGAGTCGGCAGTGGGCTGGCGGCGGGCCCGCTCGCGTCCACGGGCAACGTCGGAAGCGCCGTTTCGGCCGGTTTGGGCAACGCGGGCATTGTCGGCAAGCTGTCGGTACCGCCGGCGTGGACCGCGGCCGCGCCACTGCACAGCCCGCTGGGTTCGGCTTTGGGAGGCACGCCGATGGTCGCACCTCCGCCGGCGGTGGCAGCCGGTATGCCAGGTATGCCCTTCGGCAATATGGCCGGTCAGCACTTCGGACGTGCCGTACCGCAGTACGGCTTCCGCCCCACCTTCGTCGCGCGACCTCCCGCTGCGGGCTAGTCGCCGGCCTCGGTGCGCACCGATGACTTAACCCCGTTACCGGCTGCAGACTCGGTAAGCATGGGGTTTGTGCCCCCGGGCGACGCGACCTGACAGCCTGCCAGGAATTCTCCAGCAACCACCCAGTGGGGTGACAGCGAAATTTTGAGTACGTTCCCGAGGCCATCGGTAACGTCCTTCCTTATCTGTGTTGGGGACCCCCGTAAAGGTGGATCCGTTGGTTGTTTCATCGTTGTTCGATCTCACTTCCGCTCCGTGTTGAGGGCGGTGGACCGCAAGGCGGGGTCGAGGTGGAGCGCCCGCAGCGCAGCGAGGACGAACGACCTCGAGGCCGACGAGGATCCGCCGCATACTGGGTCGGCGCGGAGTGAGGCAAAGATGTTGCGGTTCAAGTCATGTGATGCCTCCGCGAGTGCTGAGGGCCGAAGAGAAGCAAGCGTGGCGTGCCGGCGCCCAGCCTTATCTGGGTCCACGAACGACGGTCCGGCGACATGATGATGGATGGGGTGCCCGGCGTGCGGGCTGGTGATGGGTGCGGCCGCTCATTCTTTCCAGGGCGTCCACCCAAACAGCGGGTGGCGGCAGGAGGGTTATCGGAGCTGACCGCGGGCATC
>NZ_UPHQ01000210.1 GCF_900566055.1 Mycobacterium innocens
TGGCAACTGAACACGCCGACACTGATACGATAATACATGACTACTTCACCCGCATCGCATGACCGTAAAACACCTGCTCACGAACAACATTGAGAATTCGAAGCCCACTCAATAGGGGGAACTACGGACTAGTCGGCGCACTCGGCTATGCGACGGTGTCGAACTACGTGAGCCGGCGCACGATCATGCTGACCGCGGTGCTCACCCTCGGTGCCGCGACGGCCGTCATCGCACTCCTGCCGCCGTTGCCGGTCATCCTGGTGTGCTGCGCGGTGATCGGGCTGGTCTACGGGCCGATCCAGCCCATCTACAACTACGTGATGCAAACCCGGGCGCCGCACTATCTGCGCGGCCGGGTGGTCGGAGTGATGACGTCGCTGGCCTTTGCCGCCGGCCCGTTGGGATTACTGCTGGCCGGCCCGTTGACCGATGCCGCCGGACTGAATGTGACGTTCTTGGCGTTGGCGCTGCCGATCTTGCTGACCGGACTGGTGTGCACCCGGCTCCCATCGCTTCGGGAACTGGACCGCGCGCCCGAAGAGATGCCTCGGCAAAGTTCGCCGGTGTAGCCGGTCAGCTGCCGAGGATGCGGCGCTTCTGCTGCTCGAATTCCGCGTCGGTGAGCATGCCGCGCTCTTTGAGCGCGGCCAATCTTTCCAACCTGTCGATCGGGTCCGAGCTCTGCGGTGGCGCGCTGGACCAGACCACATTGACCGCCTGGTCCTGCATCTCGATGCCCCGGCGCATCATCTCTTCCCGCAACGCGTCCGGGTCGGCCATGGCTTGGCGGATGATGTCGCCAAGGGGCCTCCCCATCACCCGAGCGTCGGCCAGGTCGGCTTGAGCCGCGGTGACGGCGTCCATGGCCACGTCGGCTGTTGCCCGCTGGTGGTCCAGTTCGATTCGGTTGTGGTCTTTCGGGTCATAGATCACCGCCAGTCGCATTCCGGGCCGCGGCCTGGTCGACTCCGGGAACGCCGCCGTCAGGTTTGCCTCGAACGACGGCTCGGTTTCCGGTGTGACCCGCAGCCGCAGCGTCCAATGAACCTCGGTGTTACTGACCGGGTTCGGGTTGGCGATGGTGATCGAGATGATCGACTGCTCAGCGCTCAACACATCGGCAGACGCGCGAACGCCGACTTTGCCGAGTTTCCTTCGTCCAAACAACCGACACCAACTCTGCCCGAACCCGTCCCAGGACCGCTTCACTGTACAGCGACCGCCCGTAGGATCGGTTCGGTGAACGCCGTCGACGCCCTGAATGCACCGGCGCTGGCAAGCTTGATCGCCGCGCTACCCGACGGGATGGTGGTCACCGACCCCGCGGTGACCGACGGCTACCGTCACGACCGCGCTTTGGATCCGTCGGCGGGCAAGCCGCTTGCCGTGGTCCGGCCGCGCCGCACCGACGAGGTGCAGACCGTCCTGCGTTGGGCCACCGCCAACCGGGTACCGGTGGTCACCCGCGGAGCCGGCACCGGATTGTCGGGCGGGGCCACCGCTTTGGACAACGGAATCGTGCTGTCGACGGAGAAGATGCGCGACATCAGTATTGACCCGGTCACCCGGACCGCGGTATGCCAGCCCGGCCTGTTCAATGCCGAGGTGAAGCAGGCCGCCGCCGAACACGGCCTGTGGTATCCGCCGGACCCGTCGTCGTTCGAAATCTGCAGCATCGGCGGCAATATCGCCACCAACGCCGGCGGCTTGTGCTGTGTGAAGTACGGCGTCACCACCGACTATGTGCTGGGCATGCAGGTGGTCTTGGCCGACGGCACCGCGGTCCGGTTGGGCGGGCCCCGCTTGAAAGATGTGGCCGGGCTATCGCTGACCAAGCTGTTCGTCGGCAGCGAAGGCACGCTCGGCGTCATCACCGAAGTGACGTTGCGGCTGCTGCCCGCGCAGCATGCGTCCAGCATCGTGGTGGCCAGCTTTGCCTCGGTGGAGTCGGCCGTCGACGCGGTGCTCGGCGTCACCGCGCGGCTTCGCCCGTCAATGCTGGAGTTCATGGATTCGGTGGCCATCAACGCCGTCGAGGACACCATGCGCATGGACTTGGATCGCGGCGCGGCGGCCATGCTGGTCGCCGGCTCAGACGAGCGCGGCGGCGCCGGCGCCGAAGACGCCGCGGTCATGGCCGGCGTCTTCACCGACAACGGTGCCACAGAAGTGTTTTCGACCGACGACCCGGACGAGGGCGAGGCGTTTGTCGCCGCTCGCCGATTCTGCATCCCGGCGGTGGAGGCCAAGGGATCGCTGTTGCTGGAAGACGTCGGGGTGCCCTTGCCCGCGCTGGGCTCATTGGTCAGCGGGATTGCCCGGATCGCCGACGAACGCGAGCTGATGATCTCGGTGATCGCCCATGCCGGCGATGGCAACACCCATCCGCTGCTCGTCTATGACCCCGCAGACGTCGCAATGGTCGAGCGCGCCCAGCTCGCGTACGGCGAAATCATGGACCTGGCCGTCGGGCTGGGCGGCACAATCACCGGCGAACACGGTGTCGGCCGGCTGAAGCGGCCGTGGCTGGCGGGTTACCTCGGGCCTGACGCGATGGATCTCAACCGGCGCATCAAGCAGGCATTGGACCCGCTGGGCATCCTCAACCCCGGCAGTGGGATCTGATCGGTCGCAGTCTCGGCGCCGAGTGTGCAGTGACGGCGTCGAGCGTGCGGCCAGGGCGTCGAGTGTGCGCCCCGGGCGAGCCCAAGGCCCGCGGCGGCGCCAGGGCCTCACTTTGGAATCCCTGGACACACACTCGACGCCGCACTGTTGACATATAGCCGATAGCTGTCGTATCACTGAGACATGACCGCTGTAGTGTCTCATGATGCTCCGCCGGTGTTTCAGCTCGTCACCGCTGAAACATGGGCCAATCCCTGGCCGATGTACCGGGCACTGCGAGACCATGACCCGGTCCACCACGTCGTCCCGCCCGGAAGCCCGGACCAGGACTACTACGTGCTGTCCCGGCATGCCGACGTCTGGGCAGCGGCCCGCGACCATCAGACGTTCTCCTCCGCACAGGGGCTCACGGTCAACTACGGTGAGCTGGAGTTGATCGGGCTGCAAGACAACCCGCCGATGGTGATGCAGGACCCGCCGGTGCACACCGAGTTTCGCAAGCTGGTATCGCGCGGTTTCACTCCACGCCAAGTCGAGGCGGTAGAGCCCAAGGTGAAAGAGTTCGTCGTCGAGCGCATCGAGAGGCTGCGCGCCAACGGCGGCGGCGACATTGCCGCCGAGCTGTTCAAACCCCTGCCGTCGATGGTGGTCGCGCACTATCTCGGGGTGCCCGAAGAGGATCGGGCCCAGTTCGACGGCTGGACCCAAGCCATCGTCGCGGCCAACACCGCCGAAGGCGGCATCGCGGGCGCACTGGAAACGGTCGGCGATGCGGTCGGCTCGATGATGGCCTACTTCACCGGATTGATCGAGCGCCGCCGAAGCGAACCCGGGGACGACACGATTTCACACCTGGTCGCCGCCGGGGTCGGGGCAGACGGCGACATCGCCGGCACGCTTTCGATACTTGCCTTCACGTTCACCATGGTCACCGGTGGCAACGACACCGTCACCGGAATGCTTGGCGGGTCGATGCCGTTGCTTCAGCAGCGGCCCGATCAGCGGCGGTTGCTGGTGGACCAACCAGAACGCATACCCGATGCAATCGAGGAACTACTGCGGCTCACCTCGCCCGTACAGGGCTTGGCCCGCACCGTGACCAATGACGTGACGATCGCCGACACCACCGTCCCGGCTGGCCGCAAGGTATTGCTGCTGTACGGCTCGGCCAATCGCGACGAGCGCCAATACGGCTCGGACGCAGGTGAACTCGACGTCACCCGTTGCCCGCGCAACATCTTGACCTTCAGTCATGGTGCCCACCATTGCCTGGGTGCGGCCGCGGCGCGGATGCAGTCACGGGTCGCCCTGACCGAACTGCTGCTCCGCTGCCCGCACTTCGAGATCGACGAGGCCGCAATCGTGTGGTCCGGGGGCAGCTACGTCCGCCGGCCGTTGTCGGTGCCGTTTCGGGTGAAGTCGTAATGGCCGGAACCGATTGGCTGGCCGCGCGCCGCACCGAGGTGGCCGCAGACCGCATCCTCGACGCCGCCGCGCAGCTCTACACTGAGCGCGACCCGGCCTCGATCGGCATGAACGAGATCGCCAGGGCCGCAGGATGTTCCCGCGCGACGCTGTACAGGTACTTCGACAGCCGCGAGGCGTTGCGGACTGCCTATGTGCACCGCGAGACCAGGCGGCTCGGTCGTGAAATCATGCAGCAGATCAGCGGGGTCGAGGATCCGAAAGAACGGCTCGTCGCGAGCATCGCCGCTACCTTGCGGATGGTGCGCGAGAGCCCCGCGCTGGCGGCGTGGTTTGCCGCGACCCGTCCGCCGATCGGCGGCGAGATTGCCGGACAGTCGGAGGTGATTACCGCGCTGGCCGCTGCGTTCCTGCAGTCGCTCGGCTCCGGTGAGGGCGCCGCCGTCGAACGGCGGGCCCGTTGGGCGGTGCGCGTGATCATCTCGCTGCTGACGTTCCCGGGACGAGACGAAGCCGACGAGCGGGCCATGATCGAAGATTTCGTCGTCCCCGTCGTGGCCCCGGTATCGGCCTCCCCATAGTCACTGCCCGACGTCATGATGCGGCTGCCGGGCGTTCGCGCCCCCAGATGACCATCGAGCTTCCCGCAGCAACCCGCCACTTCCGCCGGTACTGACGCCCCGGTTTGGGGTGGGCCCGGGGTCGACCCGAGCCGCTTCGCCGGTCAGGCCATCCAATAGGCTTGTGCCTTAATGGATTTGCGCGGAATGCCGAAGTCCTCACGCAGTGCCTTGGCGACCGAGCGGGTGGTGCGGGTGCTGCTGGCAACCCAGCCGAAGTGATCGCCCGCGTCGAACGCCGCCCCGCGCACCGTCTCGAGCAGCGCGTTGCCGTCGTCCTTGCGATCCACCCAGGTGACGTCGTCGGTGCGGGCGACCGGCAGCGATTTGTCCTCGTCGTAGCCGGCCTCGAGAAACACTTGCGCCGGCGCGTCGCCGATCGATCCGAGCAAGGAGTTGATCGCCGGCAGTGATGCGGTGTCGCCGACGATGACGTAGCCGCCGGGTGGCGGATCTGGGATGGCGAACTTGCTGCCCAGCACCGTCGCCTCGATGGTGTCGCCGGGTTGCGCGTTGCGTGCCCAGTCCGACGCGATGCCCTCATGCAGGGCGAACTCGACGTC
The DNA here is from genome assembly GCF_900566055.1 of Mycobacterium innocens. Lineage (GTDB taxonomy): Bacteria > Actinomycetota > Actinomycetes > Mycobacteriales > Mycobacteriaceae > Mycobacterium > Mycobacterium innocens. Next base: position 5,234 of record NZ_UPHQ01000210.1, read on the forward strand.
GAATGCACCCGCAGCCGGATCGGGGTCGACCAGCGTGTAACCACGCTGGTGCGACTTGTCGCCATCGGAGAACCACATCCGGATCCACATGGTCGGATGCACGACATGTTCACCCAACATCCCGCCGTCGTCGAAGCTCAACCGCAGGTAATGGGGGCTGATCTCGCGCCAGCCGGTCACCGTCAGCCGGTAGTCCCCGGCCCGCATGAGCTTCAGCACCGCACCCTGCCAGCCCCGTGATGCCTTGTGTTCGGTCATGAGTCGTCTTTGTTCCTTCGTCGCATTCGCATCAATTTAGGGCAGGGTAACCTAAAACGCTGAACGACCGGACGGCGCCGACACCTACGACTTGACTCGGGTAAACCGGTGCAGTAGCCATGCCACCGGGATGGTCGCCACCATCGTCGCGATGAAGAGGTTCAGCATCGATCCGGTGTATACCCGGTAGCGGACCACGTGAACCATGGCGAATTCCATGGTCACCAGGTGGACCAGGAAGATCTCGTAGGAGATCTCACCAAGCCACACCATCGGTCGGCTGGCCAGCAGCCGCGAGTACCAGCCCCGATCGCCAAGGGCCAGCGGTGCCACCGCCAGCGTTGCGATCACGGCGTAGAAGCACGCCTTGACCACTGCCTCGGTCACCGCCGACGGCGAGGTCGTGGGCGCGCCGGCGATCGGCGTGGAGGCGATGAAATAGCAGACGACGGCCAACGGCAGCGCGGCAAACGCGTAGCAGCGCACGCCCATCGCCTGCAAGACGGTCAGCATCATGCCGCCGAGAAACCAGGCCAGGTAACTGGGCAACCAGAGGCGAGCGCCGTCGGGAAACAAGCCAACGGTGTGTATCAGGACCAACCAGAGCGGTGTGATGGTCGCCATTCCCGCCAGCGCCCCGACCATCAACCTGGGCTGCCAGCGCCGCCGGCTGACCAGCACGAGGAGCACGTAGGCCAGGAATGGCAGGGCCACGTAGAAGGCTGCCTCCACCGCCAGGCTCCACATCTGGGTCAGCCCCTGATGGAGATAGGAACCGAGATAGCCATCGGTGTAGATCTGGGTCAACGTCAGGTTGCGCACCAGCCCCGTCCAGCTGTGTCCGGGGTTGGGCCCGGCGGTGCGGAAGTGGTAGATCATGTAGGCGATCAGCACGACGACGACGTAGGCCGGCATGATCCGCCGGACCCGATGCCAGGCATAGCGGCTCAGCGAAGGTGGCGGGCCGTCGGTGGCGGCGGAGCGCACCCAGGGACGGAACAACAGGTAACCGGACAGCACGAAGAAGATCGGCACACCGATCTCCATCCGGGACGACACCAGACCCCAATAGCCGTGGGTGTACTTGCCGGTGGTGTAAGCCGCATGGGTGCCGACCACCAAAAGGGCGGCGACTGACCGGATTCCGGTCAGCGACGCGACGCGGTCCACGTGTGAGATCTGCTCGAGTCCGCCTTGGTCGTCCTCGGCCTTGGACAGGGTCATCCGACCCGTTTCCGGTGTGGCTTGCCACTGTCGGAGCGGCGCGCCTTGCCGGCCGGCCGGTCCGGCCGCAGGTCGATCAACACGCCCGAGATCCGGGTGTGCTCGAGCTTTTTGAGGGCCGCGCGCGGCAGCTTGGCGGGCAGCTCTACCAGCGAGAAGTCCGCCCCGATGGCGATGTGGCCGAAATCGCTGCGATGCAACCCTCCTTCGTTGGCGATCGCACCGACGATTGCGCCCGGACCGATCTTGTGACGCTTGCCGACTGAGATCCGGTACGTGCTAAGCGCCGGGCCGTTCCCGCGCTTTTCGGGCCGTTCGGCGCGCTGGCCGCTTGCGGGCTTCTTGGTCTCGCTGCGCCGCTCGGGTGGTGGTTCGGGTCCCAGCAGGAATGCCTCGCCGTCTCGCGACTGCAATGCCAACGCTGCGGCGATGTCGGCCATCGGCACATCGTGCTCGCGTTCGTAGTCCTCGACCAGCTTGCGGAACAGCTCGACGCCAGGTTTTGCGAGCGCGCCGGTGATCGAATCGGAGAACCTAGCCACCCGCTGGGCGTTGACGTCCTCGACGGTGGGCAGCTCGGCCTCGGTCATCGTTTGCCGGGTGGCTTTTTCGATCGCCTTGAGCAGGTGGCGTTCGCGCGGGGAGACGAACAACAGCGCGGCTCCGGAGCGGCCGGCCCGGCCGGTGCGGCCGATGCGGTGCACGTAGGACTCGGTGTCGTGCGGGATGTCGTAGTTGAGCACATGCGATATGCGTTCGACGTCGAGTCCGCGGGCCGCCACGTCGGTGGCGACCAGGATGTCGATGCCTTTGGGGCCGCCTTCCCGCAGCGCCGTGATGGTCCGCTCCCGCTGCTGCTGCGGAATATCGCCGTTGATGGCCGCCGCGGAAAAGCCTCGGGCCCTTAGCTTTTCGGCAACCTCCTCGGTCGCCTGCTTGGTGCGGACGAACACGATCATCGCCTCGAAGGGCTCGACCTCGAGGACTCGGGTGAGGGCGTCCATCTTGCGCGGACCGGCTACCTGGATATAGCGCTGCGAAATGTTCTCCGCCGTGGCTGTTTTCGCTTTGGACGTGACTTCCAGGGGGTCGTGCAGGTACTTGGTGGTGATCTTGCGGATCGCCGGGGGCATGGTCGCCGAAAACAGGGCCACCTGTTTGTATTCCGGGGTGTCGGACAGGATGCGCTCGACGTCCTCGGCGAAACCCATCGCCAGCATCTCGTCGGCCTCGTCGAGCACCAGGTAGTCCACCCGGGACAGGTCCAGCGTCCCGCGCTCCAGGTGGTCGATGACGCGACCGGGCGTGCCGACGATGATCTGCGCGCCGCGCCTCAGCCCGGCCAGCTGCACGGCATACGACGACCCGCCGTAGATCGGCAGCACGTTGAGCTTGGGTAGATACGCCCCGTAGCGGCTGAACGCCTCGGCGACCTGCAGTGCCAGCTCCCGGGTGGGCGCCAGAATCAGCGCCTGGGTCGCCGTGCTGGTGACGTCGATTTTGGACAGGATCGGGATCGCGAATGCGGCGGTCTTGCCGGTGCCGGTCTGCGCCAGCCCCACCACGTCGGAACCGGCCATCAGCGCCGGAATCGTCGCGGCCTGGATGGCCGTCGGCGACTCGTAGCCGACGGCAGCGATCGCCCGCAGGACCGAGGGGTGGATCTGCAGGTCGACGAAGGTGTCGGGAGGGGTGACGGGCATGTTGTCCGGGGTGACCATTTCACACGGAGTTTAGCCGGGATCCACCGCTATGCCGTACGGCACGGTAGCCGATCGGCTGCCGAGGGGAATGGCGGCGGTGATTCGATATCTCGACGATGAATTCGGGTCTTCACAGATGCCCTCGGCAATCGACGGCACCTTACGAACTTGCGCCAGGAACACGGCAACCAAGGCCGCACAGTAGACAATCACGCTGACAGCGATCCCTGTCGGCGGGAGCAGCGAGCGTTTGCTGCTCCCGCCGCAGCCCGTCACGGGTCTTGTGTCCTGCTACGGAGCCTGGCTTCGGCGCGTCGTGGCCCAGCTGCTCGGGAAGGGTCATCTAGCAATCGCCAACTCCTTCAAGGACCGAGGCGATTCACGGAAGGCCATAACGGGCCAGAGCACGGAAGATATTCTGCGGAACGATCTCGACATGCAGTTCGGTCAATTTGTCACTGATGACGATCCGTACAAGCCCGGCAAGATGGTTGTGACGCTTCGCAACAAGAGCAGTAAGAGCGCATCCTTCAGCGTCGACGTTGAAGCCTTGGATGCCAACGGAAATCGCATCGCAGACGATACCGCTTTCGTCGAGGCGCTTGCGCCGGGTCAAGCCACCCGGAAGGACATGTTCGTCTTCGTTACCAGCGATAAATTCGACACGATGAAGAAAGCGACCTTCAAGGTCGTCGAGGCGTCGAAGTACCCGCCGATGCCGCCACCGGTCAAGTAGGCAGTCGCAGATTGTGGCTCGATGCAATGCTTTTCGCGGCAGTCATTCGGCATATCGGTATTCCGTGTCGGCCCGTCGGACACGACACCGCGTCGCTGACGCGGACAGGAAGTACACCGACCTTGCTCACGATTGACGACTACGGTTAACCGCGGAGCGAGACATGCGGGTTTGCCGCTCGTCAGCTGATCGACAAACACACGAAACATGTGGGCTTGCAGCATGATTTCCGGTATGCAGTCCCGCGGGCCAACAGCGGGCTCGACGAGAAGCGACGACCGGGACCGCGGCAAGAATGGCTATGTCCACGTGGCGCGCGGACCTTCGGCTCACCAGTCCCACCAGTCACTGCAGCCACCCGAGGCAACAGGGTGTGTCTTTTTGCCCGGCTTCGAGCGACAAATCGTGCTGCCGCACATTCGCTTCGGAGATAGTCGCTGGTAGCCGGGCAAACCGACAACACCGTCTCCGCCAGTGACGCCTGTGGCATATGCCTCAAAATTTCATGCGGGTGTAGGTGACGCCGTGATGTGGGGCCGGCGACGCTTGTTGATCTTGATTTCGTGGTGCCGGGTAGGTTTCGGCGCCGCGTGTCGTGCGGTGACGCCGGGTTCCAGGTCCCGGTGGGGTTCGCTCCTTCCTGGGGTAGTCGCGAC
>NZ_UPHQ01000124.1 GCF_900566055.1 Mycobacterium innocens
GGAAGTTCACCACCACCGACCTGAACGACCTGCTGACCAAGCTCGACAACCACGAACCCCAGCACAATCCGATCCAGCCCCGAGCAGCCTGAATGCGACCCCCGACGAACTTACGGGCGCGACCACTTAGGGATCTGCTTGAGCCACTCGCCGACAACGATGGCCAGTTCTATCCGTGCCAGGTGGGAAACCCAAGCAGCGGTGGGGTCCGCCTCCAAATCCCCAATGGCGGTGCATCTTTCCATCCATGACCAGGTTGTCGGTGGAGATCACGTCGCTGCCATCGCGGTTGATCGCGGCAGTGCACAACCGCACCGGTGTTCCTAGGGGAAGCGTCATGCCACCCACATTGACGAAGTCGGTGGTTACCCGGGCCGCCAACGGCGCCGATGGCTCAAGCCGGACGATCTCTTCAATGAAAACCTTGATTTGCTCTGGTTTTTCGGCGAGCTCTCTGCGCAGCTGCGGTCTGCGCGCCAATTCGAACAGCGAGAAACCGATCGCCGCGGCCACCGTGTCCAGACCGGACACAATCAGCAGTTGAGTCATGCCGAGCAGCTCGGGGTCAGTGAGATCACCCGGACCGGTCATCACTTGCGACAACATGTCCTAGCCCGGGTTCTGCCGGCGCTGTCGGATGGCGTCGGTGAAATACGCCAACAGCCCGTGACCGTCGGACTTTCCGGCGACAAAGGCGTCCTTCCAACCGATCACGCTATCTCGGTCCTCCAGCGGCAATCCGTAGAGATCCATGAATACCTGATACGGGTAGAGGCGCGCGAAATCTGCCATTACCTCACACTCGTTTCGGCAGGCAAGTGCAGCAATCATTTCAGCAGCATGGCCCTCCATCATGGGCCGGGATTTATGCAGGGTGTGCGGGCTAAAGTACGGTTGCAGAATTTTGCGGTAGCGGGTGTGCTCGGGAGGATCGAATGCCGAAGGCAGCACCGGCACCGGGCTGCCGGGGGGCTGAAACGCCAATTGTGCGGAGAACAGATTTGGCTCGCACAGCGCCGCCAGCACGTCCTCGCGGCGGGTCAGGTAATAGGCGCCGTTCATGAACACCACAGGTCCGGCGTCCCGCAACGTCTTCCATCCGACACCCCGGTCGGCGGCCATGGGTAGCGTGGAATGCTCCAGCCGGGGCAGGCGGAATGTAAGCGGCTGGCTTTCGTCGAGACTGCATCCCAAGTTCACCCGCCGGGAATTGATTTGCGGTGGTCGCACTTCGGAATTCATTGCTGTCTCACCTGGCGTGCGGCGGGCCGGGCGGGATGAGTTGCGCTGGCCAACATGGCTGGTTCTCCAAGACATTGATGTAGGGAAATAGACCGACGTCGAGTGTCGTGTTGTCCGGTCGGACGGCTTGGCCCGTTACAGCTGCGGGCAATTCAGCATGATCGGGCTGGATCTTGTGATTGCCTCCGCGCATCGAAAACCTCAGCGCTAACTAACGTAAATCGTTGTGCGCGTCGGCTTCACAGGCCCGAGTCTGACGGCGCGATAAGCCGGAATTGACCTATCAGTAGCGATCGACGCAGAACTGGGTCAACATATCTCGGTTGACCGGAGCGGCCGCGGATGCAGCCCGGTAGACGATGCCCGTCCGAGGCTCTGATGCAGCAGACGATGACGGCAACGCCAACCAGCCGCATTGAGGCGATAAGGGGATCCAGCTGGTCGGCCGATCGCGCGTCATCCACATGCTGTGGAAGGGCTTCTTGATCCTCGGCATCGCGCTCTGGAGAAAGCCATGGTCTCGATGGCTCATGGGTTGGGCCGCCGGATGAGATTGCACCTGGCTTATGGGTCCACGCCGCCGGCTCTGGCAATGTAGCCGGAGAAAACCGGGGCCGTAACGAGGACCCTGCGATCAGCGCAACGAATAGACTCAGCGCAGCAGCGATTGCGATGGTCGAATGCCATCGCCGGGTCGTGCCAGTGCTCCGAAGCCTCACCGTGGCACGAACATACCGGAGGAGGCTTGGACAGTAATCTCAGCGAGCTGTGAAAACGGTCAAAGTCCGGTGCGTGCTGCCGCAGCTAGCCTGTTTGCCGCCGATACGTCTACCGGGTGCACTTCGCTTCTCGCTCACCTGCCAATCGCTACGGACGCTGTGGAAAACCCGTTGGCGACAGAGCTTGCCCCCGGCGCGCGGCCAGCCCTGCGGTACTGAGATTGCCCCCATTCGACATCCCACCACCAACCCGCGCCTACTACCGCACGGTTGGCTCTGACCACCGTAGGCGCACCGCTACTGGGCAGCCAGCGTGCGGGCCGGCCCCAGGGTGACCGGCAATGTCGACCAGCCCCGTAACACTCGGGTGTCGCGCCTACTTCCGGTACCGGCGGCTCGCACCTCGGGGAAGCGCTCGAAGAACGTGCGTAACCCGACTTCGCCCTCGGCGCGGGCAAGCGCGGCGCCGAGGCAGAAGTGGCGGCCGGTGGAGAACGCGAGATGTCTGCCGGCATTGGGACGTTCGATGTCGAAGCGGTGCGGATCGGGGAACACCGACGGATCGCGGTTGGCCCCGGCCAGACAAATGACCACCATCTCGCCGCGGTTGATCGGCACGCCGGCCAGCTCGACGTCGGTGCGGGCCACCCGGGCGGTCAGCTGGACCGGCGAATCCAACCGCAAGATCTCTTCGACCGCGTTTGGCCACAGGTCAGGACGTTGGCGCAGGGTATCCAGATGCTCGGGCATGTCCAGCAACATCCGAATTCCGTTGCCCAGCAGGTTGACTGTGGTTTCAAAGCCGGCGACCAACACCAGCCCGGCGACCGCGTGCAGCTCGTCCTCGTCGAGATGCGTTTCCGGGTCCCCACTTTCGGCCGTGCGGATCAGCTGGCTCATCAGGTCGTCGCCGGGGGCTCGTCGCAGCTGTTCGAGATGCGACACCAGCCAGGCGTTGAACCCTTTCACACCGCGCTGCACGCGCTGGTACTGCCGGTAGGGCACGCCGATATCCAAGCTGGGCGCTGCCAGTTCACCATATTCCAGGACCCGTCGGCGGTCGTGCGCCGGCACTCCCAAGATTTCGCTGATCACCGCGATCGGCAGCTGGGAACAATACCGGCCGACGACGTCGACCACACCGGGTTGGGCGGCGAGCTGATCCAACAGATTGATGGCGGTCTGCTCGACCCGATCACGCAGCGCGGCAACGGCCCGCGCGGTGAACACCGCCGACACCGTCTTGCGATAGCGGGTGTGATCGGGCGGCTCGACCGCCAGCAGCGACGGCGGCCGCAGCGGGTGCAGCTGATCATCGCGGGTGCGGCGCTCCAGCCATCGCAGCGGTGCGGGCAGGTTCTCGCCGAGCGAAATGACCTGGAAGTCGTCGGAGCGCAAGATGTCATGGCCGAGCTGATGGTCGACGGTCAGGCAGTTGACTCGGGTCCGCACCAAGCGGCCGTGGCGGCGCAGCTCGTCGTAGAAAGGCACCGGGTTGGCGGCGACGGCCGGATCGGCGATCAGCCGGGCCTGCAGTTCACCTCGTCGAACGCCGACGTCGGCCATGCCGCGGATCACCCCGTGTAACGCCAGCCAGTGCAGTCGGTCTTTCACCGCTCCTCCATCCCTCAGCGGGCCAGGGCGCTTTGCGACCCAGCCTAAGCTAAGCCCGTCGGGTCGGGACGCGCGTGACGTTTCAGCAGTCGGCGACGATCTTGAAGTCAGTGGTCACGACCTTGTTGGGATTGCTGTTGCCGATGCCGTAGGCGCTGCCGGTGATGGTGTAGGTGCCGCGGGACAGGTCGGCATGGGCCTGGCCCACCCCACCTTCCCAGAAGCTGCCGTTGAACCCGTCGACGTTGCGGATCTTGACCCATTGCGGGATCACCCGTTCACCGCTGACCAATACCACGGCCTGGACGTGTCCGTCGCGGTCACGGATGTCGATCGTCCGGTAGGACTGCTCCTGGCTGCATGCGGCCGGACGCGTGGTGCGCGTGTATCCGTCGATTGTCAGATGTGCGGCCTTGCGGGGTACTGTCTGCGCCTCGGCGCACCCGGAAAGACCTGCGACCACGACCACTGCAATCCCTGCCACCCTGACCAACCGGCTTCGCACCAGCCACCTCCCTTGTGGGCCTTGTGGGTCTTGTGCACGAAACTTTACTGCTGCCCCGGCTCCAGCCTGGGCAGGGCTTTGATGATGAGGCGCCGGACAAATTCCGGCCTTACCCCCTTGAGCCGGTCGATCCACCGGATGCTTTGGGGCACATACCAATGCAATCTGGTGGGATGCTGGTAGGCCTGCCAGGCCGCCTCGGCGACGCTAGTCGCGGGCATCAGCCGAAACATGCCCTTCTTGGGCGCGGCGGCACGGATCTGCTGCGCCGAAAGCGTCGGCGCGCCCTCCTCGGAATGCTGGCGCGTCGAGGTGAGAATCGCGGTGTCGATCAGACCGGGTAACACGTCGGCCACCCGCACACCGTGCCGCTGCCACTCCACACTGAGCGCCTCGGTCAACCCTTTGACCGCGTGCTTGGTAGCCGAGTAGACGGCAAGTCGCGGCATGCCATACGTGGCCGAAGACGAGGACGTCGAGAACATCAGACTGCCCGGGGCCTTCTTCAGGTAGGGCAGTGCGCCGTAAGTTCCGGTCAGCACCGCCTTGAAGTTGACATCGACGACCCGCATCGCGACGTCATACGGTACGTCTTCGAACCATCCGCCTTCGCCGATGCCGGCGTTGTTCCACATCATGTCGAGCGCGCCGCCCGTATTGCCGGCGCAAAAGTCGGCGAGTGCGGAGTCAAGCGCGGCCTTGTCGGTCACGTCGACCACTCGTGTCCACAACCCGGCGCCGAGCTCGCCGCTCAGGGTTGCCAGACCGGCGTCGTCGCGGTCCACCGCACCGACGCGCCAGCCCTTGGCGTGGAAGAGCCTTGCCCCCTCACGGCCCATTCCACTGCCGGCGCCGGTGATGAATATCGACTTCATACGATCTGGTAACGCCCGCCCTCAGTCGGCTTCGACGACATCTTTGATGCGTTGCAGCGTCTTGGTCATGTCCCGGATGTTGCGGCGTTTGCGCAGCCAGCCCCCGAACGCCCAGTAATACACGGTCGTGAGCACCGAAGGGGTGAGCCGGAACGACTCGGTGACATCGGTGCCATCGCCCGCCGGTGCGAGCCGGTAGTGCCAATTGTTCACCGATCTACCGCCGGCCATCACAGCAAACCCGAACTCGCGAGGCCGCTCACATGCCGTCACCTTGCACACCGTCCAGTAGACGGGCCCGATCTCGTTGCGCCGGACGTGTCCGCGGAATCGGGCGCCGAGCGCGGGGCCGGTCGCACCGTCGAGCCACTCGGCCTCGAACGTTTCCGGTGAAAACCGTCCGGTGTTACGAATATCGGCGATTAAATCCCAGATCTTTTCCGCTGGGGCCGCCATGTGAACCGTTGCCGAACCCTCCATAGCATGATCCAATCACGTCCCTGTAACGCCGGGAACGGAAACACCGATATTCACTGACGGGGTGTGAATAGCGAGACGATCTCAGTCACCGTCTGCTGCAGCTGCCGTACCGGCTTGGGCAACACCACGGGCACGGGCGGCAGACCGCCGGCACTGGCGCACTTCGGCCACGCGGCGGGGCCCTGGCCGGCCAGAACTCGGTTGGCCACGGCGATTTGTTGCTGCTTAGAGGCGGTTGCGGGGTTGCCGACGCCGCCGTACTCGTCCCATGTGGCTTGCTTGAACTGGAGTCCGCCATAGGCGCCGTTGCCGGTGTTGGCGGTCCAGTTCCCACCCGACTCGCACTGCGCGACGGCGTCCCAGTTCATGACGTCGGCGTGGGCGATGCCGGTGGATAGTGACATCGAAGCTGCGACGAAAGCTGCGGCCGTGGCGGACTTGATGAGGGGCTTTGCGATGCGTGTCATGTCCGGCATTTCGGCGGCCGTGGCTAAAGCGTTACCGCCTAGAAAAACTTATGAAATTGGTTAGCCGCCGCATTGTGATTTGCGCAAACGACGTCCGGCCGAGCGAATCAAACCACCGGCGGGGACTGGGCGTACGGGTCACGCTATGGCCTGGATCACCCGTTGACAACGGCTAGTCCAAACGGGGAGCCCGCGTTGACTCGTCGGATGCGCTGTCGGTTCGGCAGACGTATGCCGACGAGTCCAGCAAACTTCACGAGGCCACAATCTGAGACAAAATCTTAGTGTTGGGCACCTCGGGCGCCGGCCCTGACGCCGACTGCTCGCGGGCCGGCCGATGGGGTGGCCGGGCCTGCAGGCCGCGACCGGACTCCCGGGTGGCCGCCCACGGATGGATGTTGCTGAGAGCGGCTAGCGACTCAGGTATCGTTTGCGGAAGACCCCCAGGCTCTCGGTCCCGGAAGTTCTTGCATCGCGGCATATGACAGTCAACGATGGCGAGGCGGCCGCGCAAGCCGCAGCCGTCCGCGGGCCGAGCTGCACCGCCTTGCGGGCCGTCTCGCCGGCCAGTTGTCCGTCGTGAATCGGCGGCCGGATCGCCGGCATCTCCGGAGGTGACCAGGTCGGCTGATGGTTCGACACGCCGGTACTAGCGGAGGTTGGTTGCGGGCCAGAGGGGTTCGGGCCGTACTCGCCGCTGCGCTGGTGACGTGTTTGTTGCTCGGTGGAGCTGTCCTGCTGGTGGCGAATCGCCAGCGTGCTTCGTCCGCCAACTCTCTCGACCACCCCGTCCGCCCCCTCGGCGATGCCGCAACCGAGGCCCAGGTTGTCGACAAGGCAAAACAGATCGTCAAGATCGCCGGACTTCAGACGACCGCCGCCGGGTATCTCTTGATGTCGTGCAAGAACCGGGACGATCCGCCGTATCAAGGGGCGGTCTACCTGACCTTCGCGCTGCCCGCCGAGGTACGTGCCGACGCGTACTTTCGCGACGTCACGGCAGCGCTGGTCAGGCACGGCTGGACCGAGGGGCTGCCGCCTAACGACCAGGTGTTCGGCAGGACCATGTCCACGGACGGCGTCACGGCGATCATCTACCGTCACGGTGACGACACCGGCGCGGGGGTCCTGCGTCTCTACGGCCAGTGCCGCAACGTCAATGACCACCGCCGCGACACCACCGCATGGGTCGATATCACCAGCCAGTTCGGTGCGGGCAGGTAGACCGGCTCGTTGAACGCACCGGACCAGCGTTCAACGTGCGCCGAACACACTACTGGGGCTTGACGGCGTCTTGCCGGCAAGCCCCAGTAGCTGCAAGCGTTGCTTGATCAGCGGGCGCCGAGGCTGGCCTGCAGGTCACCCTTCATGGCGTTGAGTTGCGCGCCCCAGTACTCCCAGCTGTGCGTGCCGTTGGCGTCCAAATTGAACACGGCGTTGTGGCCGCCCGCGGCGTTGTAGGCGTCCTGGAATTTCAGGTTGCTGCTGCGAACGAAGTTCTCCAGGAACTCGGCGGGAACATTGGCACCGCCCAACTCGGACGGGGTGCCGTTACCGCAGTAGATCCACAGGCGGGTGTTGTTGGCGACCAGCTCGGGGATGTGCAGCGACGGGTCGTTACGCTGCCAGGCCGGGTCACTCGAGGGTCCCCACATGTCCGAGGTCTTGTAACCACCGGCGTCACCCATCGCCAGGCCGATCAGGGACGGCCCCATCCCCTGGGAGGGGTCCATCAGGGCCGACAGCGAACCGGCGTAGATGAACTGCTGTGGGTGGTAGACGGCCAGGATGAGGGCCGACGAGCCGGCCATCGAGATGCCGACCGCGGCGCTTCCGGTGGGTTTGACACTACGGTTCGCGGACAGCCATTGCGGCAGCTCGCTGGTGATGAAGGTCTCCCATTTGTAGGTGGTGCAGCCGGCCTTGCCGCAGGCCGGGCTGTACCAGTCACTGTAGAAACTGGACTGTCCGCCGACCGGCATGATGACCGACAGGCCCGACTGGTAGTACCACTCGAAGGCCGGCGTGTTGATGTCCCAGCCGTTGTAGTCGTCTTGAGCGCGGAGACCGTCGAGCAGGTACACCGCCGGCGAGTTGTCCCCGCCGCTTTGGAATTGAACCTTGATGCTGCGACCCATCGCAGCCGACGGCACCTGGAGGTACTCCACCGGCAGGCCGGGCCGGGAGAACGCTCCCGCGGTCGCCGCTCCGCCGGCGAGTCCGACCAGGCCAGGAAGGGCCGCAGCAGCGGCCGCGCCGACCAGAAGGCGTCGGCCCCACGCCCGAATCTTCCCGCTCACGTCTGTCATACCCTGCCCCTTGTCCGTATGTGCTCGCGTGCTCCCGGCAGAACTTACCGTGTGAGTAGGGCAAATGTCGATCGGGACGCGAAGTCATTCCATTTCGATATCGGTTACCCCCGCCGACACAGCAACTGTGCTATGCGAGTCGGCGACGGACTCACCGCTTCCCCCGTTGCCCCGTTGCGGCCCGGATAATCCGAGAGCGCAAACGAGTGCTGTGCACCCGGAGCAGGGCAGAAGGCGGCAGGCGGGGAGCGGTACAAAGAATAGTTAACCGATGCGGCACGTCGGACCTCGACACGCCGGACGTAACTCGAGCAACGTTTCGCGGGTTTATCCCGGGCTGGTGCCCAGACGACCGGGAAGCCCGGTGCCGGCGCATCCGGCGCACGTCTCTGGCGGCGGCCGGCGATCCGGTCGCCATGTTCGTTTCATGTCAGTCACCTGGCGGTTTGCCCACCGGAGGAGCCGAACTTGCGCCGACCGCGTAGTCTCTGTCAGGCAAGCCGATGGAGACAACGATCCTCCGGGATATTCCGGGCCTATCCGGTCCGTTCCGGCGCTCACGCACCAGCACACCAGGCCCTCGGTGTATGCGGGTGCGACGGCGTTGGCTCGAGGCGCCTGAAGAACCGGGAACGATTCGGGAACGATTGAGGTGCGAAATTTTGGAGACGGTACTTGGGCTGTCAGTGACGCCGACCGCCGTGGGTTGGGTCCTGGCTGAAGGGCACGGCGCAGAGGGCACCATCCTGCATCACAACGAAATGCAGCTGCGCGGTGGCCGAGGAGTGGGCGTCGTCCATGCCGCGGAACAGGCGGCGGCGGAAGTCATTCGTGCGGGGGAATTGGCAGCCGCGGCCGGCCACCGTTTACGTGTCGTCGGCGTGACCTGGAACGACGAAGCTTCCGCCCAAGCCGCGCTACTGGTCGAGGCCTTGACCGACGCCGGATTCGACAACGTAGTACCGGTTCGGCTGCTCGATGCCGTCGAGACGCTGGCCGAGGCGGTCGCACCGGTGATCGGATACGAACAGACCGCGGTGTGCATCCTCGAGCACGAATGGGCAACCGTCGTCATGGTTGACACCCGCGATGGAAAGACTCAAACAGCAGTCAAACATGTCCGTGGTGGTTATGACGGGCTGACCTCGTGGCTGACCGGAATGTTCGACCGCAGTGCGTGGCGTCCGGCCGCCGTGGTGGTGGTGGGTTCCGACCTTGACATCAGCGACTTTTCCTGGCAACTCGAAACCGCCCTTCCGGTACCGGTTTTCGCGCAGACCATGGCGCAGGTGACAATCGCGCGAGGCACGGCGCAGGCGGCGGCCCGAACCACCGAGTTCACCGACGAGCGACTGGTGGCAGACACCGGTGAAACCACCGCCGTGTCCAAGCGGTCACGCCAATACGCCGGGGCTGCAACCACTTTGGCGGCGGCTGCGGTGACCTTCGTGGCTTCGGTGTCGCTGGCGGTTGGCCTGCAACTGACTCCGGACAGGCATTCCGAAACGGCACAGCGCTCCGTACCCACATCGACACCGGAAATCGCCGAGGCAGTTGCGACGGCAGCTCCGGTGCCCGCGCGTGCCCAGCTGCCCGCTCCTCTTCCGGGGCCCGCGACACAGCGGGAGCCCATCCAGCTCACCTCTGGTGAAGAACTCACCGACGCCCTCCCCGAGCAGCCGAACGACGTTGCGTCGCAACCGAGTCCGAGCGATGGATCGCCGCTGTTGACCCGGGTGCTCAAGCACATTCCCGGCACGTACGGCGGCACCGGTATGGAGCCGCCGGCGTAGTCGAACTGCCGGATCGACGATCGGATGGTTTGGCGCCGGTGCGGGTCTGACGGCGGCACGCTGGCTGCAGGGCCTACCCCGCATCGGTCCAATGGTCAACCGTCCTTGGGCCGAACCGCGGTAAAAGACACGGTCACCTCGTCGGCGACCTGCAGCGAGCCCATCAACAGCGAATAGGGCTTGACCCCGTAATCGGACTGGCGAACCGTCGACTCGGCAGCCATCGCCCAGGAGTCACCAAGATCCTCGGTGCGCAGGTCGATCATGTGTTGACGCGACTTGCCCCGGATCTGCAGCTGTCCGGTGAGGCGGTAACCGTCCTCGGTCTTGTCAATCTCTGATGCGGTGAAGCGGATATCCGGAAAGCGACCGGCGTTGAGCGACTTCAGCGCAGTCGACCGAACCAGGGCCTTCTCCGGCCCGGACAGGCTCTTGACACCACCCTCGCCGCGCAACACCTCCAGCGAATCCACTTCCACGGCAAGCTCTGCGGTGGCGGGTTCATCAGCCACCCAGCTCACTGTGGCCTGCCAGCGAGTCATCGCGATGGTGAGCCGATGGCCCATTCGGGCGGCTCGCCCCGCGACAGCGGTACGAACGATCAACTCACCGCCGGACGGGTCCAGCGTCCACACCGTGTCGCTCACGGCACGACTCTATTAGCTCGGCGCCGTATTCACATGGTGAGGACGGTGCGATAGCGTGTCCGTCCCTGCTCCATCGCCGCGTAACCGTCCGCCGCGCGCGAAAAAGGTGTCTCCTCGACCCAGGCCCGCACACCGCACAGCACCGCGAAATGCATGGTGTCCTCCACGTCCTTCGCGGTACCGGAGGGGTGTCCGGAAATGCTGAGGCCCGGATTGATCAGCTGTCTCGGACTGATCGGGAGCGGATCGGTCGCCACCCCGACCACAACCAGTTCACCGCGAGGAAGTAGGCCGGGCACCGTCGCGGCCATGGCAGCCGAGTTCCCCGCTGTGGCCAGCACCACCGCAACACCGCCGAGCTTGCGCAGCGTTTCGGCGACGTCGCCGCCGGTGGAGTCGACGTAGTGGTGGGCGCCCAGCTGGCGCGCATCCTCGGCTTTGGCGGTCCCTCTGGCGATCGCAATGGTCTCGAAGCCCATCGCGCGGGAGAGCTGCACCCCGAGGTGACCCAGACCGCCGATACCGAGAATCGCCACCCGGTCACCGGGCAGCGCTTTGGTGTGGCGCAATGCGTTATATGTGGTGACACCGGCGCAGCACATGGGAGCTGCTTCCACATCGGAGAGTTCGGACGGAATCCGGGCCAGCGCATTGGCGGGCACCGTCACCGATTCCGCGTAGCCACCGGGGTACTGCCAGCCGGGCACCTTCATGTTCGCGCAGTGGATAAAGGTGCCTTTGCGGCAGGGGCCGCACCGGTTGCAGTGCCCGCCGAACCAGCCGACGGCGACCCGGTCGCCCATCTCGAAATCGTCGACGCCTTCGCCGAGTTCGACTACCCTGCCCGCGATCTCATGCCCCGGCGTCAACGGCCAGGGAGTGTTCGGAAAGCCGCCGTTGACGAACGCCCGGTCGGTGCCGCATACCCCACATGCGGAGACCGCGATGCGTACCTCGTCATGAGCAGGCAGCTGGGTGTCGACCTCGACCAGCTCCAAAGCCGCGCCTACCGACGCGATCCGGACAGCTTTATGCGTGGGCATCCGCTTACCCTAGCGGTCCACGGTCAATGTGCGACAGGGCATTTCGTCGGCGCGGTGCTGTGATAGTCGACCTGCCAGTGCTTGATTCCGTTCAGCCAGCCCGATCGCAGCCGTTCGGGTTTGCCTGCCGACTCCAAGTCGGGCATGGCGTCGGCGATCGCATTGAACATCAAGTCGATTGTCATCCGCGCCAAGTTGGCACCGATGCAGTAGTGCGCGCCGGTGCCGCCGAATCCCACGTGGGGATTGGGATTACGCAGAATGTTGAAGGTGAACGGGTCGTCGAACACCTCTTCGTCGAAATTGGCCGAGCGGTAGAACATCACCACTCGCTGACCCTTCTTGATCCGCACCCCCGACAGCTCGTAGTCCTGCAGCGCGGTCCGCTGGAACGAGGTGACCGGGGTCGCCCACCGCACGATCTCGTCGGCCGTGGTGGCGGGACGCTCCCTCTTGTACAACTCCCACTGGTCGGGAAAGTCGGTGAACGCCATCATGCCCTGGGTGATCGAGTTGCGGGTGGTCTCGTTGCCGGCAACGGCCAGCAGAATGACGAAGAACCCGAACTCGTCCTCTGAGAGCTTGTGACCGTCGATGTCGGCCTCGACCAGCTTGGTGACGATGTCCGGCCCCGGGTTTTTGGCCCGTTCGGCCGCCATTTGCATGGCATACATGATCAGTTCGACCGAGGCGGTGATGGCGTCATTGCTGGCGAACTCGGGATCCTGGTCGCCCACCATCTGGTTCGACCAGTGGAAGAGCTTCATCCGGTCTTCCTGGGGCACCCCGAGCAACCCGGCGATGGCCTGCAACGGCAGTTCACAGGACACCTGCTCAACAAAGTCGCCGGAACCCTGCGCTGCCGCGGCCTCGACGATGCGTCGGGCGCGCTCGTTGAGGTCGTCGCGCAGCCGCTCGACGGCCCCCGGCGTGAAGCCGCGGGAGATGATCTTGCGCAGCCGGGTGTGCTGTGGGTCGTCCATGTTGAGCAGGACGAACTTGCCTCGCTCGATCTGCTCGGCGACCGTGCCGTCTTTGTAGCGTGGCAGCGCAGTCTTTTGCAGGCTGGAGAAGACGTCACTGCGGCGCGAGATCTCTTTGACGTCTTTGTGTTTGGTCACCACCCAATAGCCGCCGTCGTCGAAGCCGCCGCAGCCGATCGGCTGCTCGTTCCACCAGATCGGCGCGCATCGGCGCATCTCGGCCAGTTCTGCCACCGGCAGCCGCTCGGCATAGATGTCGGGGTCGGTGAAGTCGAACCGGGGAGGCAGGTTGGGTACCGGCTTGGCGGTTGGCTTGGCTGTTGACAAGGCCCACTCCTCAATATGAACTCTGCTAGTGGTCGTCTACTGCCAATAATCCATTGCTCCACCTGAGATGGGAAGCATTGATGCGAAGTGGCGAGGGCCGAACTGCAACGTGTTCAGCCGGCCTTCGTCTGCCGCCGCGGATGCGTCCGGACGGGCTGCCGCGTCGTTCCCGGTGAGTTGTGGTGGCGACTGGTCGGGCAAGGGTTCGGCGGGCGGGGGAGCGGCCTGACATGAGGCGACGGATGCCGGCCGACCAGCGGCGCCAGTGTGCTGGATCGCCCGGCGATCAGCAGCTAGTGGCGAATGCCCTGGTCACCTGCGCTGCATCGACAAGATCGGCCGCTGTTGTGGGCTACGCCACAGTCGTTATGCTGTGGTGAAACTAGCCGGCGCATGAAGGGGTGGACATGATTCGGGAACTGCTGACCACCGCTGCGATCGCTGGGGCGGCGATCGGCCTGGCACCGGTCGCCGGCGCCGACAACGGGCGTTACGAGGGCGATGTGCCCGGGATGAACTATGACGCCTCGTTGGGAGCGCCGTGTGACAACTACGAGCGCTTCGTCTTCGGCCGCGGCACCAGCGGCCAGGCCGAAGCCTGTCATTTCCCGCCACCGAACCAGTTTCCGGCAGCCACCACCGGCTACTGGGTGATCTCCTACCCGCTGTACGGAGTGCAGCAGGCGGGTGCCCCCTGCCCGGGTCCGCAGGCGGCGGCACAGTCGCCCGCCGGACTTCCGATGCTCTGTCTGGGAGCTCAGGGATGGCAAGAAGGCTGGTTCACCGGGGCCGGATTCTTCCCTCCCGAGGGATGATCGAGCGGGCTAGTCCGATGACCTCCGACCGCCCGCCAGCCAAGTCGCCGATTCCGCGGTGGTTGCGGTTTGTCCTCGCGTCGGATCGGGCGGGCTCGGCGTGGTACGTCGGGACCGGTTTCTTCTTTGCGCCGGTGCTGGCCCTACTGTCACCGTGGCCGGCAGTCACCGCGGTCCTGTGGTGGATCATCGCGCTGGCGGGGTTATGGCTGGGGCTGCTCGGCATCGCGATGGCCGTCGGGCTGGCACGCGTATTGCGGTCCGGCGACGAAATTCCGGAGCACTACTGGCGCACGCTGGTCGACTACTGACCCGGGAACTCATGCCCCTTAAGGGGTCTACAGTCGTAGCAAGCATCCCGTCAACGAATTAGGAGCCTCCGATGGCCATCAATCCCAAAGATGCGGTCGACGCAGCCAAGGACATCGCGACCAACGCCGTCGAGAAGGCGTCGGACATCGTCGAAAACGCCGGCGACATCATCCGCGGCGACATCGCCGGGGGCGCCAGCGGCATCGTGCAGAGCTCGATCGACATCGCCACTCACGCGGTCGACAGGGTTAAAGAGGTATTCACCGGCAAGGACGACGACCTGGATTAGCCGGTGCTTGGGCGTCTCAGCGCGTCTCAGACGGTCGCGGCGGCGTTGAGCTCGTCGAGCCGGTTCGTTGCCTCGAGGTACTCCTGCACCCACCGCTGGATGACGGTAGCGGTCTTCTCGACCTTGGTGAACTGACCGACGACCTGCCCGATGGGATTGAACGCGACGTCGACGCTCTCGTTCGGATACTTGTTGGTGGCTCGCACCGCCATGCCGGACACCATGTACTGCAACGGCATGCCGAGCGGCTTCGGGCTGTCCGGCTGCTCCCAGGCCTCGGTCCAGTCGTTGCGGAGCATGCGAGCCGGCTTACCGGTGAATGACCGGCTGCGCACGGTGTCACGGCTGCTGGCCTTGGCATAGGTGGCTTGCTGAACCGGAGTGTTAGCGGCCTCCTCGACCATCAGCCACTGCGAGCCGGTCCAGGCTCCCTGCGCGCCCAATGCCAACGCCGCCGCGATCTGCTGGCCACTGCCGATGCCGCCGGCGGCCAAGACCGGTACCGGGGCCACCTCCTTGACCACCTGTGGCCACAGCACGATGGAGCCGACCTCACCGCAATGCCCACCGGCCTCCCCACCCTGGGCGATGATGATGTCGACGCCGGCGTCAGCATGCTTTCGGGCCTGCGAGGGCGAGCCGCACAACGCGGCAACCTTGCGTCCGGCGTCGTGAATGTGGCTGATCATGTCCGCCGGTGGGGTGCCGAGCGCGTTGGCGATCAGTGCCACCTTCGGGTGTTTCAGCGCCACTTCGACCTGCGGGGTGGCCGTCGCCTCGGTCCAGCCGAGCAGCTGCAAGCTTTCCTTGTCGCCGTCCTCGACCGGCACACCGTGATCAGCGAGGATTTTCTTGGCGAAGTCCAGATGCTCCTGGGGCACCATCTTGCGCAGCGTCTCGGCCAGTTCCTCGGCCGACAGGTGTGAGTCCATGCCCTCGTATTTGTTCGGGATCACGATGTCGACGCCGTACGGGTGATCGCCGATGTGCTCGTCGATCCAGTCCAGCTCGATCGCCAACTGCTCGGGGGTGAAGCCGACGGCACCGAGCACGCCGAACCCGCCGGCTTTGCTGACAGCCACGACGACGTCGCGGCAGTGGGTGAAAGCGAAGATCGGGAACTCGATACCGAGTTCGTCACATATGGCGGTGTGCATGCCTGCTCCTAGGACGCGCGCCGAATTGAAACGTGTTCTAGTTTAGTACGATCGCGGCCGACGCGGCCAGCAAGGTGGCGCACGTCGCGACTAGGGTCCTTCAGCGGGCGATGCTGTATGCCAGCCATAGGAGCAGGAACACCAGCATGAGACCGACGCAGACGAGGTGATCCCGGCAGATGGCTCGCGCGAGGCGGGTCTGTTCGGCAGGACTATCGACGCGCCTTCCAAGTCGAACCGCGCAGGGAACCGTGTGTACTGCGGCCAGCCCGACGGGGATACCGGCGAGCACGGCCGACGCCGCCAACAACCAACCGGGCTCGGGACCGCGCACGGCCGCGAATGCCAGGGCGCCCACCAACATCACCATCGCCAGCGCGATCAGCCGGCTCATCGGGCGCGACGTGGTGGTCGCGCGGTGGTAGTAGCCCGCAATGGACGCCAGCACCGGCTCGGGCAGTTCGTCGCTCATGCGTCGGTAGCGCAGAACCTGGACGTCGAAAATCAAGTCCATCCACAAGACAGCAAGCAAGAACCCGCCGCAGGCCGTGAGTAACGGGGCCACGCCGCTCATTCACCTCCCATTGGCAACCGCCGGCCATTACGTCGAACATTGTTTCGCGTGACCGGTCGCGACGCAGTCGAACAGCTTCTCCCACTGCGATGTCCTGCGAGTAGCCTGGCCCGTCATGGGCCGGGTCGACAACAAGGTTGCACTGATCAGCGGTGGTGCTCGCGGAATGGGGGCCTCCCATGCCCGATTGCTCGTCGCCGAAGGCGCCAGGGTGGTGATCGGTGACATTCTCGATGAGCAAGGCCGGGCCTTGGCTGACGAGTTGGGCCCGGCTGCGCGCTACGTGCATCTGGACGTGACCAGACCGGAGCACTGGACGGCGGCGGTCGAAATCGCGGCGGGGGAGTTCGGCAGGCTGAACGTATTGGTCAACAACGCCGGGATCATCAACTACGGTCCGCTCAAGACTTTCGACCTGACGAAGTGGCAACAGATCCTCGACGTCAATGTCACCGGCACCCTGTTGGGCATCCAGGCTGTTATCGACCCGATGATCGCTGCCGGCGGCGGCTCGATCATCAACGTCTCATCCATCGAGGGCCTGCGCGGCGCGGCGTGGGTGCACGGGTATGTGACGTCGAAGTGGGCCGTGCGCGGGTTGACCAAGTCCGCGGCATTGGAGTTGGCGCCCAACAACATTCGGGTCAACTCGATTCACCCCGGTCTTATCCGCACCCCGATGACCGCCAAACTGCCCCAGGACATGCTCCACATCCCGCTCGGACGCCCCGGAGAACCCGAGGACGTGTCGACGTTCGTGCTGTTCCTGGCCAGCGACGAGTCGTCATATGCCACCGCCGCCGAGTTCGTCGTGGACGGCGGCGTGGTCGCCGACGTTTCACACAAGCAATAGCAGGCCGTCACCCGGCGCTGAGGGCGGTGGCGTTGTCCCATTCGTCGAGGCGGGCCAGGAAGAACGCTTCGGCCTCGTCGTAGCTGATGTTCTCGTCGGGGGCGATGCGGGCAACCAGGTCGGCGTAGACCCGGGCGGCTTGCGGGTCGACGAAGTCCCATTGGCCCAGCGGCCATTCCGCACTCAGATAGCCTGCCGCCGAATACTCCTGGTACAACGGCGTTCCCGGATACGGCGTGATCTTGCTGAGAAACTTGAAGGGATGCCGGTATTTGGTTGCCCGGAGCAGGCGGGCGGTCTCGCGTAGCTCCTCGGGACGCACCGTGGGATGAAACATGATGGTCCCGGGAATCACGTCAATTCCCAACTGCAACAAGGCATTGATCGTGTCAGCGGCGTCTTGGCCACGGTTGAGGATCTGCTTACGGTAAGCGCGCAACTGATCGTAGGAACCGGTCTCCAACCCGACAAACACCCGCCGCAAACCCGCCCGGTACAAGTGCCTGAACACCTCGAGGTCGACCACCGAATCCAACCGGATATCGATCATGAAGTTGACATCGATACCCCGGCTAAGCATCCCCGAGGCAAACTCGACCGCACGCTGCTGCGAACCAGGATGCTTGGACACAAACAAATCATCGGTGATCGACACAAACCCGACGTCGAAATCCGACACCAGATAACCGATCTCCTCGACCACCGCCTCCACCGACTTGACCCGGTAACTAGCCCTCAAATAAGCGAGCCGGTGTGAGATGGGTGGCAGTATCGCACAGGCGTGCGATTTGGCTTGGCGGTGGGGCGGTTTGTGAGGGGGCGATGGCTGTTGTCAGGTGCGTGAGCGGTCGCAGTTTGGCTGGATCATTGGTTCTGCGTGAGGTTT
>NZ_UPHQ01000284.1 GCF_900566055.1 Mycobacterium innocens
GTGGCGAGGTGGCGCGCGGCGGCGGGCACGGCGGCAACAGGGAGTTGGCGGCCAGTTCACGCAGCTGGGTGATGGCGCCGTCCAGGGAGCCGGTGGGGAGTCCGGCCTGCACTTGCGCGCGTTCGGACGGACGCAGATCCTCCAACTTCATCAGATGGCAGTCGGGGTGGCCCAGGGATTGGCCGTAGCTGATCTGGGATAGGTCATTGCGTGCGTTCAAACAGCCCAGCAGATAAGGCTCGTGCAGGGGCATGCCCAGCAGGGACCCTTGGATCCCGCGCATGATCGACACCGTGCCGTTGTACTCGGCGACGTAGTAGTTGTTGCGGATGATCGCGCGACCGATGAACAGCGCCGCGACAACCAGGACCGCCGCCAGCACCGCGGCAAGCATGATCCGCCGACGCGACCAGCGGTGCCGGTGGAAAGTCTCGGCCGACGGCGGTACCCGCTTGACGGCTTCTTTGCGGGGGGTTATCGCAGAGGCACGTCCCGCGGCCGTGTTCGGCAGGGTCAGTTGGTCGTCGTCACCGGATACCGCTCCGGCCAGAATCGGCTGGGTCTGGCCGTACTCGTAGTCGACGACGTCGGCCACCACGACGGTCACGTTGTCCGGGCCGCCACCGCGCAGCGCGAGTTCGATAAGACGGTAGGCGCTTTCGGCGACGTCGGGGATCTTCAGGGCCTCGTGGATGGTCTCGTCGCTCACCGGGTCGGACAGCCCGTCCGAGCACAGTAGGTAGCGGTCACCGGCCCGGACTTCGCGCATGGTCAGGGTGGGTTCAACCTCGTGACCGGTCAACGCCCGCATGATCAGCGATCGCTGGGGGTGGCTGTGTGCCTCCTCCGCGGTGATCCGGCCCTCGTCGACCAGGGTTTGGACGAACGTGTCGTCCTTGGTGATCTGGGTCAGCTCACCGTCGCGCAGCAGATAGCCGCGGGAGTCACCGATGTGCACCAGACCAAGCCGGTTGCCGTCGAAAAGGATCGCGGTGAGGGTGGTCCCCATGCCCTCGAGGTCGGGCTCCATCTCGACCTGGGCGGCGATGGCCGAGTTGCCGGCGCGAACCGCGGCCTCGAGCTTGCCCAGCAGGTCCCCACCGGGCT
This sequence comes from Mycobacterium innocens, assembly GCF_900566055.1. Lineage (GTDB taxonomy): Bacteria > Actinomycetota > Actinomycetes > Mycobacteriales > Mycobacteriaceae > Mycobacterium > Mycobacterium innocens. Next base: position 1,108 of record NZ_UPHQ01000284.1, read on the forward strand.
CGTCGTCGTCGAGATGGGCCAGTGCTGCGATGACCAGTTGGGATGCCACTTCGCCGGCGGCGTGACCCCCCATGCCGTCGGCCAGCGCCAGCAGCCGCGCGCCGGCGTAGACGGAGTCTTCGTTGTTGGCGCGTACCAGGCCGCGATCGCTGCGGGCCGCATATCGCAGGACCAGGGTCACGAGCGCCGCTCTCCCCCACAGGCGGGTGGGGGTACCTCCCACGTGTGGCGGCGTGCCCCCACCTCATCGCTGCGCCCCCCGCAAGCGGGCGGTACCCCCACTGCATCGCCGCCGGCGCGGGTCACGGGCGCAACTCAATTGCCGTCTTGCCGATCCGAACCGGCACCCCAATCGGAACTCGTACCGCAGTCGTCACCTTCGCCCTGTCAAGGTAAGTGCCGTTGGTCGATCCTAAGTCCTCGACGTACCATTCCGATCCCCGCTGAGAGAGCCGGGCGTGCCGTGTCGAGGCGTAGTCGTCGGTCAACACCAGGGTGGAGTCGTCAGCGCGTCCGATCAACACCGGTTGTCCGCTCAACGTAATGCGCGCGCCCGCCAGCGCGCCCTCGGTCACGACGAGGTAGCGGGCCGTCTGCCTGCGCTGACGCGACGGTAGTAGCGTGCCGCGCAACGCGAGCCCGCGGCGCACCATCACGGCGCCGGTGGGCGCGTAGATGTCGGTGCGCAGCACCCGCAGCACCGACCAGATGAACAGCCATAACAGCATTAAGAAGCCGGCGCGCGTCAGTTGCAGTACTAACCCCTGCATCTGGCGTCCTTTCCGTCCTGGCGTCCGTCCTGGCGCCGCCACCCCCGCGCCGGTGATGCCGAGAAGTTCAGCAAAGTCACGATACTGGTCAGGCTGTCGGTGCGAGGTAAGCGAGGCAGCATGGTGCCCAGAGGGTTCAGTGAATGCGGACGATGATCTCGGAATGGCCCAAGCGGATCACGTCGCCGTCGGCCAATTGCCACTCCTGTACCGGTGCGTTGTTGACGGTAGTGCCGTTGGTGGAGTTCAGGTCCGTCAGTAGCGCGACCTGCCCGTCCCAACGGATCTCCAAGTGCCGGCGTGAGACCCCGGTGTCCGGCAACCGGAACTGGGCGTCCTGTCCGCGCCCGATGATGTTGGAGCCATCGCGCAGCTGATAGGTGCGGCCGCTGCCGTCGTCGAGCTGCAGGGTCACCGTATTTCCTGGTGACCCGTAGCCGCCTTGGCCATAACCGCCGTAGCCGCCCGCCGGCTGGCCATAGTCGGGAGCAGCCGACTGGCCGTAGTCATAGTCGCGAGCCGGCTCGGCGTACCCGCCGGCCTGGGCGGGGTAGCCGCCGGGGGCCGGCGTTTCGGCGTACTGGGTGTAGTCACCTGATCCGTATTCCTGACGGCCGTATCCGCCGCCACCCTGCTGATAGCCCTGCTCGTAGCCGCCTTGCTCGTAGCCGGCGCCCTGGTCGGGATATGCCGGCCGCTGTGGTTCCGGCGGGGCCTGTGGCGGAGCGCCAGGACCACCAGGAGCGCCGTAACCACTGTCCTCCTGACGCGCGGGTTCACGGCCATAGTCGCCATAGTCGCCGTAGCCGCCGTAGCCGGGCTGGCCGCCGGGTGGTTGGCCGTAGCCGCCGCCGGGTGGTTGGCCATAGCCGCTCGGCGGTTGTCCGTACCCGCCGGGTGGTTGGCCGTAGCCGCCGCCGGGTGGTTGGCCATAGCCGCCCTGGCGGTAACCCTGGTCATAGCCGGAACCGGAGTAGCCGGGCGGACGCTGCTCGTACGACGAGGGGTAGCCCTGGTCCTGGTAGCCGCGCTGTTCGGGGTAGCCGCCTTGGTCTTGGTAGCCCTGTTCGGGGTAGCCGCCCTGGTCTTGGTAGCCGCGCTGTTCGGGGTAGCCGCCTTGGTCCTGGTAGCCGCGCTGTTCGGGGTAGCCGCCGCCCTGGTCCGGCTGACGTGGTGGCGGCGGGTATCCGGGCTGGGGTGGGTAGCCGCCGCCTTCCGGCGGATATCCACCGCGCGGGTCCGGCCCGGCGGGCGAGCCACTGCGTGGCTCCTCTTGCGGACGCGCGTACCGGTCGTCGTAGTACTCGTCGGGCCCCTGCCCCGGACCGCCGCGGTAGCTCGAGTTGTCAGTCATCGGTGGTACTCCTGGTTCTGCGCCAAACGCGTGGTTCGATTGTGGCCGGACGTAAGCGGTGACCGTCGGGCGGGGCTCGACGTCGGGGTTAACAGTCCCGCGGGCGCGGAACTGGCCGGTATGCAGGTTCGGCGATTGCTCGAACCGGACCACCACATCACCATACGTTTGCCACCCCTGTTCTTGGATATAGTCCGCCAAGTACCGAGCAAATGCCTTCGACGTGAGATCCGGGTCTGCACCCAATTTCTCCGAGTCGTGCACACTGAGGGTAATGATGTACTCGTTGGGCGCCAAAAGGCGATTTCCCTCGAGTGAGCGCACACCATCCGCGGCTTCCCGTCGCAACAGGGCTTCCACCTCTTGCGGGACGATCGATCCCCCGAACATCCGGGCAAATGCATCCCCGACGGTTGACTCGAGTTTGCGCTCGATGCGCTGAACCAGGCCCTTCTGGCTACCCATTTTTGAGCGCTCGCCTCACTAGATTCTGGTCATCGTCGGCGCGAGGCAAACGACTTGCCCGCATCTGGTGGTCACAAAACATGCTATCGGGACACCGTGACGCAGTGGCACCGTGAGAATCCTGAGAAAACATCGCGCAGGTGACAGGCCAGTACCAAGGACTGCCAAGGACCGAGCGAGTTCCGCTCCGCCCGAGGCCCGCTCCCCCGCCGCGGGTTGTCGACCTGCCGGCGGCGGTTGGGGCGTGCGGCTACTACAGTGGTATGGTCCTCCGGTTGTTTCGGGCGAGTGGCGGAATGGCAGACGCGCTGGCTTCAGGTGCCAGTGTCCTTCGGGACGTGGGGGTTCAAGTCCCCCTTCGCCCACTGTTGCGAGTGAACCGCGCCAGGGGTGTCGAGTAGTGCACCCCGCCGCGGTTCATCCACCGCCTCCATGAGTTGGAAATCCTCGCCGAGAAGTGCCGAGAAGAAGGTGGCCCGGTGAGTCGTGCCCAAGTGCCCGGCGGGGTGGTGTATCGGCTGCCCGCCGACCTGCGTAAGGCGTTGATCGCCAACGCCACGGCTCTGGCTGCGTGGAACGACATCACGCCGTTGGCGCGCAACGAGTTCATCTGTTGGGTCGAGGACGCCAAGCAACCGACGACCCGAGAGCGGCGCATCCGCCGGACCCAGGAGGAGCTAGAGGAAGGCAAGCGCCGCCCTTGCTGCTGGCCCGGGTGCCGGCATCGCGAGCGTACTGGCAGGTAACCGCCTTTCTGGAGCACGTTCCTGAGTGCGAGCCCGCCTGCACCCGATCGCCGCATCGGCGTCTCAATTTCGGCTCGACACCGCCTGTCCCGCACCGCCGCTAGCTGGCTGTAGGTCGTGTCAAGTCATAGGTTGGTGCGTGGGGCATTGTCGCCGGTGGTTGCTGGCGTTAGAAGACCTGGCCGGAGTGCGCGGTGTGCTGTGAGGAGTGCCGAGCGCCCACGCTGACTTATGCGACCTCACACGGTTGGTGGGTCATC
>NZ_UPHQ01000196.1 GCF_900566055.1 Mycobacterium innocens
GCACCACGAAGCCATGGTGCTGTGGGCCACCGTGACAATCATGACCCGCAAACTCCAACAGGCGACATCAGGCGCACCACCACATCCCAGATGGGGACGCCCCCGTAGCGGCCCGCCAGCGCCCATCGAGCAGGCAGCATAACCGTTTGTGAACAGGCTCTTACAGTAAGCAATCCAGTATGTAGGACAGACGCATGACCAAAGCCGAGGATTGGCAGCAGACGCTCGAGGACCTCGACCGTCGCCGCCGGCAGGCACGGGCGATGGGCGGGCCGGAGCGACTCGACAAACATCGCGGTATGGGCAAACTCGACGCGCGCGCCCGCGTCGAACGACTCCTCGACCCGGGCACCTTCCGTGAACTCGGCACCATCGTCGGCGGCGAGGTCGCCGCCGACGCGATCGTCACCGGCTCGGGCCGCATCGGCGGCGCCCTGGTGATGGTGGGCGCCGAGGACTTCACGACGCTGGCCGGAACCATCGCGCCGGGCAGCAATTCCAAGCGCTACCGCATCGCCGAGCTGGCGTTGCGCGACAAGATACCGCTGGTGATGCTGCTCGAGGGCGCCGGATTTCGGCCCACCGGTACCCATTACGGACGTAGCCCGACCGACCTGCTCGCCCAGGCACGGTGCTCGGGCCGGGTTCCGACGGTGGCCGCGGTGCTGGGCGCCTCGGCCGGACACGGCGCCCTCGTCGCCCCGATCTGTGATTTCACCGTCATGAGCCGACAGGGCGCGATCTTCACCGCCGGGCCACCGGTGGTCAAAGAGTCCACGGGCGAAGACATTTCGAAAGAAGCGTTGGGCGGTCCGGACGTCGCGTTGGCCAGCGGCGTCATCCACAATGTCGCCGACGACGACGCGGCCGCGCTGGACACCATTCGCCGCTACCTGTCCTATTTCCCGTCCAGCGCGTGGTCGTATCCGCCATCGCTGCCGGCCTCTTCGGCATCCGGGCCGCGGTCCACGCTGGAGTTGCTGGACATCGTGTCGCGGGACAACCGCCGCGTCTACGACATGCGCTCGGTGCTCGATGTCGTCTTCGACTCGCCCGACTGGTTGGAAGTGCAACCACATTTCGGCAGGGCGATCATCTGCGCCCTCGCCCACCTCGGGGGGCATCCGGTCGCGGTCGTCGCCAACCAGCCGCGGGTACTGGCCGGGTCCATCGACGCCGCCGCCGCCGACAAGGCCGCACACTTCATCATGGTGGCCGACTCCTTCCACCTGCCAATCGTTTTCCTGGCCGACAACCCGGGCATGCTGCCGGGCAGCCGGTCCGAACGTGCCGGCGTATTGCGCAGCGGGGCAAGGATGTTCGCCGCGCAGACCGCGACCACCACGCTGAAGCTGCACCTGACCTTGCGTAAGGCCTACGGCTTCGGCTCCATGGTGATGGGACTGATCAGCTTCGACGCCCAGGTGGCGACCTTCGCCTATCCGGGCGCGACGATGGGCGCAATGGGTGCTGCGGCGCTCAGCCGCGCCTCACACGCCGACCAGGAGCTGTCCGCCAAGCTGCGAAACGCGGAGCTGCAGGCGTCATTTCGGTCGGCCGAGCATATGGGCTTCGACGAACTCATCGACCCCCGCGAAACCCGTGACGCGTTGCTGGCCGCGCTGCAGCGCGGCATCCACGCCCGGCAGGCCGCCGCGGAACCGGTGACGCGCACGCTCATCATGCCGTGACGTCGCCTTGCCGAACGTCCGTCGCGCCGAACGTGAATCTACTGTGACGACACGATGCCCAATCGCAGCCCGTTCACGCTCGGCGTGAGGACGCCTTGGTAGCGGGCGGCGCGTGGATCTGCTTGCCCAGGCCAAGGACCTGCTCGGCGATCATGTTGCGGAACACTTCCAATGTGCCGCCGTAGATTCCGACCAACGGCGCGAAGCGGTAGAGGTATTCGGCGCCGCCGTCATCGGCCGCGCCGTCGGCCCCGAATGGCAACGCAGCGGGGGTCCCCAGAATGTCCATCAGATCCGGGGAGATGTCGCGCATCGTTTGTGCGATCGCCACCCGCCCGAAGATGCCCGGCGCCGATAGCGCTGCCTCCACCCGCGCGACACCGCGGCCCAATCGATATGCCACCGACCCATCGTCGAGCAGGCGGTGCCCGCCGGGACCGGGCTCGGTCACCCGCGCCGCGACCCGGTCGACCGCTTCGGCCATGACACCGGCCTGGTGCATCATGATCGAGGTGTCCTGCAACCCGTCGGGTGCCGGCGCTACCGCGCCGTGCTCGACGTTGAGCGGCTCCCGCAGGACCGTCCAGCCCCCGTTCACCTCACCCAGCCGATACTTGTCATCGACGCGCACGTCACTGTAGTAGACGATGTTCGTCCGGTCGCCGTCCACCGTGCGGATGCCCCGGATCTCGATGCCCGGCGAGTCCAGAGGCACCAGAAACATGGTCAGGCTCTTATGCTTTCGGGCGTGCGGGTCGGTGTTGGTGATCAGAAAGACGTATTGGCAGTTGTGCGCGCCGGTGGTGAACATCTTCGAGCCGTTGATCACCCAGCTGTCACCGTCGCGCACCGCGCGGGTCTTGCAGGTGGCGACGTCGGATCCGCCTTCGGGCTCGGTGTAGCCCAGGCACAGCCGGACATGGCCGCTGAAGACACCGGGCAATACCTCCTCGACGAGCTCGGGCGAGCCGAACTTCGTTACCGACCTCGCCACCATGGCGGTCGTTCCCCACGTCACCCATGGCACCCGTGCCCGCCGCTTCTCCAGCTCCCAGATGCGCCGCCGGACTCTGCTGAATCCGCCTTCGGATTCCGTCTTCCACTCCGCTGCCAAATACCCTGCGGCGCCGAGCTTCAGGTGCAGACCCTCATGGAAGTTGTCGCCGGTCTCACGGTCGTGACGGCGGACCTCATCGGTCACGTGCTCGGCCAGGAACCTGCGCGCCTCGTCGTGGAATGCCTTGTCCTCTTCGGAAAGTTCAACCAGGGAAAAGTCCATCGCTTCGCTCCTGTTCCTAGACGCGCGCGGCCCGGGACGCGATTTCGCGGGCAGCCACGATCTCGGCGATTCGCCGGGCGCAGGCGCCCGGATCACCGCCGGCCAGTGGCCATCCGCGGGCCCGCACTAGATAGGCGGTGGCGGCGGCCTCAGCGGAAACCCCGAGGCCTCCCTGGATGTGGACGGCCATGGTGGCGGCCTTGGCGGCTTCCTCGGCCATGAACAGAAACGCTGCCGGTGCCAGTTCCGGTCGTTCGCCGGGTTCGTTATCCAGGAACCAGCCGGCCCGCCGAACCAGGTTGCGTCCGCTGTGCACGGTGATTGCCATGTTTGCCAGCGGGTGCGAAATGCCTTGCAGCGTAGCAATGGGCACGCCTAGTGTGTAACGGGTCTTGGCGAATTCCGCCGCGATCGTCATCGTCTGCTCGACCCGGCCTACCAGCGCTGCGGCCATCAGCAGTCGCCATTCATCCAGGGCCCGTTGATAATTCGCCAGTGCCTCGGGGCCACGAGCCACGACCGTCCGGGAGTCAGCGGATGCCGGATCAACCCAGGCCATCGGCAGCCGGCCGATGTTGTCCACCTTCGCCGGCTGCGTGCCGAACGTCAGGTTCAAGATATGGTCGCCGTCGGCGACGACGACGCGGCCGGCGATCGACCCGGCGGGAATCAGCCGCCGCCCCGGCCCACCGTCGATCCGCGGGTCGAGCGCCGCAAGCCGCTCGCCGTTGGCCAGTCCGGGGGTATCGGCATCCAGAGCCCCAAGACGTGCCAGGAGCCGCGTCGCGCAGACATGGTCGATCCACGGGACCGGCGCCAGCGAGCGGCCGATCTCCTCGGCCACCAGGGTGAGGTCGACCAGCGTCGCGCCATCGCCGCCGCCGGACTCGGGCAGCGCCATCGTCGTGGCGCCCATCCCGCACAACCGCTCCCACAGGCTTTTGTCGAAACCGGATAGCTCTGCGGCACGGACCGTTTCGATCGAACAGTGGGTCTTGAAGAACTGTTTGTACACCGACTGCAACGCGATATGGTCCTCGGACAAGCTGTAGTCCAGCCTGCGCAATTCGAAACGGTCCATCGTCAGCGCTCCTCACCGAAGAAGAATTCTTGGGCGTTGTTGTAGAGGTAGTTCTGCAGGACGTCAGACGGCAGGTCCAGGGCCCGCGCCTCGGGTATGACCCTGCGCATCGGCAATACCGGCCAATCCGAGGCGAAGATCACCTTGGTCTTGCCCCTGGTCCGCATGTAATGCAGCAGAGCTTCCGGCAACCGCTTGGGCGACCATGCCGAGGTCATCAGGCGCAGGTTGGCGTACTTGAGCAGGAGCCGGATCGCCACGTCCCACCATGGATCGGCGCCGTGGATCATGCACAGCCGCAGCTCCGGAAACCGCACGCACACCCGGTCGAGATGCATCGGATGCTGTACTTCTCCGGGGATCGGTGGTCCGGGTATGCCGGTGTTGATGCACAGCGGAAGGTCGAGTTCGGCGCACTTGGCGTAGAGCGGATAGTAGACGGCGTCGCTGGGCGGGTATTGTCCGTCTCCCCAAAAGCTGGGCCCGACAACGGCATACGCTACGGCCAGGTCGCTGGCAATGGCGCTCAATTCACGCAACGGCTTGACCGGACGCAGCAGGTTGACTCCGCCCATGGCCAGCGCGAACCGGTCGGGCTTGGCTTCGACGAACGCGCGCGCGGTGGTGGACGGGTTGGCCAGCGAATCCATCAGGATCGCTTTGTGCACCCCCTGTTCGTCCATCTCGGCGAGCAGCGCGGACAGCTCGACCGGTTCGAACATCGAACCGGGGCCCTTGAAGTAGTCGTCGCGAACCTTGAGCATCCAGGTCGGCTGGGATGCGGCCTCACCGAAGTGCACGTTCACCAGGCAGTCAATCGCCGTCTGGGTCATGGCGCCGGGACCTGCCGCGTCACTTGCTCTCTGGCCCACCGATAATTCGGCTTGCCGTTGCCCAGACGCTGGATGTGCTCGACGACGATGAACGCCTTGGGAGCCTTGAAATGCGCCAGTTGCGAGGTGCAGAAGGCGTACAGCTCCGGTTCACCGACGGGGGCATCCGGGCGTAATACGACGAGCGCGACCACTTCCTGTCCCCAGCGCTCGCTGGGCCGTCCTAGCACCAGGGCGTCGACAACGCCGGGATGTGTTCGCAATAGGTCCTCGACCTCTTCGACGAACACCTTTTCGCCACCGGTGTTCACCACCAGGGAATCGCGGCCGAATAACCGGATGGTTCCGTCCTTTTCGAGGCAAGCCCGGTCGCCCGGTATCACCACACGCTGGCCGGCGATCTCGGGAAAAGTGCGTTGAGTGGCTTCGGCGTCGTTGAAGTATCCCAGTGGAATCCGGCCGATTCTGGCAGCCCAGCCGATCTCGGGCTCACCGGGCCGCAGGAATCGGCTGCGGTCCGCGGAGACGACGGTTGCGCCGAGTCTGGGTTCGAAGGTTTCGCTGGCGGTTCCGTCGCGGCTGTACCCGAATGCCATGTTGCCGGTCTCCGACGACCCGTAGCCCTCGATGATGGCGGCCTGCGGCAGCAACTCCATCAGTGCCCGTTTGTATTTCGCGTTGGTGGCCGCCCCGCCCGTGCCGATCGAGTGCACCGACGACAGGTCGTATGTACGGTTCCGCAGTTCGGCGACCAGCGGTGCGGCGTATGCGTCGCCGACCATGGTGATCATGCCCACCTGCTCACGCTCGGCGGTCGCCCAGACCGACCGCGCGTCGAGCCTGTCGCGGTCGTCGTACATGACGACGGTGAGGCCGTGCAGGAGCGCGGCAAACGCCGTCCACATCCCGGCGGCATGCATGAGCGGTGAAACGGCGAACCACGGCGGCCCGCCTGCGCGCACCAGCTGATGGATCTCTTCGACGCTTGCGTGGTCGGCGCCCATCATCGACGTCACGTAGATATCGCTTTGACGCCACAGCACTCCCTTGGGGCGTCCTGTCGTTCCGCCGGTGCACATCATGATCAGATCGTCCGGCGAACCCGCGACCGTGCGGTCAGCACCACAGGTTGCCAGCGCGTCGTCGAGCGAAACCGCGCCCGGCAGTTCGGCAGTGCCACTCGCGTCGTCGATGGATATCAGTAGCTCGGTGTCGTCGGGCGGCAACACTTCGGCGAATCGGGCACCAAGCGAGCGATGGTAGATGACGCCCCGCGGCTTGACATAGTCCAGCAGTTCAGCGATCTCACGCGGCGAGTAGTGGTGGTTCACATTGACCGGCACGACGCGCGCCTTGAGGCAGCCGATCACCATGTCTGGATACAGGTCGTTGTACATGATCAGGGCAACCCGGTCCTGACCGCATTCCCACCGCTGCAGCGTCTCGCGCGACTTGTGGACTCCGAAACCATTGCCGTGCAGGTAGTTTGCCAACCGGTTCGTTCGCGCGGCCGACTCGGCGAAGGTGCTGCGGCGCGGACCGCACACCGTCATCTGGTGATCCGGGATGACCTGCGCGATGGCGTCCAGCACGGCGCCAATAGTCCATTGGGGCACGGTCTTTCCTAGGCCGCCGAGGAAACCGTGATACCGAGGAAGGCCAAGGCGTTGTCACGCATGATCTTTCGGGCGTCGGCTTCGCTGAACGCGGCAAGTTCCCCGGTGAACGACAGGGGTGACTCCAGACCTTCGCCGTGGGGCCAGTCCGAGCCGAACAGAATGCGGTCGACGCCGATGTTGTCGGCCAGCAACTCGAGATCTTCCTCGTAGTATGGTGACACCCACACGTGCTCGCGCAACGTCTCGACGGGATCGCTGGGGAACGAGCGCGGATGCTGGTTAGCCAACTTCTTGAGCCGCTTGGCGAGCCGATGTACCCATTCCGAACCGTTCTCGATGCTGGCCACCCGGAGTGCGGGATGACGATCGAAAACACCGTGGACGATCAGCGAAGCCATGGTGTCATGGATGGCACGGTCGTCGACGAGTATCTTGTCCAGCGGGTCGGGCGGGGCCGAGAACGGCTCGAAGGTTTCCTTTCCGCCCCACATCGCAGCGATTTTCAGGTAGCCGCTGTCGCCGAGGTGGAAGGCCACCGGCACGCCGGCTTCGGCCAGCCGCGCCCAGGCCGGGTCGTGCGAGCGGTGGCCCAGCGAGCGGTTCTTCGGAATACCGGGAACCGGCGCCGGACGCACATGCACCAGTCGTGCACCGCGTCCGAGCACGAAATCGATTTCTCTGACCGCTTCTTCGGGGTCGGCCAACGAGATCATCGGCGCGGCAAGGATGCGATGGTCCGGGCGGTCGAAACCCCAATCCTCGTCGAGCCACAGGTTGAAGGCATGCAGGGATGCCATCGTCGCCTCGATGTCACCCCTGAGCGCTTCCTCGACTCCGCAGCCGAAGGTCGGGAACACCAGAATCGTTTCGATGCCTTGGCTTTCGAGCACGGCAACGCGTGCGTCCCGGAGCTGGTACTCCGGCCGCAATTCCAGCTTCTCGACCTTCATCAGCGACGCCGGGTCCACGCCCTCGGGAATCTCGCCGCGGAACAGCACGTCCAGGCAGCCCGGCACGATGATCGGGTCGAAGGTCGGATTGGGGATGAATCGGTTGACGCGGTCGCCGATGATCGCCTGGGTGTGGCGGCCGTCGCTGAACATCTGCACGCCACGCCGGCGGAACCGCTTGTCCAGATGACGGGTGAACGCATCCAGCGGTTCGTAGTAGTGGTTGTCGACGTCGATCGCCTGATAACTCAAGTGCCCCATGATCGTCCTTATTCCGATGTGAGCGCCGGAAACCGCGGTTGTCGCTTCTGCAGGAAACTCACGATTCCTTCGACCACGTCTGGCCTCGGCATCGCCTCGCGCAGCAAAACTTCGGCGCGGGCGGTGGCTTCGATGACATCGCCGGTGGCGTCACCGTAGACCTGGCGCTTGATCACCGCCATCGACGCCGGCGAGCAGTTGCGGGCGATGTCCTCCGCGTACTCGAGAGCGCGCTTCATCAAATCCTCGGGCGCGACGACTTCCTTGACCAAACCCAACTCCGCGGCCTCCTCGGCCAAAAACGTTCGGCCGCTCAACAACAGGTCCAGTGCGACCGCCCAGCTTGTCAAGCGCGGAAGTATCCAGGAGATGCCGAACTCGGCGATCAGCCCGCGCCGGGCGAACACGGCGGCGAACTTCGCCCCGGCAGCGGCAAATCGGACGTCGCACATCAGCGCCTGCGTCAGACCGATGCCCGCGCAGGGACCGTTGATCGCGGCGATCACCGGCTTGCGAAGCGTCGTCACGAAATGGGGCGGGCGTTCACCGACCAAATCGGCCAGATCGGTCTGACGTGCCGTCGCCATGGTGGCGCCGTATCCCGCCGCGAAATCCGGCGAGCCCAAATAGGCGCCGGCACAGAAGCCCCGGCCCCGGCCGGTCAGCACCATCACCCGGATCTCCGGATCCTGTTCGGCGCGGTCGAGCGCCGCATAGAACCCCCCGGCAATGTCGGGACCCCATGCGTTGAGACGATCGGGGCGGTTGAAGGTGAGGATCGCTACCCCGCCGGGGGTTGCCTCGTAGAGCACCGCGTCGTCAGCATCGTTGCTCATCGGTGTCTCCTCGACCCCACCGCGGCGCAGCGGTTAGCCATCGATGAGCCCCAGCCGACGATAGGCAGCCGTGATTTGAGCCTTGGCCTCGGGCGGCAACTCGGCCTGGGGGGGCCGGGAAGGCGAATAGGACCCGATCGGCAGACCCAGCACCGACGCCGCGAACTTGAACGCACCACCCCAGTGGGTGAAGTAGTCGGGTCTGCCCGGATAGCAGGTCCACCACGAACCGAGGTCACGTCGAACTGATCCAGACCCGAATCACGTCCATAGTCCATCGCCTCGATGAGCTTGTCCCCCAACACCAAATCCCAGTATTCGGACAGCAGCGGCCGCTGCGGCGTCTCCATCAGATAGCCGGCCGTGCCCAGCTGTGCCGCACAGACGATTCCGGCGCGCAGCCATCCGGCGCGGTAGATCGTCTTGTCGCATTCCCAGAGCACCAGTCCGGGAGCGAGTTCGTGGAGCAGCCGACTGGCCTGCGGGCGGAAGGCGCCTTCCTTGGTCGCACATACCGCGGGCACTTCATGGTAGATGCGCGCACTCTCGGCCGGCGTCAACACATAACCTGAGGACGGCGAATTGAACATGCCCAGCGCGATGTCGGTACGTGCGGCAACGTATTTGAAGAATCTCAACACGCCTTCGCCGCCGTGAGTTTCCATCATCGGCGTCTGGATATAGGCGATGTCGGCGCCCGCCGCCTGGGCGTGCAGCGTCAATTCCAGGCAGTCCTTGGCCGTCATCGCCGATGTGCAGGCCTGTATGAGGACGTCAGGATTGCAGCGACGCCCTTCTTCGATCGCGACCTCGAGCAAGCATTTCCGCTCGTCGATGGTCAGTGACCAGAATTCCCCGATTCCGCTGGTGCACCACAGCATCGGATGCCCGAGATCACCGACGCAATAGCGCACCAGAGTCCGATAGGCATCCCAGTCGATGTCGTCCCCGTCGTTCCCGCAGAACGGCGTATACAGCGAGTCGCCGATGCCCCCCAACGCGCCCCGTGCCCAGGCACGCGCCTCACCCGCCGTTGCCACGCTGCCTCAGCCCGGTCATGCTCGCCCGCCCAGCCGCTTATACCAATAAGCCTACGATAGGTATTACAGTAGCAGACGTAATGGCGCCCGAAGCAGTGCCGGTCAGGCTGAGCGGCGGCACCGCCAGGACCGCGTACGCAACACCGATCTTCGATGGAGGTAGCCGCGTAGTGGCAAAGCAGGCAACCGCCGACAAACGTCAGCGGCGCGAGCGCGGGTCCATCAATCCGGACGACATCATCACCGGCGCATTCGAACTGGCAGAACAGGTGTCCATCGACAACCTGAGCATGCCGCTGCTCGGCAAACACCTCGGAGTAGGCGTCACCAGCATCTACTGGTACTTCCGGAAGAAGGACGACCTGCTCAACGCAATGACCGATCGCGCCTTGAGCAAGTACGTCTTTGCCACCCCATACGTGGAGGCCGACGACTGGCGTGAGACCTTACGCAATCATGCCCGCCTGATGCGGAAAACCTTCATGGGCAACCCGATACTGTGCGATCTGATCCTTATCCGGTCGGCGCTCAGTCCCAGGGCCGCCAGGCTTGGCGCCCAGGAGATGGAGCGGGCCATCGCGAATCTGGTGCAGGCAGGTCTGTCTCCCGAGGACGCCTTCGACACTTACGCCGCGGTCTCGCTTCACGTCCGCGGGTCGGTGGTGCTGCATCGGCTCAACGAGAAGCACCAGTCCGCCGACAGCGGGCCACGCGCCCTCGAAGACGCCATGGAGATCGACCCGCAAACCACACCGTTGATCGCCCGGGTCACCGGGAAGGGACACCGCATCGCGACCCCTGATGAGGCCAACTTCGAATACGGCCTCAACTGCATACTCGACCACGCCGGCCGGTTGATCGAGGAACGGGCGAAAGCAGCCAAACCCGGGTCAGCGCAACGCAAAACAGCCAAGTCGTCGGCTCCGCGAAAACGGACCAGGGCCGGTGACGGCTAGGAGACCCGCATCCAAAGTTTGCAGTTTCTCGTCTCGAAAGCCGCGACCGTTGCCGGGATCGTCACATACATCGGACCCATCGAGGTATTCGAGTTCACAATGTCCTCGGCGCTGGCCGCGGGTGTGCTGTGCATCAACCACGAGCAGGTTGAGAGCTCGGACACCCGACCGAACACCAGGATAAGCGGATTCGACGGTCCCTCGGTGCGGTAAGTACCTGGTGCAATGTCAGTCCCCACCAGAAAAACTCCATCGCCGGGGATCTGGTCGCCCGGTTCGGCACCGGCCGGTGACGCCAGCGATATCGCGGCCGCGCAGGCAACCAGCGCGGCTGACGCTCGGGATGCATGGGGCATTTCGTCCTCTTCAATCTGGCTCGGCCTAGCGGCAGCCTATACCCATGCCAGCACCGGATAGCGCCGAATGGCTCGGCCTAACCGCCATAGCTTCGCCGTAGCCGCGATGCGCCGGGCGCTCCGCTGTCTGCCACCACCCCACGCGCAATCAGATGGTCGATCAACGGGATTGCGCTGGCGGCAAGATGGTCGGCCATGGCAGCGCGGGCCAGCTTGTCATCGTGCTTCGCCAGCGCAGACAGTATCCGCCGATGATGCTTGATCGCCCGGGCCGGCCAATGCTCGATGCTGGGAAACACCGATTCGGGTGCGTAACGGGTGATCTGAGACATCAATTGGGCCAGCTTCGGGGAGTCGGCCGCAATATTGATGGCCCGGTGAAACTCATGGTTGAGCTGGACCATCCGCTCGTCGTCGTCGGCGGCGTAAGCCTCCTCGAGCTGCGCCTGGATCTGCCTGAGGTCACGCAACTGCTGGTCGCTGATGCCGATCGCGGCCCTCGCCGCCAGCTCGCCGCCCACGTGCGCCTGCACGTTGGCGACGTCGGCGAGGTCCCGTTTGGTCACCGGCAACACCACAAACCCGCGGCGGGGCTGCTGGGCGACCAACCCTTCGGCGCGTAACGCGACCAACGCCTCACGCACCGGTGTCACGCTGATTCCCAATTCCGCGGCCAGCTGATCGAGGCGAATGTAGTTGCCCGCGGCATAACTGCCCTCGTAAATCCTCTTGCGGACAAAATTCGCCACATCGTCGGAAAGCTGGGGCCGCGCAGCGAAATCCGGGACAGTCATCGCATCACATCCGATACTCGTCGAGCAGCCGCTTGCTGATGATGGACTTCTGTATTTCGCTGGTTCCCTCGCCGATCAGCAGGAACGGTGCATCGCGCATCAGCCGCTCGATCTCGTAGGCCGTCGAGTAT
>NZ_UPHQ01000221.1 GCF_900566055.1 Mycobacterium innocens
TCTACGCCCGCGTCGCCCAGCGCCTCCTCGCCCTTGCCGCTGTGATCTGGCACAACTGGAAGATCAACAGCCCAGTCAAGAGGTCACTGATCGCCTACGACCACTGACCAAGGTTGGGAATTACTCATCTAGGGTCGGTGGACTTTGACGTTGGCGCCGTTGACGAGCCGGCGGATGCTTCGGTATCGCTTCGTCAGCGACCACGTCGCCCCTACCGGTAAACGTCTCGCCGATGCGCGATATGCGCGATATGAATTGACTCGGACGACGACCCCGACCCGCACGTCGAAAATCTGATAGATCACCCGAAACTCTCCTCGGCGGGCCGAGTACCGGCCTTCCAACTGATCACGAAGTGGCTTTCCGACTCGGTGAGGGTTCTCGGCGAGCGGCCCTCGGATGAACTCCCAGCAAGCGATCGCTACCGCCTCCGATAGGAGATCGGTCAACGCATTCCTCGCCGCTCTGGTTAATTCGACCTGATAGGGCATCGCGGAAGCCGACCGGCGGCGCGCATCTCCTCGGTAACCTCGTCGAGTGAGTAAATCTCGCCGCTCTCAGCCTCGGCCTCGGCTGCCCGGACCTCACGCATCAACTCCTGATCGCTGAGGATCGCCAAGGTTTCCATGATCGAGTCATAGTCGTCGGCGCTGAGAATCACGGCCTCTCGGCGGCCTTGCCGAGTGATCTCGATCCGTTCGTGGGTGCGAACCGCCTCGTCAACCAACTTAGAGAGGTTGGCGCGGACCTCGGCCAACGGAAGCGTTGTCATGTACAGAACTAGCGCGATTTCAGACATTAAATCTGAACCCACCACGCCTTTGCACGCCCCTCTGCACTGATCTCGCGTAAGCGCGACGCCATCATGCGGACGCAAGCTTGTTCGCCTTCCTCCGGTTGCAACGCCAGCAAAGGGTCTGCAGATTTTCCGGCGTGGACAAGCCGCCCTTGGAGACTGGGACAATGTGGTCCACCTCGAGAAGGAGATGGGGTTCCGCTGCGAGCGACACCGTGCAGGACCGGCAGGTGTGATTGTCACGCGCCTTTATGGAGTTGCGCAGCTTTGAAGTCATCAGCGCGCGTTGACCGGCAGCACTTTTTATCCAGCGGATCTTCTGTGAAAGGGTCTCGATCAGCGCGTCGATCGTTGGGGTGTCTAACGTGACGGTTGTTCGCTGCGAGCTGTTCCCACCGGCATTGACGTACTCAAAGACGTACACGGGATACGGAGCGCTGATCGGCGACAGTTCGACTCCCACATGCTTCATGAACTCGTCTGCGTAGTGCTTCAGGATGAATGCAGGGGGATTGACCGACTGGGCGATGCTCGCCTCACGCTGTTTGAGGTTGTTGACTGTCTCTTCGAGTTGGGTGATGTTCTCGCCCAGGTTCTCCACGTCGGCAAGGTGCGCCTCGTCAGCCTTGATGCTGAAGTACTTCATCACGTACTTGAGGGGGTCGGCGCTGGCGTTACGGACGACCTGTAGCGAGCAGTCGTGCACGTTCGGAGCGTGGTAATTCGCTACGTTCCGATCCCGACGGTAGTTGTAACGGCTGGTGTTCTGGAACCACGCCAGATGCGCCTGCGTGCCGGTGAGCGACTCGCCCAGCCTGAACGATCCCCGGCTGCGAATCTCCGAGACGTACTCGGCGACCTCGTTGTGCTCGGCAACCACCGCTGCGACCTCGTCCTTGTGAGCCAAGAACTCTTCGCTGGCGAAGTACCGCTCCTTGAGGACATACCGAATCACCTGCGGCAGGATTACGGCCGCAAGGGCGATAACGACGATCGCTAGCAACACTTCCACGTCGTGGAATCCCCAGCCGATTCTCCATGTAGCGAATCGGACTGTAGCAAAGCAGCTACGTGCCGGGCGCCGGAATCGAACGAGCCCGCCGCCCGACTGATAGAGGACCTGCGGGATTCCAAGCCCTGAACGGGGATGACGCAGCCGACTTATGCCCTCTTCTGCTGACCGGACGCCGCTTGGAACCGGAATTCCACCACGTCGCCGTCGGCCATCACGTAATCCTTGCCTTCGAGCCGGACCTTGCCGGCCGCCTTGGCCGCCGCCATGGACCCGGCGGCAACCAGGTCGTCATAGGACACGATCTCGGCCTTGATAAAGCCCTTTTCGAAGTCGGAATGGATCACCCCCGCCGCCTTGGGCGCGGTGTCGCCCTGATGGATCACCCACGCCCGCGATTCCTTGGGGCCGGCGGTCAGAAAGGTCTGCAGCTTCAGGGTGTGGAACCCGGCCCGAGCCAGCGCGTCGAGACCGCGCTCGGTCTGCCCGATCGACTCCCGCAGCTCGGCGGCCGATTCGTCGTCGAGTTCGGCCAGCTCCGATTCGATGGCGGCGTCCAAGAAGACGGCGTCGGCGGGCGCGACCAGCGCACGAAGCTCGGCGACCCGGGTGGCATCGGTGAGGACCGCCTCGTCGGCATTGAACACGTACAGGAACGGTTTGGTGGTCAGCAGGTTCAGCTCGCGCAGCACCGAGGCGTCCACACCGGCGCCGAACAGCGTCTTGCCGCCGTTGAGCAGTTGCCGGGCGGCCAGTGCCGCGTCATACACCGGCTTGCGCTCTTTGGTGGTGCGAGCTTCCTTCTCCAGTCTCGGCAGGGCACGGTCGAGAGTCTGCAGGTCGGCCAGGATCAGCTCGGTTTCGACGACCTCGATATCGGATTGCGGGTCGACCCTGCCGGCCACGTGGGTCACGTCGTCATCGGTGAACACC
The DNA here is from genome assembly GCF_900566055.1 of Mycobacterium innocens. Classification (GTDB taxonomy): domain Bacteria; phylum Actinomycetota; class Actinomycetes; order Mycobacteriales; family Mycobacteriaceae; genus Mycobacterium; species Mycobacterium innocens. Next base: position 2,742 of record NZ_UPHQ01000221.1, read on the forward strand.
CGCACCACCTGACAGATGGCGTCGCATTCGCGGATGTGCGCGAGGAACTTGTTGCCCAGGCCGGCCCCCTCCGATGCCCCTTTGACCAGGCCGGCGATATCGACGAAGGTCACCGGTGCGGGGACGATGCGCTCTGATCCGAAAAGCTCCGCCAGCTTGTCCAGTCGCGGATCCGGCAGCGAAACGACACCCTCGTTGGGCTCGATGGTCGCGAACGGATAATTGGCCGCGACCACGTTGTTGCGCGTCAGTGCGTTGAAAAGGGTCGACTTTCCGACGTTGGGCAAACCCACGATTCCCAGGCTCAGGCTCACAGGGACCCAAGTCTAGGACGGCGGGTGTCCCCGCACCCTGCTGGCCGTCCCGGCATCACCGCTTATGACGTCGGTCACAGCGGCATCCCCCGTTCGTTGTGCCCCCGGGTAAGCGGCGCGTCACGCAGCCACGGGCAAACTGTGGACCGACTCTGCCAAAGAGGCTCCTGTGGCAGATGTGACTGTTGCCCCGCGCGCGGCGCCATCGGCTGCGGATGGCACGCCGCCGGCCGCTGGCGAGGTGTTGACGAGCCTTCGGGCTCACAGCCGGTACGGTCTACATGTGTCAGCGCAGCGGGCGAGTTCAGCGGTGGAGCCAAGTCACCGCTCCATCGTCCCCAACATCCCCGGGGTGCCCTGGTGGGCGGCCGTGCTGATAGCCGTCACAGCCACCGCCGTGGGGTACGCGTTCGACGCCGGCCACAAGGAGTTGACGCACGTCTTCACCGGGTTCTACGTCGCCGGTTGCGTGGCGGCGGTGCTGGCCGTGCGCCAGTCGGGCTTGTTCACCGCGGTCATCCAGCCGCCGCTGATCCTTTTCTTCGCGGTGCCCGGCGCCTACTGGCTGTTCCACGGGGGCAAGATCGGCAAATTCAAAGATCTGCTGATCAATTGCGGTTATCCGCTTATCGAGCGCTTCCCGCACATGCTTGGTACCGCCGGTGGCGTGCTGCTGATCGGCCTGATCCGGTGGTACTTCGGCATGACCCAGCGCACCACCACAGCCGGGAAAGCCGACGACGCCACGACGACAACCACCCGGCGAAAGTCTGCGATCAGCGGTCTCGCCGCCAAACTCAGCGGATGGCTCTCCCCCGGCGACACCACCGAGGAAGATCCCGACCCGGGCTCACCGCCGGCCCACGCGATCGGCCGTACGTCCCGGAGCGGCCGGACCGCCCGGAGCAGTCGGACTACCGCCCGGCGCACCGATCGGACCCGTTCCCGGCATGCCCGATCCGCGGCGGGGGATGATCAGCCCGATCCGGCCGCCGAACGTCCGCGCCGCCGGCGTCCGGCGCCGGCACGCGATTACCGCGATTACGACGCCGCCGACCCGCCGCCTCGATCACGCCGCCGGCCCCGGCCGCAGCAGGACGACCCCGACCTGCGAGCCCAGCCGCCGCGGGAGACGCGGCGAGATCCGCACACCCGCCGCAATCCTTACGAACGGCCCGCCCCACGCAGCAGCCGCTTCGATCCCTACGGCGCCTACGAGCCGCCCGAGCCGGCCGAGCCGTCCAACCGGTACGAACGGCGGGGGACCCGGTACGAGCCCTACGAGCCGCCGCGCCGGCGCCCCGCCCCGGGCGGGCCAACCGGCGCCAACCCGACCCACCACCCGATCTCGCAGGTCCGTTACCGCGGCTCGGTCCCCTATGACGAGCTGCGCGACATGCCGCGCGACGAGCCGCCACCCGAGCGCCGGAATCGTTCCCGCACACCGCGCAGACCCCGGCCCGACTCCTGGGAATATGACGCCTGAGCCGGTTCTGAGCCGGTGGGCCTCACCGCGGCTGACGGATCTCCCGGGGCAGGGCAAACACCAGCGTCTCGTTGGCCGTGGTCACCGGCTGCACCATGTCGTAGCCCAACTCGGCCAGCCGTTCCAGCACGCCGCGCACCAGCACCTCGGGAACCGACGCGCCGGACGTGACACCGACCGTGGTGACGCCCTCCAGCCATGCCGGGTCGATATCGTCGGCCCAATCGACCAAGTGGGCGGTCTTGGCCCCTGCGCCCAGCGCCACCTCGACCAGCCGCACCGAGTTCGACGAATTGCGGGATCCGACGACGATCACCAGTTGGCACTCGGGCGCCATCGCCTTGACCGCCACCTGCCGGTTCTGGGTGGCGTAGCAGATGTCGTCGCTCGGCGGATCCTGCAGTTTGGGGAAGCGCTGCCGCAGTTTCTCGACGATCTCCATGGTCTCGTCGACCGACAGCGTGGTCTGCGACAGCCAGACCACCTTGTTCTCGTCACGCACCGTCACCTGGTCGACGGCTTGCACGCCGTCGACCAGCTGCACGTGGTCGGGCGCTTCGCCGGCGGTGCCGACAACCTCTTCATGACCCTCGTGACCGATCAGCAGGATGTCGTAATCGTCGCGGGCAAAGCGTCTGGCCTCGTTGTGCACCTTGGTGACCAGCGGGCAGGTGGCGTCGATGGTCTGCAGGTTGCGTTCGGCCGCGGCCGCGTAGACCGTGGGCGCCACCCCGTGCGCGGAGAACACCACAATGGCTCCCTCGGGAACCTGGTCGGTCTCCTCGACGAACACCGCACCGGCGTTGGCCAGGGTGTCGACCACGTGCCGGTTGTGCACGATCTCATGCCGCACGTAGACGGGCGCGCCGTGCTTTTCCAGTGCGCGTTCGACCGTCTCGACGGCTCGGTCCACACCTGCGCAGTAACCCCTGGGCTCGGCCAGCAGCACCCGCTTGCGGGTTGGGGCGTGGGTTACCGAACTCGCCGACCTCGACGCACCGGGAATCCCCATATCGACAGTCGGCACCATGCATCCAGGGTACTTTCCGCCCGCCGGCGGCGACACAACCCCGCCTCATCGCGGCCCCGCTTGGAGTTAGCCGCCGCTTGAGGCAGTCTTGGACCCATGGCTACTGCACCGTACGGGGTTCGGCTACTGGTCGGCGCGGCAACAGTCGCCGTCGAGGAGACGATCAAACTGCCGCGCACCATTCTCATGTACCCGATGACGCTGATCAGTCAGGCCGCGCACCTGGTCATGCGGTTCCAACAAAACCTTGCCGAGCTAGTCATCAAGGGCGACAGCACGTTGGAAACGCTGTTCCCGCCGAAGGACGAGCAGCCGGAATGGGCGACCTTCGACGAGGACCAGCTCGACGCCGCCGATGGCTGGGATGGCTCTTTCACGGCATTGCCGGGTCCCGACGCCGCCGGCGTCGACCGCCGGTCCGCGGGACGGTTCGCGCTGTATTCGGTATCCGACCGGGATGAGTCCAGGGCCGCCGATTCCCCGACTCAGCCGATGCCGGCCAGGCAACCGAACGCGTCGTCGAATTCGGCGGTCCCGGCACCTGCGATCGCGAGTGAACTCGACTATCCGTCGCTGACCCTGGCCCAGCTGCGGGCCCGGCTGCAAACGCTGGATGTCAACGATCTCGAAGCCCTGCTGGCCTACGAGCAGGCCACCAAGGCCCGCGCTCCGTTCCAGACGCTGCTGGCCAACAGGATCACCCGCGCGACCGCCAAGTGACCCGAGCCTCCGACGCGAACTCGGCCGAGAATCCGTTTCCGGTCCGCGCGGTAGCCATCCGGGTCGCGAGCTGGATCGATCGGCTAGGCACGGTCTGGGTTGAGGGGCAGCTGGCCCAGATCACGATGCGGCCCAATTCCAAGACGGTGTTCATGGTGCTGCGTGACCCCGCAGCCGACATGTCGCTGAACGTCACCTGCCCACGTGACCTGGTACTGGGCGCGCCGGTGAAATTGACCGAGGGCACCCAGGTGGTGGTCTGCGGCAAGCCGTCGTTCTACACCGGACGCGGCACGTTCTCGTTGCGGCTCAGTGAGATTCGTGCCGTCGGCGTCGGCGAGCTGCTGGCGCGCATCGAACGGCTACGCCGGCTGCTGGACGCCGAGGGCCTCTTCGATCCGCGGCTCAAGCGCCCAATCCCGTTCTTGCCCAACATGATTGGTCTTATCACCGGCCGGGCGAGCGCGGCCGAGCGGGACGTGACGACGGTGGCAGCCGCGCGCTGGCCCGCAGTGCGGTTCGCGGTGCGCAACACCGCCGTGCAGGGGCCCAATGCCGTGGTGCAGATCGTCGAGGCGCTGCGGGAGCTCGATCGCCACCGCGAGGTCGACGTGATCGTGCTGGCCCGCGGCGGCGGCAGCGTCGAGGACCTGCTGCCGTTTTCCGACGAGACGCTGTGCCGCGCCATCTCGGTCTGCCGCACGCCGGTGATCAGCGCGGTCGGTCACGAACCCGACAATCCGCTCTGCGACCTGGTCGCCGATCTGCGGGCCGCCACCCCCACCGACGCGGCCAAGAAAGTCGTTCCCGATACCGCCGCCGAGCAGCGGTTGATCGTCGACCTGCGCCGGCGCAGCGCCCAGGCGCTGCGCAACTGGGTGTCTCGTGAGGAGCGGGCACTGGCCCACCTGCGCAACCGCCCGGTGCTGGCCGACCCGCTGAAGGCGCTCACCGCGCGCCACGACGAAGTTCAGCGGGCCCGCTCCGCAGTTCGCCGCGACATCAACCGGTTGATCGCCGCCGAGACCGAACGGGTCGGCCACCTGTCGGCGCGATTGACCACGCTGGGGCCGGCGGCCACGCTCGCCCGCGGCTATGCGGTTGTGCAAAGCCTTTCGGCCGCCGGACAACCGACAGGGGTGCTGCGGTCGGTCCACGACGCGCCGGCGGGCACCAGGCTGCGGGTGCGGGTTGCCGACGGCGCCATCGCGGCGCTCAGTGAAGGACATACCGATGGCTGCTGACGAAAACGACGAAAACGACGAAAAGCACGATGGGAACGGCTCCATTACACCTATTAGTCAGCTCGGCTATGAAGCGTGCCGGGACGAACTGATCGAGGTCGTGCGGCTGCTGGAACAAGGCGGCCTGGACCTCGATACGTCGCTGAAGCTCTGGGAAAGAGGCGAGCAACTTGCGAAAAGATGTGAGGAGCACTTAGCTGGCGCCCGGCAACGGGTGACCGATGCACTGGCCGCCGGCGGCGCTTCCGAGAACTGACGCACCCCGACCCGCGCCGGTTTCACTGGGCAATCCTTATTCCAAACTGGAACACGTTTTAGTTATGCTTCGCCGCATGAGTGATGCATCGTTGACAACTGAACTCGGCCGCGTCCTGGTAACCGGCGGCTCAGGCTTCGTCGGAGCCAACCTGGTTACCACGCTGCTGGAGCGGGGATACCAGGTGCGTTCCTTCGACCGCGCGCCGTCGCCGCTGGCGCCGCACCCGAACCTCGAGGTGCTGCAGGGTGACATCACCGACGCGGCCACCTGCGCCACCGCAGTTGACGGTATCGACACGATTTTCCACACCGCGGCAATCATCGAACTAATGGGCGGCGCATCGGTGACCGACGAATACCGCAAGCGCAGCTTTGCGGTCAACGTCGGCGGCACCGAGAACCTGGTGTACGGCGGGCAGCGGGCGGGGGTGAAGCGGTTCGTCTACACCTCGTCCAACAGCGTGGTGATGGGCGGCCAGAACATCGCCGGCGGTGACGAGACGATGCCCTATACCAGCCGGTTCAACGACCTCTACACCGAGACGAAGGTAGCCGCCGAGCGATTCGTGTTGTCGCAGAACGGCGTTGACGGCATGCTCAGCTGCGCTATCCGGCCCAGCGGCATCTGGGGTCGCGGCGACCAGACGATGTTCCGCAAGCTGTTCGAAAGCGTGGTGAAGGGCCAGGTCAAGGTGTTGGTCGGTCGCAAATCGGCCCGGCTGGACAACTCCTACGTGGACAACCTGATTCACGGTTTCATTCTGGCCGCGCAGCACTTGGTGCCCGGTGGCACCGCTCCCGGGCAGGCGTACTTCATCAACGACGCCGAGCCGATCAACATGTTCGAGTTCGCCCGGCCGGTCGTCACCGCGTGTGGCGAAAGTTGGCCGCGGATAAGGGTATCCGGCCGCCTGGTGCGCGACCTGATGTCAGCGTGGCAGTGGCTGCACTTCCGGTTCGGGCTGCCGAAGCCGCCACTGGAACCCCTTGCGGTGGAGCGGCTTTACCTCGACAACTACTTTTCGATCGCCAAGGCCGAGCGTGATCTGGGCTACCGGCCGCTGTTCACCACCGAGCAGGCCGTAGCCGAATGCCTGCCGTACTACAAAGACCTTTTCGAGCAGGTCAAGGCGGCAGCCAAACCCCATCTGGTGTCCGTCGTCGACGCAGCACCGCCGGAATAGCGCGTGCCCCTGAGCTAGAACGGCGGAGATCAGCCGCTATCCGGGCTTGGTTGATGCCGCGCTCCCAGCCGATCCCGGCACGCGCTATCGGAGTTCGTAGTCGTCGAGGACCGGACGCGTCATGACATCGCGGAACCGGGTGAAAGTCCACGGCCACGCCACCGGAACGCCGCGGTCGTCGAGATACCAGCTGCGGCAGCCGGTCACCCACACCGTCTTTTTCGCCGCTTCGATGCGGTCGGCTTCGAATCGCGCCGTCGCCTCGCGACCGGCGCTGATCTGGCGGCACCGGCCGTCGGCCAGTAGCTCGAAAAGCTGTATCAGATAATCCATCTGGGCCTCGGCGACGTCGATCAGCGAGAAGTTGCCCACCGGCCCGTTGGGCCCGTTGAGCATGAACAGGTTGGGGAAATCGGGCACCGACACCGACAGGTAGGCGAATGGCCGCTGTGCCCACACATCGTCGAGACGCACACCGCTGCGGCCGACCACCTCCATGGGGCGCAGGAAACGATCCACTCGAAAACCGGTGGCCAGCACCAGCATGTCGAGGCGATGCAGCGTTCCGTCGACGGTGCGTACCCCGTCGGCCTCGACGCGGTCGATGCCCTCGGTGACCAGATGGGAGTTGGGCCGCTGGATCGCCCGGTAGAAGTTGCCGGAGATGATCAGCCGCTTGCATCCGGCCCGGTAGTCGGGCCGCAACTGGTCCCGCAGTCCGGGGTCGGCGACGCTGTCCTCGAGGTTGGCGTGGGCCACCCGCTGCAGCGTCTTCAGTGCCTGCGAGTCGGCGTCGACGACCGCGTTGGCGAAGCTTTGGATGAACTCCCGGTTCAGCTGGGCGCGCAGCCGGGTCAGCGCCGCCGGGTCGGACCGGTAGCGTGCGCGGTCGGCCTCGTCGACGGGCGGGTTGTCCACCGGCAGGATCCACTGCGGGGTGCGCTGGAACAGGTGCAGCTCGCGCACGACTTCGGTGATGGCGCCGGTGATCTGCACCGCCGACGAGCCGGTGCCGACCACCCCGACCCGTGTGCCTTCCAGCGGCACGCCGTGGTCCCAGCGCGCGCTGTGGAAGATGCCGCCACCAAACTCGTTGAGCCCGTCGATATCTGGGTAGCGCGGGTGATGCAACACGCCGGTGGCGGCGATGACGACGTCGGCTTCGTCGCGTTCGCCGGTGGATGTCATTATGCGCCAACGACTTCCGTCGTGTTCGAGGCGGCGCACCTCGCGGCCGTAGCGGATCAGTTCCTCGACGCCGTAGCGGCGGGCGACGCCTTCGAAATACGCCAGAATCTCCGGCCCGGGCGCGAACGCATGACTCCACTCCGGGTTCGGGGCGAAGCTGTAGGTGTACAGGTGTGCCGGCACATCGCAGGCGATGCCGGGGTAGGTGTTCTCCCGCCAGGTTCCGCCCAGCCGTTCGGCTTTCTCGTACACGCTGACGTCGGTGAAGCCGGCCGCGCGCAGCTTGATGGCGGCCAGCACCCCGGCCATTCCGGCGCCGATGATGACGAAACGCAGGTCAGCCCGCTGCAGGCCGATACGGCCGGGGATGGGTTGGGCCGACCCGCTCACGGTCATGGCGTGAGTACTCCGTGCACGGGCGGGACGCCATCGCGTTCGCCGGCCATGGTGGCGAGCAGATCCTCGGCATCGTCGAGGCGTACGCAGCGTCGCGGCAGGCGCTCGAACGGGTAGCGACCCGATGCCAGCAGCGCCAGCGCCGCCCGGTAGGCGGTGGCGTCCACCCCGAGCACGCCGAGGATACGCAGCTCCTTGAACACCACCAGGTCCGGCGAGAACCCGGGCGCGCCGGCGCCCAAGCCTCTGGTGCCGGCGACCACGACCGTCCCGGCCGGCCGCGCGAGCGCTATCGCCTGCGCGAACGCCACCGGCGCCTTGGCGGTGACGTCGACGACGACATCGGCCAACCCGCCGGTCTCCCTACTCAGCGCCACGACCGGGTCGTCCGTCGCGACATCGACAGCCAAGTCCACGCCAAACTGAGGGGCCAGCGCCAGCCGGTCGGCGTCACGGGGACCCAGCCCCGTCAGCATGACGAATCCCGCGCCGGCTTCCTTGGCCGCCGCGGCGGCGCACAGTCCACGCACACCCGGTCCGAGCACCGCGACCACGTCACCCGCACCGGTGCCCGGAAGCGTTGCACCCCAGCGTATTCCGGCTCCCAGCGGATTGAACAGGGTGGCCACCGCGGGATCCAAGCCGGGCGGGACCGGCAACACCATCGAGTCGGGTGCCAGGTATTGGTATTCGGCGTAACCGCCCCACAGGCGGGGTACGCGGTCGACCGGGATGAAGCCGTACATGTCGGCCAGACCGTGGCGTTCGCAGCGCCGGTACTCACCGGCGAGGCAGTTCGCGCACTGCCGGCACGACTGGAACACCTCGACCGCCACCCGGTCGCCGGCGGCCACGCCCCAGCGCCGGGCTGCGTGCGGCCCGATGGCCTCGATGATCCCGACGGTTTCGTGACCGGGAACGAACGCGAAGCCGCCGCTCAGCGCCCCGGTGTACTGCTCGTGGTCGGTGCCGCACAATCCGCAGGCTTCCACCCGCACCAGCGCGTCGTCAGCGCCGACCTCCGGCACCGCAAGCTCCCGGACGACGAGGCGGCGCGGCGCCTCCAGCACCAACGCCCGCGACGTCGTGGCCTCCGCGTTCATCGCACCCACCTCTCGATCCAGCCATGGCTAACGGAAGCCCACCACCTCGCCGCCCCAGGCAGCTCGGAGGTGGCCGTCGAGATCGCGCGCGACCGTGTCGGTTCGGTTGATGATCAGACAGGCCCGGTCAGCGTCGTCGTACGCCGGCCAGTCCGGCTCGCCCGCCGGGCCCGCGGGGTTGCCGTGCCTGGCGAAGTTGACCCACCGGGTACGCACTCTGCCGGAGACCGCCCTGGCGGTCTTGACCCCACCGAGCCTCAGCGTCGGGTCGTGGGGTCCTCCGAGATTGCCCCAGACATAAGGCAATTCGGTGGCGTGCGCGGCGTTGACCAGCAGCAGCTTGAGCAACGGCGTCGAGTAGTCGAACCGGTACAGATACACCGGCGCCACCCCGCGGTGTCCGTCGGCCAGCCACACCGAGGGCATCCGGAAGCCGACATCGGTGGCAATGCTCAGCGGCCGGGCCTTGCGCCGGATGCGCGAATAGGCCAGCCCGATCTGCTCCTCGGTGGGCAATTGCAGGTCGGGCTGTTCGGCGGCGATCTGGGTGAACATCGACGTGATCGCGTGCGGAGTGATCGGCATCAGCGGCGAACGCATCAACCGAAACAGCGCCGCCTCGTGCTTGTTGGTGCCGATGATCAACGGGACGGGATGGGAGCGGCCCTCCTGCGCCACTTTGACCGGGTAGTCGTCCAACAGGTCGCCGTCGACGATCGGGACGAACGCCAGGGTGCCGGGGTTGCGGACGGGCACTTCGTCGAACACTTCTTTCGACGCGGTGATGATCGCGGCGATGGGGACATCGACCAGCCGGTCCACCTCGGAGGTGCCGATTCCGAGCTTGCCGAGAACGCACATCGCCGCCCGCTGGGCCCGGTCGCGGTCGTATACCGAGGTGGCCGGGGAGCTTTGGGCGATCGCGCGGTCGAACAACCCCGCCGCTGCCGGGACGGCCAGCAGCGTCGTGACGATCCCGGCTCCCGCGGATTCGCCGAACAGCGTGACGTTGCCGGGATCGCCGCCGAAGCCCGCGACGTTGTCACGTACCCAGCGCAGGGCGGCCAGCACGTCCCGCAGCCCGACGTTGGAGTCGAATCGTCTTGACGTGCGCAACGTTGACAGGTCGAGAAAGCCCAGCGCGCCGAGCCGGTAGTTGACCGTCACCACGACCACGTCGCCGCTGGCGGCCAGCCGCCGGCCGTCGTAGAGGGGCTGGCTACCCGACCCGAGCAGGTAGGCGCCGCCGTGCAGCCACACCATCACCGGCTTGCCGGCGCCGGGCCCGGCGCCCGCTGGGGCCCAGATGTTCAGCTGCAGACAGTCCTCGCTCTGGGGCGCCCCCAAATCGAGTGGCATGTTCGGAATGACCGGTTGCGGGCAGGCTGGCCCGAAGCTGACGGTGTCGGCCACCTCGGTCCATCGCTTCGGCGGCTCCGGCGCCCGAAAGCGCAGGTCGCGCAGCGGCGGCGCGGCATACCGCACGCCTTTCCAGGTCGTCGTGGTGCCGTCGTCGGTGCCCCGGACCGGGCCATAGCTGGTTTCGACCACGCAGTCGTCGATCGCCATACCCTGAAACTCCCATTCCCATGCCTGACGTCAGGTTAACCACTGTCGGGCGCAGGCCCTCTCGAGGACCGCCGAGCCAGGCCGTAATGCAGACGAACCACGCCGCTGCGAAACCGGTGCTCGGACAGCAGCTCGAGCCCGACACGCACGTCGCCGGGAAGACCCCGCTTGCCGCCACCGACGAGGATCGGGCAGCAGAACAGGTGCCACTCGTCGACCAGACCCGCGGCCATCGCCTGGCCGGCCAGCCCGGCACCACCAATGCCGATGTCGGTCCGAGGATTCCTTGAGCCGTTTGATCGCCGCGGGATCGAAATCGTGCTCGATGTGGGTTCGCCCGCTCGATGGCGCGCGCAGCGTCATGGAGTACACGATCTTGTCGGCGGCTCACCAGATGTCGGCGAAATCCCGGGTCACCGCGGGTTGATCGGTGCCGGTAGGCGCGGTCTCCCAGAACACCATCGTCTCGTACATCCGCCGCGCCCGTAGAGGTAGGTGCCGATCGGCCACTCGAGGTCGTTGACGAACGCATGAAGCTCGTCGTCGGGTGCGGCCCAATCGAAATTGCCCTGCGCGTCCTCGATGTATCCGTCGAGCGATCCGATTGCCGAGTAGATCAGTTTGGCCACATCAGCCTCCAGTCGTGGTCTACAGGTAAGACCGCCAGTACGCGCCGTTCTCATCGGCCCGCGCCCCGGCGTGGAGGTGACCACGCCCGACGGTGACCCGGTAGCCGTCGTCGGACCACTGAAAGCTGTTGCGGGGACCGCGATTCCGACGGCGTGTGGTCAATTCGCTGTCGGTCTACGCGTTCGATGGCGCGGGCAAGCCCACCCACATCGACTTCTCCCTGCAGATGGCGCCGCCCAACACCGCCGTGCTGAAAAGCTTTGAGCAGTGGTGTGGCGGCCCGTGGTCCAGCATGCCCGCACAGCCTGGAAGACCACCCAACACGGGGTCGGGTTTGTGACGACCCGCAACCAACAGGGTCGTGCTGACCGGCCAGGTCTGGGGACCAGAATACGAACGGAATCAAGCGGTTTCGGTCGGTGGGCGCCCGACGGCCAAGCCTCCTTTTTTGCAAAGCGTCTATGCCGCGTCCCAGGTCGCGATACCGTCAAGTGGCGATTGGCCGGTCAACGGCCAGGTGACGGCACGGAGAGACGGCAATGTCATTTGTGGTGGCGGCGCCGCAGGCGCTGATGGTTGCGGCGACGGATTTGGCCGGTATCGGTTCGGCATTGACAGCGGCCAATGCGGCGGCGGTGGCGCCGACCACGGGGGTGCTGGCCGCGGGTGCCGACGAGGTATCGGCGGCGATCGCGGCGTTGTTTTCCAGTCACGCCCGGCCTATCAGATGCTGAGCACGCAGACGGCGAGTTTGCATGAGCAGTTCGTGCAGGCCCTCAATGCCGCCGGGGCAGCGTACGCCGCCGCCGAGGCCGCCAACGCCTCGCCGCTGCAAACCGTGGAGCAGGACCTGCTGAATCTGGTCAACGCGCTGCTGGGACGCCCACTGATTGGCGACGGCGCCGACGCGCCCGCGGGAAGCGGCCTGCCCGGCGGGCCCGGCGGGATATTGCTCGGCAACGGTGGCAACGGCGGGTCCGGCGGCACCGGCCAGCCCGGCGGCAGCACGGGCCTGATCGGCAACGGCGGCCGAGGCGGCGACGGCGGGACCGGTGAGTCCGGCGGCTCAACACCGACGCGGAGGGCTGACCCGGTCCGAAGATGAACACCGAATTCACGCTCTCCCAGAAGCGCGCGCTGGCGGTCCTCACGCTGGTCGCCCTGCTGTTCGGCGCCTACTTCCTGCGTGACTATTTCGTGCTCATCGTGGTGGCGGCGGTGGGCGCCTATCTGTTCACACCACTGTTCAATTGGTTCAACAAGCGGCTGAGCACGGGCTTGTCCGCCACGTGCACGGTGTTGACGGCATTGGCCAGCGTTTTCATTCCGATCGCGCTGTTGGTGGTGCTGGCCGTCGTCCAGGTCGCCCGGATGGTCGACAACGTCGCCGAGTGGTTCAAGACCACCGATCCCAGCGAGCTCGGCGACAAGGTGTTGCACCTGGTCAACGACTTGCTGGCCCGGGTGCCGTTCCTGCATGTGACCGTGACTCCCGAGATGTTGCGCAACACGATGATTTCGGCGGCTCGCACCGTTGGCACCTGGCTGCTGCATGTCTTGCAGGGCGCGGCCGGAAGCCTCGCCGGAGCGGTCGCGTCGGCCATCATCTTTCTGTATGTCTTCGTGGCGCTGCTGCTGAACCGGGACGGGTTACGGACGCTGATCGGCCAGCTCAACCCGCTGGGCGAGGAAGTCACCGATTTGTACCTGCGCAAGATGGGCTCGATGGTGCGCGGCACCGTCAACGGCCAGTTCGTCATCGCCCTGTGTCAAGGCGTGGCCGGCGCCGCGTCCATCTACCTCGCCGGATTTCACCACGGGTTCTTCATCGTCGCGATCGTGTTGACCGCGCTGTCGATCATTCCGCTGGGCGGCGGGATCGTGACGATCCCGTTCGGCATCGGGATGATCTTCTACGGCAACATCGCCGGCGGCGCGTTCGTGGTGCTGTGGCACCTGCTGGTGGTCACCAACATCGACAACTTCTTGCGACCGATCCTGGTTCCGCGCGACGCCCGGCTGAACTCCGCGCTCATGTTGCTCTCGGTATTTGCCGGCATCGGCATGTTCGGCCCGTGGGGCATCATCATCGGTCCGGTGCTGATGATCCTCATCGTCACCACCATCGACGTCTACCTGGCGGTGTACAAGGGTGTCGAACTCAAGCAGCACCATGACCCACCAACGCGTCGCAAGCGGCTTTCGCGCCGAACCGGGAACACCCCGGCCGGCGCGGCTACCGACTCAGCCGCTCAGTGAGGAACTCGACCACGCGCTTGCGGGCTTCGTAAGCCGCCTGACCGTCCACCTCGCGGACCTCGTCGGTGAGCACCGAATGCGCCATCCGGCTGAAGCCGTCCGCGTTGCCCGGGCCGGAGTCGATCTCGATCACCTCGAACGCGTCGCCGAGTCGCTGCTTGAGCGTGGCGAACCGTTCCCGTGGCGCCATCTTGTCCTCGCTGAACCGCAACCCCATGGCGCACAAGCCGTCGTTGGCGCAGCGGTCGGCGACGACTCGAAGCTCGGATTCGCTCAGCCCGGGGTCGCGACGCTGCGCGGGCGTCAGCGGCAGTGGCACCGAGGGCTGGCTGAGCACCGGGGCGAGCACGCTGTCGTCGACGGCGGCGGCCAGCGCGAAGCCGCCGGTGAAACACTGGCCGATCACACCGACACCCTTGCCGGGAGTCGACGCGTTGAGGTCGCGCGCCAGCGCGACCAGAAACTGCGACACCGGGCGCAGCTTGTTGGTGGCCATCGCCGCGAATTCCCGGGCCACACACGCCCGGCTGATCGTGGCCGCCATGTAGCCGGCCGACACCGCCTTGCCCGGCTCACCGAACAGCGACGGTATGGCCACGGTGAACCCGTTGTCCACCAGGTGAACACCCAGGCCCAGCACCCCGGGATGAATGCCCGGGATCTCGGGGATCAGCACCACTCCGGGGCCGGAGCCCTTGCGATAGACCTGGTGCGTGTAGCCGCCGCCGGTGAACGGCGACGCCGACCACCCGGACAGATCTGCTTCGGGTCCGCTCACCTATGTCCCTTCTATCGGCTCGCCGGCAGGGGCGGCTGCGATTGCGTCGCCGTCGCCAGCGTACGGAACTCCTCGGCGCTGCCGGCGCCGGTGATCGCGACCTGGGTGGGACCGGCCGGGCTGGCCAGCCTGGTGGTCCACACCGGCTCGAGGGCGCCGTTCTTGTCGGCACCTTGATACACGACCCAGTTGGTTCCGCCCACGTCAACCGTTCCGGTGGGGTGCATGCCCGGATGGATGGAACCGACCAGCTTGTCCTCGTCGGCGTTACTCTGGGTCAGGCTCAGGTACATCCCCGTCGGGCTGATGTATCCCACGGTCGAGGTGGCCGCGTTGAGCCGCTGACCGGCCGACGTATCGGTGCGCCCGTTCTCGATGCCGCCACGACCACCGGAGTTTGGTTGCCATCCCGGTGGCAATACCGGCAGCCTGATCGGGAACCCCAGCGTCGCAGCGTCCGCCCGTAGTGCCGTCGCCGCGTCGTAGGACGGGATCCGTCCCCGGGTCGTTCCGCCCGGCTGCAACGAACACATCCCGACCATGCCGGCCAGCAGGATGCAGCCGATCACCAGCGGCATCAGCGACCAGAACATGTCGCGACCGTCCTGCAGCAACCGTGGTTTGGCCGGCTTCGGGGCCGGCTGCGGCTCAACAGTCACCTGGCCAGTATCCCAGCTCGTGTCGCGTGATTCGCTTCTGGGACAATCAGCAACCATGACTGCACAGGGATCCGGTTCGTCGCCGGCGACCGTTGCCAAAATCGACCCGTCGGCCAGCCGGCCGGCGCGCGGGGAAGCTCCGGACCGCAACCTGGCCCTGGAGTTGGTGCGGGTCACCGAGGCCGGCGCCATGGCCGCCGGGCGCTGGGTGGGCCGCGGCGACAAGGAGGGCGGCGACGGCGCGGCGGTCGACGCGATCCGCGAGCTGGTGAACTCGGTCTCGATGCGCGGCGTCGTGGTGATCGGCGAAGGCGAAAAGGACCATGCGCCGATGTTGTACAACGGCGAAGAAGTCGGCAACGGCGACGGCCCGGAATGCGACTTCGCCGTCGACCCGATCGACGGCACCACGCTGATGAGCAAAGGCATGCCCAACGCCATCTCGGTGCTGGCGGTGGCCGATCGTGGTGCGATGTTCGACCCGTCGGCGGTGTTCTACATGAACAAGATCGCCGTCGGCCCCGACGCCGCACACGTGCTGGACATCACCGCCCCGATTTCGGAAAACATCCGGGCCGTGGCCAAGGTCAAGGAATTGTCGGTACGGGACATGACGGTGTGCATCCTGGACCGGCCACGGCACGCGCAGCTGATCCACGACGTGCGGGCCACCGGGGCGCGGATCCGGCTGATCACCGACGGCGACGTCGCCGGCGCGATTTCAGCGTGCCGGCCCGAGTCGGGCACCGACATGCTGGCCGGTATCGGCGGCACTCCCGAGGGCATCATCGCCGCCGCGGCGATCCGGTGCATGGGCGGGGCGATCCAGGCCCAGCTGGCGCCCAAGGACACGGCCGAGCGGCGTAAGGCGCTCGACGCCGGCTACGACCTCGACCAGGTACTGACCACAGAGGATCTGGTGTCGGGCGAGAACGTCTTCTTCTGCGCCACCGGGGTCACCGACGGCGACCTGCTCAAGGGTGTGCGCTACTACCCCGGCGGCTGCACCACCCAGTCGATCGTGATGCGGTCGAAGTCGGGCACCGTGCGGATGATCGAGGCCTACCACCGGCTTTCGAAGCTCAACGAATACTCGGCCATCGACTTCACCGGCGACACCAACGCCGCCTACCCTCTGCCGTAAACCGTTCCCCACAACCAAGGATCCGATCAATGGCCGACAGTGCCTCTGATAACGACACCGACTACCGCATCGAGCACGACACCATGGGCGAGGTCCGGGTGCCGGCGAAAGCGTTGTGGCGCGCGCAAACCCAGCGTGCGGTGGAGAACTTTCCGATCTCCGGGAGGGGCCTGGAGCGCGCCCAGATCCGTGCCCTGGGGCTGTTGAAAGGCGCGTGCGCGCAAGTGAACAAGGACCTCGGGCTGCTGGCGCCGGAAAAGGCCGACGCCATCATCGCCGCGGCAGCCGAGATCGCCGACGGTCAACACGACGACCAGTTCCCCATCGACGTCTTCCAAACGGGTTCGGGCACCAGCTCCAACATGAACACCAACGAGGTGATCGCGAGCATCGCCGCCGCCAACGGGGTCACGGTGCACCCCAACGACGACGTCAACATGTCGCAGTCGTCCAACGACACCTTCCCAACCGCAACCCATATCGCGGCGACCGAGGCCGCGGTCTCTCATCTCATCCCGGCCCTGCAGGTGTTGCACGATGCGCTGGCGGCCAAAGCTCTGGAGTGGCAGACGGTGGTGAAGTCGGGCCGGACCCACCTGATGGATGCCGTCCCGATCACCCTCGGCCAGGAGTTCAGCGGATATGCCCGCCAGATCGAGGCCGGCATCGAAAGAGTGCGCGCTACCCTGCCGCGGCTGGGCGAACTGGCGATCGGCGGCACCGCCGTCGGCACCGGCCTCAACGCGCCCGAGGGCTTTGGCGTCAAGGTGGTCTCAGTACTGGTGGCTGAGACCGGCTTGTCCGAATTGCGTACGGCGGCAAACTCGTTCGAAGCCCAGGCCGCCCGGGACGGATTGGTCGAGGCATCCGGCGCGCTGCGCACCATCGCGGTGTCGCTGACCAAAATCGCCAACGACATTCGCTGGATGGGATCCGGCCCGTTGACCGGGCTGGCCGAAATCCGGCTGCCGGATCTGCAGCCGGGCAGCTCCATCATGCCGGGCAAGGTGAATCCGGTTATCCCCGAGGCGGTTACCCAGGTCGCCGCGCAGGTGATCGGCAACGACGCCGCGGTGGTCTGGGGTGGCGCGAACGGCGCCTTCGAACTCAACGTCTACATCCCGATGATGGCCCGCAACATCCTCGAGTCGTTCAAGCTGCTGACCAACGTGTCAAAGCTGTTCGCGCAGCGGTGCATCACCGGGCTGACCGCCAACGTCGAGCACCTGCGTGAGCTGGCCGAGTCGTCACCGTCGATCGTGACACCGCTGAACTCGGCCATCGGCTACGAGGAGGCGGCCGCCGTCGCCAAGCAGGCGCTCAAGGAGCGAAAGACGATCCGTCAGACCGTCATCGATCGTGGCCTGGTGGATGACAAACTCTCGATCGAGGAGCTCGACCGCCGCCTCGACGTGTTGGCGATGGCCAAGGTCGAAGCGGCCGACGACTAGCCCGGTCGATTCCGGCGTCACGCGGATCTGCGGTGACGCGAATGCACGGCTACCTTGGTTGGGGTAGTCCCTGAAAGCGAGGGTGGTTCAGCAAGATGACGGCTCCTCCGGGCGGCCCATACGGACAAGATCCGAATCAGTATGGGCAGCAGCCCTATTGGGGTGGCCAGCCGCAGGGCGGCCCGTACCCGTACTCACCGGGTGGCCCGTACCCCAACCCTCAGGGGACGGATCCCTACGGCGCGGCCCCCTACCCGCCCCAGCAATATCCGCAACCCGGCCAGCAATATCCGCCCGGCTGGCCCCCGGGCCAGTACCCGCCCGGACCACCGCCGAAGCCGCCCGGCTCGAAGGTGCCGTGGCTGATCCTCGCCGGCGTCGCGCTGGTGGGCGTGATCGCTCTGGTAGTCGTCCTGGTAGTGGTGCTCAACCACCGCGACAGCTCGACCACGGCCGGCTCCCCGGGCCCCTCGGCGACGACGAGCGCCCCGACCTCCCAGCCCAACGGTTCTCAGCAGACCGCGACCGACTGCACGCCCAACGTGTCCGGCGGCGACAAACCCGACGACGGCACGATCAGCGCCGGCAAACTGTCGTTCCCGGCCAGCGTGGCACCGGGCTGGGCGCCGTTCTCCGACGACCAGAGCCCTAACCTGATCGAGGCGGTGGGCGTCGGCCAAGAGGTGCCCGGCGCCAACCAGTGGATGATGCAGGCCGAAGTCGCGATAACCAACTTCGTCTCCAGCATGGACGTCGGCAAGCAAGCATCGAAGCTGATGCAATGTGTGGCCAGCGGCCCGGGCTATTCGCAGTCCCAGCCCAGCCTGGGGCCGACGAAGACGTCGTCGGTCACGGTCGACGGAGTCAAGGCCGCCCGGGTGGACGCCGACATCACGATCGCCGACACCTCACGCCACGTGAAGGGTGACACCGTCACCATCGTCGCGGTGGACACCAAACCGGTCACCATCTTCATGGGCGCCACACCCATCGGCGACGCGGGCTCGGCGGCAACGATCAGCAAGGTCATCGCCGCGCTGAAGGTGTCGAAATCGTGACGAATCGGGCCCGCGCGTCCATACTTCCGATATGGCTCGACCAAGAAGCAAGTGCTGCCTCGCGTTGGCGGCGGTCTTGACGGTATTGACCTCGGCGTGGGCGGTCATCTCGGTGCCCGCGGCCGCGGTGCCGGCGACACCCAGCGGCGAGATATGGCAATGGGCACTGGGAAAAAACATGCTCACCGACCCGACGTTGCGGGACTACCTCAACTCGGCGCCGGGCGGACCCGGACGGGTTTGCTACGGCGACCCAAAACTCTGTCAACAGTCAACCCCCGACCCGCAGGATATCCGCGCCCTGACCGATATCGTCCGAGTCCCCAACGAAGGGTTCGGGCTGGTTCCTGACGAACACGCAACCGTGGTGGGCGTCGTGTTGTACAACGACATCCGCGAACAGAAATACCTTTACCGGGGCAAACTCCCCGAAGGATGGACCTGGGACAGTACCGCCACCGACGTCGGAGCCGTCTTCGGCGCACCCAACATGGTGGCCGGCTTCGAGCAGCAACCCTACATTCCGATCGCTTTCAAATACCAGACAGCCGATCGTCTCTACGATCTGCGGGTCGAATTCGCCGCCACCACAGCCGATGAGCTGCCCGGCGCACACATGCGCACCATCGCGGTCAGCCAGGCTCCGGGCGCCCCCGCCAGCCAGGCCCCGGTATCGACGAGTTCGCCCGCACCGGCGTCGACGACGACTCGTCCCCCGAACGCCTAGCTACCGGTCGCACTCGCACATTCGTTGGCGGTCGGTCTGTCATGAGCCCAGCGTTCACCCGACAAGCGTCGAGATCTACGTCCGCGCGGAAAATCACGAGAACGTGGGACGCTAACGTCGATCTCGGCGCAAGGACCGCGATCCCCACCCCCGACGAACTTAGGGGTGACCACTAAGCATCGCCGACGGGCGCCGAGATGTGCGTGGCTTCGGAGCGGCCACGCAGCACCGCGGAATAGCACTCGGCCCAGCGTCCACGCTCGTCCTCGTCCGCGCGCTCGACGGCCGCCGCCGAGCACAGGATCCGCCGGTCCGATGTTTTGGCGAGATCGGCCAGCCGCGCGGCTTCATTGACGGCGTCGCCGATAACGGTGTACTCGTGCCGGTTTTCGGCGCCGACATTGCCGGCAAACACCCGTCCTGCCGACACGCCGATCCCGAAGTCGACCACGGGCAGCTCATGTAATCGGCTCGCCAGCGCACGTGCCGTCGCCAGCGCCGCCGACGCCGGTTTGCTCGTGCGCAGCGGCGCTCCGAAGATCGCCAGCGCCGCATCACCCTCGAATTTGTTGACCAGGCCCTGATATTCGTCCACGGCGTCCACGACTATCCGGAAGAAGTCGTTGAGCACGTGAGCCACCTCTTGCGGCGGACGATTTTCGGCCAGCTGCGTCGAACCCACCAGGTCGATGTAGAGGACTGCGGCCTCCACCACGTCGCCCGACAGCGACGAGCCCTCTTCGATGGCCCGGCGGGCGACGTCCGTTCCGACGTACCGGCCGAAGAGGTCACGCAGCCGCTCCCGTTCCTCAAGCCCGGCGACCATCCGGTTGAATCCGGTTTGCAGTCGCCCTATTTGGGAACGTTCGTAGGCGCCGACGTAGGTCGCGATGTTGCCGTGCTCGACCTGCGCCATCGCATCGACGATCTCGTCGAGCGGATCGGAAATGGATCGCGACGTCAGGATCATCGTCGGCAGCCCAAGCAGCAGCGCCGCCAGCGACACCACCAAGATGGGCACATCCATCGATGCCGACTCCTGAATCAGCCAGCCATAGGACCGCAGCACGACAAAGGCGGCGATCACCCCGATCGGGATCGCGCTGCACAAAAACCACAACAGGACCAGTCGCGCCAACACGCCGGGGACCGCCAGGCGCGGCTGACATCCTCGGGTGGCCACTCCCATGATCGGCCGCAGGGTGCGTTGTGCGAGCAGCAAGCCGGTGCCCGCGGCGGCGGGTCCACCTAGCAGCACACCGAGCAGAATGGGCAGCAATATCTTGGCGCCGTCAGCATGATTGATCAGCATCAGCACCGAGCCAGACGCTGACCAGGCACCTACCAAGATGGCCGACTGGCGGCCGCCGAGCTTTATCGCGGCCTCTCGCTGCCGCGGGGTGGGCTCGTCGCCGGGGACGAACCACCGCAGCGTGGGAGCCAGGAGGAGAACACCACCCACCGCGACGCCGACCGTCCCCAATACGACCAACGCTGATACCAACGCCATGTTTTTCTCGGCGAAGTCGACGTAGGTGTGGCCTCTCAGCGGAATCAAGACGGCCGAGGCGTCGAGAACTGCGAGGACGTAGGCGATGGCGAGGCCGAGCGCATAGTGAGCCAACAACCTGCGGGCGCTTGGTGGATGCGCTTCGGCTGCGGAGGCGCGAGCCCTACGCACCGTTGTTCGGCCCGCCCGAGTTTTGGCCGGGAATGTCGGTGATCGGGAAGTTGGGCATCGGCTTGGGCGAGGGGGTATTGGGCAACGACGGGATGTCGGCGGCCGGGATGTCGTGCAGTTCGTTGACGGGTGGCCCGTTCTCCCTGCTGCCGTAGCTGCTTCCGGGCGCGCGCGGCCCGAGCAGCTCACTGACCGTCACCAGCCGGTAGCCGTTGGCCTTGAGCACCGGGATGAACTGGTACACCAGGTCGACGGTGCTGGAGTAAGTGTCGTGGAACAGCACCACCGAGCCCGGCTTGATCTGGGTCATCAGCAGGAGCCGCGTTGCCGCCGTGTTGGAGTCGTTGGCCCAGTCGAAAGGAATGACGTCCCAAAGGATTTCGGCTTGGCCGAAGGTGGCGGCGGTGCGCCGCACCGCGTCATTGGACAGGCCGCCGGCCGGACGGTACAGCGTGGGCGTGCGGCCGGTGGCCGCGGTGATCGCGTCGTTGGCCCTGGCGAACTGGCCGGCGATGTCCTCGGGTGGGATCGTCGTCATGTTCGGGTGTTCCCAGGTGTGGCTGCCTATCTCCATGCCGGCGTCGGCGATGCGCTTGGCGCCCGCCGGGTTGGCCGCCACCTTGTTGCCGATCAGGAAGAACGTCGCCTTGGCGTCGTTGTCCTTCAGGATTTGCAGCAGCCGGTCGGTGTAGGGTCCCGGCCCGTCGTCGAAGGTCAGCGCCACACACTTGGCCACCGAACAATTGAGGTTGTCCGCGCGGGTGACGTGACCGGTCAGCCCGCCGATCACCAGCACCGCGACGGCCGCCACGACACCTATGACCGTGCGCCAGTAGCGCCAGGCCTGGTTGTCGGGTCGTTTGGGCACCTAGGAAGTTTACCGGGCGTCGAGTGTGCGCTCGCGGCGTCGAGCGGGTACTCAGGGCGAAATCCGCCGGATTTCGCCACCCTGGGCGCACAACCGAAGCCCAGGCCGCACACTCACTACCCGGACATGAGACCCGTCAGCGCGGCCCGGTGATTTCTTCCAGCATCTCGGTGACCAGCGCGGCGATCGGGGACCGTTCACTGCGCAGCAGCGTGATGTGGGCGAACAGCGGATGACCCTTGAGCTTCTCGATCACCGCGACGATCCCGTCGTGGCGCCCGACCCGCAGGTTGTCGCGCTGGGCGATGTCGTGGGTCAGCACCACCCGCGACCCGGTGCCCAGCCGGGACAGCACGGTCAGCAGCACGTTGCGTTCCAGCGATTGGGCTTCGTCGACGATCACGAACGAGTCGTGCAATGAGCGGCCCCGAATGTGAGTCAGCGGCAGCACCTCGAGCATGCCCCGGGACAGGACCTCGTCCAGCACGGCCGGGCTGGCCAGCCCCTCGAGCGTGTCGAAGACGGCCTGAGCCCAGGGGCCCATCTTGTCGCTCTCGCTGCCGGGCAGGTAGCCCAGCTCCTGGCCGCCGACGGCATACAGCGGGCGGAAGACGACCACCTTGCGGTGCGTCCGGCGCTCCAACACGGCCTCCAGACCCGCACACAACGCCAGCGCCGACTTTCCAGTGCCGGCCTTACCGCCCAACGAGACGATGCCCACCGACTCGTCGAGCAACAGGTCGAGCGCTACCCGCTGCTCGGCGGACCGGCCGCGCAGCCCGAACACTTCACGGTCACCGCGAACCAGCTGGACGCGTTTGGCCGGGTTCACCCGGCCCAGCGCATGCGAACTCCCGCCCAGCAGCCGAATCCCGGTGTGGCAGGGCAGGTCCCGGGCTTCGGCCAGGTCGATTTCGCCGTCGGCGAACAGAGTGGCGATCTCCTCGGCAGCAGTTTCGATCTCGCGCATCCCCGACCATCCGGAGGCGACGACGTCCTGCGCGTGGTACTCGTCGGCGGGCAGGCCCACCGCGGCAGCCTTGACCCGCAAGGGGATGTCCTTGCTGACCAACGTGACTCGCCTGCCCTCGGCGGCGAGATTGGCGGCACAGCTCAAGATCCGGGAGTCGTTGCTGTCGGTCCGGAAGCCGGCGGGCAGCACCGCCGGGTCGCTGTGGTTGAGTTCGACATGCAGCGTACCGCCTTGGGTACCAACCGGAATGGGTTGATCCAGGCGTCCGTGCTCCAGCCGGAGATCGTCGAACAGCCGCAGCGCCTGGCGAGCGAACCAGCCCAACTCGTGGTGGTGACGCTTGGCCTCCAGTTCGCTGATCACCACCAGCGGAACCACCACCTCGTGTTCGGCGAACCGACTGCACGCCCAGGGATCGGACAGCAGCACAGAAGTGTCGAGCACATACGTCCGGATATCGGTCACGAAACGCTCCTCGAGCGAATGACGCTCGCGCGAACCCACACGAGCGTGTCGGCGCGGGCCGCGGCACCAGGACCGGGGCCGGTCCTGCCGTTGTAGTGACGGAAGGTGCCGCCCTGGCAGCAGAGCATGTCGCTGACCATCGACTGCGACGCTACTCCGGTGACGACACTCCCGCAGGACAGGCGCGCCGACGCACTCCGTAGAGGTCGGGGCTAGCCGTGGGCTAGCCGGTGACGAACTGTTTGAGCGCGGGCTCGTCGGCCAGACCCCAGGCGGTGATGCGATCGGAAATCACCTGCCGCCGCTGCTGCGGACCGAAGATCCCGGCGTCGGCCACCTTCTGCACCTTGTCCTGGTAGGCGTCAATGTCGCCGCCGACGACCTCGAGGTCGGCAGCGCGGGCCGCGATCGCGGCGATCGTCTCGTCCCGGGAGTAGTCGAGGCAGTGTGTGACCAGGTTGGCGAAGAACAGCTCGTGGCGCGCCTCGTCCCGGGCGATCCGGTCGATCAACCCGGCCAGGATCGGCTCTTCGATCTGTGCGGCCAGATTTTGGCAGAACACGGCAAGGGAGCGCTCGTAGAACGCCATGTAGACCAGGGTCTCCACTTGCGTGTACTTGTCGGCGCGGTAGCCCTTCATGACGTGCTGGACGCGGACTTCTTCATTGGCGACCGGGTCCACCTCGCGGGTCACCACGAGGTATTCGCGCAGCGCGATGGCGTGCAAATGCTCTTCCGCGGTCCACCTGCCAAGCCAGCGGCCCCACCACTCCTCGAGGATGAAGTGCTCGACCAGCTCGCGGTGATGGCCGGCCAGGTTGTCCTTGAGGGTCAGCAGGATCTCGCAGGCGTCGGTGATAACCCGCGGCAACGTCGCCTGGGACGGATCCCAATCCCGTCCGCCGAGAAAGGCGAAGTTCTCGCCCCGGTCGAACGGAACGTAGTCGTGGGCGAACCAGATGTCCTCGGTCTCAAGATGTCGAGCCATGTTCTCTTCCACCACAGGCTCGAGTTCCAGGGTCAGCGCATTAGCGACAGGTTTCTGTGCCATGCAGTAACTGTAACCCGACGACACAGGTTTCGTGAAATTGGGCTGCGCGTGTCGTGGCTTACCCGCGCGATCACGCTGACAACTGTTTCGCCGCAGGCTAGCGACCTGCCAGGCTCCAGTCCTCAAGGCCCTCGTAGAGCGGAAATTCCCTGGCCAGACGGGTCACCCGGGCGCGCAGCGCCGGGACATCGGCAGCGCTGCCGTCGGCCAGGGCGGTAGCGATCACGTCGGCGACTTCGTTGAATTCGGCATCGCCGAACCCGCGGGTCGCCAGCGCGGGCGTTCCGATCCGCAGGCCCGAGGTCACCATGGGCGGGCGGGGGTCGTTGGGCACGGCGTTGCGGTTGACCGTAATTCCCACCTCGTGCAACAGATCCTCGGCGGCCTGGCCGTCCAGTGGAGAGTTGCGCAGGTCGACCAGCACCAGGTGGACGTCGGTTCCACCGCTGACGACCGAGACACCGGCCTTGGCGACATCGTCACCGAGCAGTCGTTCGGCGAGGATCCGGGCACCGGACAGGGTGCGCCGCTGGCGGTCGGCGAACTCGGGGGTGGCAGCGATCTTGAGGGCGACCGCCTTGCCCGCAATCACATGCATCAACGGTCCGCCCTGCTGGCCGGGGAACACCGCCGAGTTGATCGCCTTGGCGTACTCCTGCTTGCCCAGGATCATGCCGGAACGGCCTCCGCCGAGCGTCTTGTGCACCGTGGTGGAAACCACGTCGGCGTGCGGCACCGGCGACGGATGCAATCCGGCGGCAACCAAACCGGCGAAATGCGCCATGTCCACCCACAACTTCGCGTCGACCTCGTCGGCGATGGCGCGAAACGCCGCGAAGTCGAGAATCCGGGGATAGGCCGACCAGCCGGCGATGATCACCTTCGGGCGGAATTCCAGCGCCTTGGCGCGCACCACGTCCATGTCGATCAGGTGCGTCGTGGGATCCACACCGTAGAACCCGTTCTCGTACAACTTGCCGGAGAAGTTCAACCGCATGCCATGGGTCAGGTGGCCGCCGTTGGCGAGGTCCAGACCCAGCAGCCGCTCCCCCGGCGACATCAGCGCGGCCAGGACCGCGGCGTTGGCCTGGGCGCCCGAATGCGGCTGCACGTTGGCGAAATCGGCGCCGAACAGCGCCTTGGCCCGGTCCCGGGCGATGTTTTCCACCACGTCGACGTGCTCACAACCGCCGTAGTACCGCCGGCCCGGCAGCCCCTCCGCATACTTGTTGGTCAACACGCTGCCCTGGGCCTGCAACACCGATCGCGGCACGAAATTCTCCGAGGCGATCATCTCTAAGGTGTCTCGTTGCCGGCCGAGTTCCTTGCCCAGCAGCTCTGCGATATCGGGGTCGACGTCGGCCAGCGGGGCGGACATGACCGAGCTGGTCTCAGGGGCCCTTACGTGGGCAGAAATACGGGCGTCAGGTGCGGCAGTCACGGGCGCCAGTCTATCGAGGGCGCCGCTTCGCGGCTGATCGTGTTCGGCGCACCCGATCCCCTGATCTCCGTGGCTACCGGAGGTCTCACCTGTCAGGCGGGTAACCGGGTAACGACCTGCCCACCCGTCGGCGACCTTGTCCGCCGGGTCCGGTCGTCGCTGATAGCCGGGCACTTCGCCTCAGCCTTGCCGCACGCGTTACCCGGCCCAGCCGTCAGACCCGCGTCGATCCCTGCAAGACTGACACCATGCCACGGCTTAGCGAGCCGAGCCCGTATGTCGAGTTCGACCGAAAGCAATGGCGCGCGCTCCGTATGTCGACCCCACTGGCCCTCACCGAAGAGGAATTGGTCGGCCTGCGTGGTCTGGGTGAGCAGATCGACCTGTTGGAAGTCGAAGAGGTGTATCTGCCTCTGGCCCGGCTCATTCACCTTCAGGTCGCCGCCCGTCAGCGGTTGTTCGCCGCCACCGCCGAATTCCTCGGCGAGCCGCAACAGAACCCGGACCGGCCGGTGCCGTTCATCATCGGTGTGGCCGGCAGCGTGGCGGTCGGCAAGTCCACCACCGCACGTGTGCTACAGGCGCTGCTTGCCCGCTGGGACCACCATCCGCGGGTGGACCTGGTGACCACCGACGGCTTTCTCTACCCCAACGCCGAGCTGGAGCGGCGAAGCCTCATGCACCGCAAGGGCTTTCCGGAGAGCTATAACCGCCGGGCGCTGATGCGGTTCGTGACCTCGGTGAAATCGGGCTCGGAATATGCGTGTGCGCCCGTGTATTCACATCTGCACTACGACATCATTCCCGGGGCCAAACACGTGGTCCGCCATCCGGACATCCTGATCTTGGAGGGGCTCAACGTCTTGCAGACCGGACCCACCCTGATGGTCTCGGACCTGTTCGACTTCTCCCTCTACGTCGACGCGCGCATCGAGGACATCGAGCAGTGGTACGTGTCGCGGTTCTTGGCCATGCGCAGCACGGCGTTCGCCAACCCGGAGTCACACTTTCACCACTATTCGGCGTTGTCCGACCCGCAGGCCGTGGTCGCGGCCCGCGAGATCTGGCGGTCGATCAACCGGCCCAATCTCGTCGAGAACATCCTGCCGACCCGGCCGCGTGCCACCCTGGTGCTGCGCAAAGACGCCGACCACTCGATCAACCGGCTGCGGCTGCGCAAGCTGTAGCACGGCCCCGTGTCGAGCCGGTGCCGAATCAGACCGGCGATGCGCCGCGGATTCCGTGCTTGCCGAACAGCAGCCCGCCCGTGCCGCCCTCGCCCCCGATGCCACCATTGGAGCCGTTGCCGCCGTTACCGCCGTCGCCGATCAGGATGGCGTCGACGCCGGCGCCACCAGGCTGGTCGGGCCCGCGGTTTCCGCCGTTACCGCCGTTGCCGAACAGCGGCCCACCAGGGCCCCCGGGCTGCCCGGGTCCACCGTTGCCGATCAGCGGCCGCCCCAGCAACGCCTGGGTGGACGCGTTGATCGCATTGAGGAGGTTCGCTCGACATTGGCGGCCTCGGTGCTGGCGTACGCGCCCACGCCGGCCGTCAAGGCCTGCACGAGCTGTGCATGAAAACCGGCCACTTGCGTACCGAGGTTCTGATAGGCCTGCGCATAGCGCATAGGCGGAAAACAGTGCGGCGACGCCGGCCGGCACCTCGTCGGCGGCAGCCGCCACCAGGCCGGCCGTGGGGGCCGCCGCAGCCGCGTTGGCCGCGCTGATGCTCGAACCGATACCGGCCAAATAGGTGGCCGCCGCGGCGATCATTTCCGGACTCGCGATCGCGAAAGACATGGCTGCCTCCAAGCTCCGCACCTGAATCGCGTCGGCTACCGGCAAATGACCGGAAATTGGAGCGTATCGCCGCCGGAAACGGGGTCTTCCGCTGTTGCCGAAGGCGCCGCCAGAATGGCTGACGCGGGGCGTCCACGGCATACAGCGGCGCCCCGCGGCAGCAACACGGCGATTAGGCCGCCAGCCGGCGCACCCCCAGGTACTGCAGACCGGCGAACAACGCCGTGTACCCGCCGCTGGCCAGGGTCGCGGCCACGCCAACGGCGGTCATGGGCACCAGCTCGGCGGCCACAACGGCGGCCAGGGTGTAGACGATGTTGCCCACGACGACGCCGATACCTGCCCGGCGCAGGTTCGG
This sequence comes from Mycobacterium innocens, assembly GCF_900566055.1. Lineage (GTDB taxonomy): Bacteria > Actinomycetota > Actinomycetes > Mycobacteriales > Mycobacteriaceae > Mycobacterium > Mycobacterium innocens. The sequence goes on from NZ_UPHQ01000221.1 coordinate 30,577, forward strand.
CAGCGCGGCAAGGCCGAACACCACCAGCCCGTAGAGCACGAAGAAAGCGCCCATGCTGTATTCCTGGCCGGACGTCAGGCCGGTCATCTTCGAAATCGGGTCGGCGGCGACGGCGACGGCCAAACCCAGCAGTCCCGTCAACGTGGCGTCGGCACGCATCGCGAACCGCAGCAGTGAGTCCGTCGAGTCGTACAGGGGCCGGATTGTCGGATCGGAAAGAGCGGTCATGCCATTACTCCTTGGCTGTGTGGAAGGCGGTTTGTCGAACAGGTTTCACGGTGTCGCCCAAGCACTGCCAGATCGACGCATGGCACTGCCAGCCACTGCCATCGACGGGCCAAGTTCACACGGCGATGCCCTCGATCAGGCTGTATGGCGAGGCGGTTGCCACCACCCGGGTCATGCGAAAGCTCGCGCGCCCCAGGAGTCGGCCGTACTCGTCGGGCGTTCGCGCGCGTCCGCGAGCAGCAACATCTCCAGGTCGATCCATTTACCCTGCTCGATGAGCAAGACCTTTGTGCCCGGACCCGCCGCCGAACGGACGTTGCGAAGGACTCGCACCGCGTCGTCGTAGGGCCAGTCGTGGATGATGTCCTTGAGGACGTAGGCGTCGCCGCCGGTCGGTATCTCGTCGAAGAACGAACCAGCTTCGATCCGAACCCGGTCCGCTACCCGGTGTTCGGAAAGCAGGTCGGGCTCCGGCAACCACATGGCCAAGGTCGAACAGGATGCCACGTGCCTGCGGCGCCGACGTCAGGATCGCGGTCAACAGCCGACCATGTCCGCCACCGACGTCGACGACGGTGCCGCAGTCGCTGAAGTCGTAGGCGGCGACCACCGGCGCGATCGACGGTTCCGACGGACTTGTCATGGCCTGGTTGAACATTTCGGTGAGCGCCGGTTCGCTGGCGAGATAGTCGAAGCACGGTTTGCCACGCAATGCCGCGACGATGGTGTGGCCGCTGCGCACCGCATCTGTGAGCCGGCTCCACTACTCTCGATGAGCAGGAGCGCCGACAAATCGAGCCATCCCGGCCAACGACACGTCAGCATCGCTGCGAAGAACATCCGCCAGCGGAGTCAAGGCATAGCGGCCGTCACGGCAGCGGCGCAAGATGCCGCGTCCGATCAAGGCCCGCAGTAGCCGGCTGACGGCGTCGGCGTCGGTGCCGACGGCTGCCGCGAGTTCCTCGGCGGTCAGCGGCCCCTTGGCGAGCGTGTCGGCGATACCGAGGTCCGCGGCGACGGTGATCCCCTGAGCCGCCCACGCCTGCAGGATCATTTTCATCAGCGCGACGGTCCGGAACCAGGCCGCGATGCAGTCGACCGAGGTGATGCCGCACCGTCTCGACGATCCGCACGACCCTGGCCGGCGGAAGCTTTGCTACCGTGACTAACCCTTTTCGGCCCTACCCAACCGCGTTCGAAGCTCAGGACGCTGAGGATGGTACGCCGGCCAGCGCCCGGGCTAATCGCTGGGAACGGTGACCCGCCCGCGCAGATCGGCGGCGATAAGCCGAGCCGCAGCGTTCTGCCAGTTGTGCAATGAGCGCTGCGGCACCTCGGTGACCAGCCACTGCCAGGCTTGGCGGGCGGTCGCATCCAAACCGGCAGCGGTGGCGTTTTGCGCGTAGGCGCGCACGCCCACGACGTAGGGGAAATACAGCGAGTTGTAGTAACGCCAGTGTTCGGTGGTTCCGAAATCGCCGGCGTCGCGCGGCTTGAGCCGGGCAATGCCGTCGGCCAGCACGGCCTTGAGTTCGTTGGCCCGCTCCAAAGGATGGTCGGGTGCCCCGCGTGCGGCCAACCGCTCATCGATCACCGGCAACGCGGTCAGCGGGCTGGCGACGAGCTTGGTCAGATCGCCGTAGTGGCCCAGCGCCCGGCGGGTGAGCCGGACGAAGGTGTCGTCGTCCATGTCGGCGAGGGGGTTCACCGACCGCAGCGGCAAACCCGCCCCGGTATGCCGCAGCGCGGCCCGGTCGGCGCGCAGCGTGGGCGACTGGGAAAACGCCAGCCGATCCAGCAGCCCGGCCAGCGGATCGGCGAGCACCTGCACGATGATCGCGATCGCCAGGCTGGTGAAAAGCAGCACCGTCAGCGCGGTCTGCGCCGTCGGCTCTGTGCGGGTCACCGCCAAACCGATCAGCGCCTGGCCGCCGAACAACACCGCCACCGCCAGCGTGCCGAAAAACGAGCGCAGCATGTCTGCCCGCAACGCCTGGCCCTCGTCGAAGGCGTCCCACAGGGCAACCGCCACCCCGAGCGCCAAGACGTCGAAACCCGTCGACGCCAGAGCCAGCCAGCTGGGCACCAGGCCCAGCGGTATGACCAGGATGGCGTTGGCCAGTGCGAAGAACAGGGTTGCCACGATCACCACGCCAATGACGGGGGTCGGCTGCGCGGGCCGCAGCACCGCGACGACCATCGCCCCGAGAGTGGACGCGGATATCACCGCCAACATCAACAGGTGACCGGCCCGCAACGGGCCGGTGACGCCGCCCGCCATCGTCGCGCCGAACAGGGTCAGCGCCGCGACACCGCCGATTAGCACGAGCTCCCGCGTGCAGGCCCGCCAGCTGTCGCACGGCCGGGCCAGCTCAAGGAGCACCGCCAACCACGCGACGCCGGGGACGGCGACGAGGTAGATCTCCAGTCGGCTCAGCAGCTGGGCGTGCACGACGCTGGTCGCGCGCACCGCATCCAAGGCCACCACCAGCGCGAAACCGCACAGTCCGGTCGCCGCCAACACCAGCACCGGCTTGCGCGGATCACGGGCGAGCAGGTATAGCCCCAGCCACAGGCTCAGCGTGAACACCGCCGCCGACAGCGCAGCCATGCATCCAGTTTGGCACGGGTCCGATTCGTGCCGACCCGCTGCGCCCGCCTCCGCCGCGCTTGCGATCGGCACGGGTCCGATTCGTGCCGACCCGCTGCGCCCGCCTCCGCCGCGCTTGCGATCGGCACGGGTCCGATTCGTGCCGACCCGCTGCGCCCGGTCCTCCGCCGCGCTTGCGATCGGCACGGGTCCGATTCGTGCCGACCCGCTGCGCCCGGTCCTCCGCCGCGCTTGCGATCGGCACGGGTTACTTGCCGTACCGCCGATGGCGCTGGCTGTAATCGCGCAGGGCGCGGAGAAAATCGACCCGGCGGAACGCGGGCCAGTGCGCTTCGGTGAACCACATCTCCGAATAGGCGCTTTGCCACAGCAGGAAACCGGACAGGCGTTGCTCGCCCGAGGTGCGAATCACCAAATCCGGGTCGGGTTGGCCAGAGGTGTAGAGATTTTCGGAAATGCCGTCTTCGGTCACCGCGTCGACCAGCTCCTCGGCGCTGGCGCCGTTGGCCAATTCTTTGCTCAACAACGCCCGAACCGCGTCGACGATCTCCCGGCGCCCGCCGTAGCCCACCGCGACGTTGACATGGAACGACGCCGTCGCAGGGGTCGACTCCACCGCGTCGCGCACCCGGCGGGCCGGCTCCTCGCCGATCAGTCCCAGATCGCCGACGGTACGCACACTCCAGCGGTTGGCCGGGGCGCAGATCTCCTCGACGACGTCGGTGATGATCTCGATCAGTCCGGCGAGCTCGTCGGGATCACGCTGCAGGTTCTCGGTGGAAAGCAGGTAGACGGTGGTCATCTCGATGCCGGCGTCCTGACACCACCGCAGCATCTCGGCAATCTTGGCGGCACCCATCCGGTAGCCATAGCTGACGTCCTCGTAACCCGCGCTGCGCGCCCACCGGCGGTTGCCGTCGCACAGCACCGCGATGTGTCTCGGCAATTCGGACCGGGTGGCGGCCAGACCCTGCCGCAGCCGAAGCTCGTAGATCCGATACAACGGCTCTTTGAGCCGCGGCGGGATGATCTCCACGAGAATCCAGACTACTGTGACGGACATAAGATTCCGGCTTTGATCCGGGCCAAAATCACCGCTTGCCCGCCCACGTCGTAACCGTCTTCGAAGACCAACCCGACTAGGGTGATTGTGACGGTTACCGGCAATAACACAACGGGGAGATGGGAGACATGAGCAGCCAGGCCAGCACGGCTACCGCCGCAGCACCTGAATCACACGGGTTTACGCCGTCCAATGCTGCCCACCACATCGTTGAGGGCGTTACTCGGGCCCTGACCAAACCCCGCTTCCGGGGCTGGATCCACGTCTACTCGGCCGGTACCGCGGTTTTGGCCGGGGCGTCGCTGGTCGCGGTCTCGTGGGCCGTCAGTTCCACCAAGGCCGGGCTGGCTACGTTGGCCTACATCATGGCCACCGTGGTGATGTTCACCGTCAGCGCCACCTATCACCGAGTCAACTGGGAATCCGCGTCAGCTCGCGCCTGGATGAAGCGGGCCGATCATTCGATGATCTTCGTGTTCATCGCGGGCAGCTATACGCCGTTTGCGCTGTTGGCCCTGCCGGGCCATGCCGGGCGGGTGGTGTTGTCGATTGTGTGGGGTGGCGCGATCGCCGGGGTGCTCCTGAAGATGTGCTGGCCGACGGCGCCGCGCTGGGTGGGCGTGCCCCTCTATCTCCTGCTGGGCTGGGTGGCCGTCTGGTACACCGCGACGATCCTGCACAACGCGGGGGTGACGGCGCTAGTCTTGCTGTTCGTCGGCGGCGTGTTGTACAGCATCGGCGGCATTCTCTACGCGGTACGGTGGCCAGACCCGTGGCCGTCGACGTTCGGCTATCACGAGTTCTTCCACGCCTGCACCGCGGTCGCGGCGATCTGCCACTATATCGCGATGTGGTTTGTGGTGTTCTAGTCAGCAGCGCGCTAGAGCCGGGTGACGTCGTCGGCCGACCAGTACGCCTTCATCGTGGTGACCTTGCCGCGGTCGTCGAAAACCATCACCTCGATGGGCTCCACCCGCATTGCGTTGTCGTGCGCCGTCACGGTCAGCCGAAACTGGAACGCCGCCTCGTTGCCGGAGACCCTCAGAGACACCAACTCACATACCCGCTCGAGCCCGGCGATCGCCGAGTAGAAGCCGCGGATTGCCTTCGTGCCGATGTGCACCACCCCACCGACGGGATCCTCGAGAGTGGCGTCGGCGGCGTAGAAGCTGACCAAGTCCTCGACGCCGCCGTTGTTGAGCACCGCGATGTAACGGTGGACGGTGTCAGCGATCGCCTGGGCTCTGTCGGTGCGGTCCGGCATGGGGGGCACGCTACTATCCCGGCGGTCGCAGCGCGGCGCCGAGTTCGTCTGAGCTGGTCACCGGCAGGTCACAGACTCGTCCCCGGCACACGTAGGCCGCGTCGGCGCCACCCACCCGGTCCCGGTCGATCAGCAGCGCCGACGAGCCCACCCGGCCACCGATGACGATCGCCCCTCCGGGCGCGAGTCGGCGAGCGGCGGCCAACAATGGTGACTGCGGATCGGCACACGCGACCGCGATCTGCAGCGGCCCGCGCACCGCCGCCTCGGCGACCGACAGCCAGTGACCCGCCGACCGGGGCGCCCGGGCCAGCAATACCGAATGTTCGCGCAGCGTGTCCGTGGCCGCCTGCAAATACCGCTGGGCGCGGCCCGGCTCGACCAAGTGCGCGGCGGTCAGCAACGCCTCGGCGATCGACGACGCGCCGGACGGTGTCGCCCCGTCCAACGGGTCGGCGGGCCGCAGCATCAGTTGCTCGGCATCGTCGGCGGTGTCGAACCAGCGGCCCGGATGCTGCAGGTCGGCAAAGTGCTGCAACGCGGTGTCGAGCAGGCCGCTAGCCGCCGTTAGCCAGGCCGCATCGGAGGTCAGTTGGTACAGCGCCAGCAGACCGGTGGCCAGCATTGCGTGGTCCTCCAAGATGGCGGCGCTGTCGCCGACCACCCCGCCCAGGCTGGCACGCCGCAACCGGCCATCAACCACGTGCAAGTCCAGCAGCGCGGCCGCGCAGCGCTGCGCGGCTTGCACCAGTTGTGGCTCCGGCAATGCCGCGCCGGCCTCGGCCAGCGCGGTGACGGCCAGCCCGTTCCAGGAGGTGACGACCTTGTCGTCGCGCCCCGGCTGGGCACGGCTGAGCCGGGCCGCCAACAACGCGCCCTTGATCCGCTCGAAACGCTGCCGGTCGTCGGGGTCCCTGGGTAGCTGCAGCACCGAGGCCCCATGTTCGAAGGTGCCGGATCGGGTGACCGCGAAAACCTCTGCCGCCCAACGCCCGTCATCGGCGCCGAGCACCTCGGTCAGCTCCGGGGGGGTCCACACGTAGGTGGAGCCCTCGCGGCCGTTGGCGTCGGCATCCAGCGACGACGTGAACATGTCACCGTCGGCCAGCTCGTCGAGCAGGAACCGCGCGGTCTCGGCGGTGATTCGGCGGGCCAGCGGATCCCCGGCGCGGCGGGCCCAGTGTGCGTAGGCGCGCAGCAGCAGCGCGTTGTCGTACAGCATCTTCTCGAAATGCGGTACCACCCAAGCGTTGTCGACGCTGTATCGGGCGAAGCCGCCGGCGAGTTGGTCGTAGATGCCGCCCCGGGCCATCGCGGTGCCGGTGCGCGACACCGCCTGAAGCGCCGCCAAGGAACCGGTGCGCTCGTAGTGTCGTAGCAGCCCCTCGAGCAACGCCGACGGCGGGAATTTTGGTGCCCTGCCCCAGCCGCCGTAAGCCGTGTCCTGGTCACCTAGCACCACCGCGACGGCGTGATCGCACAACTGCGGCGCAACGTCCGGCCCGCCGCCGGGCAGGCCGGAGGCCATCGAGCGCAGCTCGCCGGCGATATGGTCCGAGGCCTGCTCGACCTCGTCGCGGCGCTGCTCCCAGGTCTCGGATATGGCCGAAAGCAGTTGCAAAAAAGCATCTTTCGGGTAGTAGGTGCCGCAGAAGAAGGGCCGGCCGTCGGGGGTGAGGAAACAGGTCATCGGCCAGCCGCCCTGCCCGGTCAGCGCGACGGTGGCGTTCATGTAGACCGCGTCGATGTCCGGCCGTTCCTCGCGATCGACCTTGATGCAGACGAATCCGGCGTTCATCGCGGCGGCCACCTCGTCGTCCGCGAAGGATTCGTGGGCCATCACGTGACACCAGTGGCAGGCGGCGTAGCCCACCGACAGCAGGATCGGCACGTCGCGCGCGGCCGCCTCGGCCAGTGCCTGCGGCGTCCACTGCTGCCAGTGCACCGGGTTGTCGGCGTGCTGACGCAAGTAAGGGCTGGTGGCTGCCGCCAGGGTATTGGTTCCGGACGGATCAGCCGGGGTCATCGGCGGGTCCCGGTGGTCGCGCGGATCCCTTACCGTCGGTACCGGGCGGCTCGTCGGGAGTGACCGGGTCGGTGCCCTCGTCGGCAGCCTGGTCGGGCTCGGGGTGCTGGCGGTCGAACGATTCGGGAACCTTTTTCAGTTGCCGGTTCATCGATCGCACCAGGAACAGCGTGGCGACCACCAGTAGCACGATGACCAGCAGCCCCACCGGACTGGCCTTGCCGAAATCGGGGCCGTGGTTGCGGGGCGCATCGTCTGCAATCACGCTGAGCAAAAGCCGGTTCACTGCTCCGGCTCGATCCCGGCGAACAACTCCGTCTCCGGCAGGCGGACGGGAACACGCGAGCGCGCCAATTCGAATTCCTCGGTCGGCCATAGCTCCTGCTGCCAGGACAGCGGAGCGGCGAAGAACTCGGCGTTCGGGTCGATCTGGGTGGCGTGTGCGCGCAGCGCGTCGTCACGCTGAGCGAAGTACTTCGAGCATTCCACCCGCGTCGTTACCCGGCAGGCAAAGGGATCGTGGTCGGGATGCCAGTGCTCGAGCCACTTCGCAAACGGACCCTCCTGGCCGCGCTTGATGAACTCCTCCTGCAAAATCCGCACCCGCTCCCGCAGAAAGCCGTGGATGTAGTACAGCTTGGACACCGTCCACGGCTCACCGGCATCCGGGAATCGACGATAGTCGCCGGCCGCCTCGTACGCGCCGATCGAGATCTGGTGGCAACGGATGTGATCGGGATGCGGGTACCCGCCGTTCTCGTCGTAGGTGGTGATGACGTGCGGCCGGAATTCACGGACCACCCGGACCAGCGCCTCGATCGACTCCTCCAGCGGGACCAGCGCAAAGCAGCCTTCGGGCAGTGGTGGTGGGGGGTCACCCTTGGGCAGTCCGGAGTCGACGAAGCCTAACCAGGTGTGCTCCACGCCGAGGATCTCGGCAGCCTTGGCCATCTCGTCGCGGCGGATCTCCGAGATGTGGCCATGCACGTCGGGCAGGTCCATCGCCGGGTTGAGAATTTCGCCGCGCTCGCCGCCGGTCAAGGTCACCACCAACACCCGATGGCCCTCGTCGGCGTAGCGGGCAAGGGTGGCCGCACCCTTACTGGACTCGTCGTCAGGGTGGGCGTGCACCGCCATCAACCGCAGTTCGCTCACGTGCTCCCTTGTTCCGGTGCCGGCCGGCCGGTCTGCTGCTCGCCCGGTTGCGACCCTATAATTTCAGTCTCGATCGTTCCATCCTGCGCAGCCAGGCCTCCCGCCAACCATCCAGGTATGAAACCAGTACCCGTTTCCAGTCCCGAAGCCCGCTACGGGCGCGCACGGCTGTCCAGCCGGTCTCGGCGCCGCCTGGCCATCACCTTGTCGGTGGTGGTCGTGGCGGCCGGATTGGCCGTGGCCTTCATCGCCTACCAACGGATCGGCACCAGTGCCGTCACGGGCTCGCTGGCCGCCTATCGGGTGATCGACAACGAAACGGCATCGGTGACGATCAGCGTGACCCGCAAAGACCCGTCGCGACCCGTGGACTGCATTGTGCGGGTTCGCGCCCACGACGGCAGCGAGACGGGACGGCGCGAAGTGCTGGTGGCACCGTCGGATCAGAACACCGTGCAGGTGACGACGACGCTGAAATCGAGCAAGCCGCCGGTGATGGCGGACATATATGGTTGCGGCACAGACGTGCCCGCATACCTGCGCTCGTCTTGAGACGCATCTTCCGGCTCATCGTGAGCCGAACTGCGCAGATGCCGTCATCGAGTGTTTGCGCAGTGGTAACATTGGTGGATGCACGGTCCTGCTTTGGACCGTGTATTGCTGCATTAACGGCCGTGAGCAAAACGGCGTGACAGCAACCGGGGCGGGAACCCGCACACCGGCAGCGGGATTAGCACCTTATGCGAATACGCATAAGAGAACGCAAGGAGCGCGACGAGATGACGGATACTCAGGTGACCTGGTTGACCCAGGAGTCACATGACCGACTCAAGGCCGAGCTCGATCAGTTGATCGCGAATCGTCCGATCATCGCCGCTGAAATCAACGACCGCCGCGAGGAAGGTGACCTGCGCGAAAACGGCGGGTACCACGCCGCTCGCGAAGAGCAGGGCCAGCAGGAAGCTCGCATCCGTCAGCTACAGGACCTGCTCAGCAATGCCAAGGTCGGCGAAGCGCCCACGCAGTCGGGGGTGGCCCTGCCCGGTTCGGTCGTCAAGGTCTACTACAACGGCGACGAGTCCGACACCGAAACGTTCCTGATCGCCACCCGCCAGGAGGGCGTCAACGACGGCAAGCTCGAGGTCTACTCGCCGAATTCACCGCTGGGCGGCGCGCTGATCGACGCCAAGGTCGGTGAGACCCGCAGCTACAAGGTGCCCAACGGCAACACCGTCGAGGTCACCCTGGTCAGCGCGGAGCCGTATCACTCGTAATCCTGGCGCCCCAGCGTCCGGTAAGCCGTCGGCATGCCTAGCCGAGCGCCTGCTCTAGATCGCCGAGCAGGTCGGTGATGTCCTCGATGCCGACCGAAAGTCGCACCAGATCGTCGGGAACCTCGAGCTGCGAACCAGCCGTCGACGCATGGGTCATGGCGGCGGGGTGTTCGATCAGCGACTCCACCCCGCCCAGCGATTCGGCCAGGATGAAGACCTCGGTGTTGGCGCACAGATCCCGGGCGGCTTCCCGCCCCGCTTTCATGCGCACCGAGACCATGCCGCCGAAGCCCCGCATTTGCCGCGCGGCGACGTCATGCCCAGGGTGGTCCGGAAGTCCCGGATACAGCACAGTGCCGACCGCGGGATGCTCGGCGAGGAATTGAGCTACGGCACCAGCATTTTCGCTGTGCCGTTGCATCCGCAGTACCAAGGTCTTCAGCCCACGCATGGTCAGGTAGGCGTCGAATGGACCCGGCACGGCACCCGCCCCGTTCTGCAGGAAGCCGAACGCCTGGTCCAGCTCCTCGTCGTTGGTGACCAGGGCACCGCCCACGACGTCGGAGTGCCCGCCGATGTACTTGGTGGTCGAGTGCAACACCACGTCGGCGCCCAGCGTCAACGGCTGCTGCAGGGCGGGCGACGCGAACGTGTTGTCCACCAACACTTTTGCGGAGCTGTCCGCGCCCAGCTGGACGATCGCGCCGATATCGGCGATCGACAGCAACGGGTTGGTCGGTGTTTCCACCCAGATCAGCCGGGTGCGCGGAGTGATCGCACCGCGCACCGCATCCAGATCGGAAAGCGCCACCGGTGTGTACTCGACGTTCCACCGGGTGAACACCTTGTCGATCAGCCGGAAGGTGCCGCCGTAGGCGTCGTCGGGGATGACCACGTGGTCCCCGGGTGACAGCATGGCCCGCAGCGCACAGTCGGCGGCGGCCATCCCGGAGCTGAACGCCCGGCAGTGCCCGCCCTCCTCGACGGCGGCCAGCGACGCCTCCAAGGCGGCCCGCGTCGGGTTGCCGGTGCGAGCGTATTCGTAGCCGCCCCGCAGTCCGCCGACACCGTCCTGGGCGAACGTACTGCTGGCATAGATCGGAGCGTTGACGGCTCCGGTTGCCGAGTCGGGCCGGTAGCCGGCGTGGATGGCTTTGGTGGCTAGCCCACTGAACTGGTGATGCCCCCGGCGGTCGTCATTCATCGGTGGCCAGCCTAATAGCAAGGCGCTACCCCGGGCCGTCGCGTCACGACCGGGATAGCGCCTTGCCGAGTCGCTGCCAGGGTCAGACCGGCAGGCAGACCGTGGTCATGATCTTGTCGGCCAGCGTCTGTCGCTTGGCGTCCCACAACGGGAACAGGAAGCCGACGTAGCAGATGATCGCGTCGACAAAGTGTGCGAGTTGGCGTACTAGCGACATCCCGAAGCCCAACGGCTGACCGGTGGTTTCGCTGACCACCTTGAACTTCAGCACCGACTTGCCGATGCTCGATCCGGTGGTGCCTTGGCGGTAGCCGTAGTTCCACACCCAGTAGGCCAGTATTGCCAGCGACGCCAGCCCCTGCGCCAGCACACCGATGATCGAGTCCTGCACGTAGCAGTACTGGCTCACGTCGTACTGATTGACGCTGGTGACGCACGACGACTGCTGGGTGACCAATGCGATCACCCAACCGATGCCGTAGACGACGACGACTGGAGCGGTGTCGATGAGGAAGGCCAGTACCCGGGTGATCCACGGGGTGTAGGACTCCGTCGGCTCAGAGCGGATCGCCGGCCCGGGCGGCGGCGGCGCGTAGCCGGCGGCCGACGGAGGCGGCGGTGGCGGATAGCCGCCCTCTGGCGGGGGCGGCGGTGGCGGATAAGACCCGCCAGGCGGCGGAGGCGGCGGGTAGGAACCGCCGCTCGGCTGCGAAGGCTGGGACGGTGGCTCAAACCCACCGGAGGAGCCGGGAGGCGGTGGCGGTGGGGGGTAAGACCCGCCGGGGGGCGGCTGATCGGTC